>NZ_CP043727.1:4082133-4396143 GCF_009831415.1 Yersinia canariae | reverse complement strand
TTTGCACAAAATCGTTATTCCCCTCACTGCTATCCGACTCCAGCCGTTGCTGGCATTGCTGTATCGCCATTTCACATAGCTGTAAATAATCTTCCGCCAATTTAACGGTTAACCGGACGTGGCGTTTATCTGCATCTGCGGGCGATTCTCCCAGTGGATAGGCCCGGGTCAGGATAGTCATCTCGTTGATATGCCCGACAATAAGTTCGCTATGTGTGGCCCATAGGCGCATGTCTGATAAATATTTGGAGTTGAATCCCGGCTCCTGCATGGCCTGATTCAGTGAGTTAAGAACAGCATTGCTGGCTTTGTTCACCTGAATGCGCTCATAGGACAGTTCCCCAACATCTGGCTTAGGTTTCAGTAGGATACGCAGGATACTCTGATAACTCTCTAGCGCCTGATGCGCATTTTTACGCAGTAAACCGCTTTGCCACTGAGGCCATAACCAGAGTGCACTGGCAAAGGCCAATGCGCAGCCGATTAACGTATCCAGCAACCGCGGGATCAAAAAGTCCGCCCCTTCTCCGGTCAATAGCTGCAAGATATACACCGTAGTGATAGTTCTAAAAATGACTGACAAGCCATAGTTTTTGCGTTGAACCAGATAGGCTACCAATGTGATGAGTAACATGATGCTCAGCGTGGTGCCTTCCGGCATTTTAAAGTGCAGTAAAGCTGCCGCGAGTAACAGCCCTATCAGGGTGCCAAGGGCGCGGTGATGAATACGGATCTTCGTGGCGTTATAGCCGTTTTGTGTCACCAACATGATGGTGAGTAAAATCCAGTAAGGTTTAGGCAGGTGGATCAGGTTGCCGATATAACTGCCAGCAGCCAGGGTGACGCCAATCCGGCCAGCATCACGTAATGCACTGGATTTAAAAGATAAGTAGCCGACAAGCGCCGGCCAGAACGGTTGGGATATCTGGCTGGACATCAAATCACGGTCATACTGCGGGCGCTGGTCGCTCAGAATTTGGGTAATATGACTGATATGGTAATAGCAAAATTGCGCCACTGGATTATTAGGATGTTGCTGGGCAATCTCTTCCAGTTCTACCAGTGCATCACCGGCGCTAAAGCCGGTTTTCGCGCGGTGGTGGTAGAGAATATCATCGGCAATGGTGCGCATTTGCGTTGAGATAATCTGTATATTGCGCTCAAGGACCTTTTCTATAGGTGTCTGCTCAATCAGCTCTTGCGTTTTTTCTGACTGATTCATTGCCGCAGTGATGTGTTCTTGCAAATCGAGGGCCATCTGAAATAGTGTCAGTAACCGTTTTTGCTCTTTCTTGGTGGTGTTAGGAAGCAGGTTAAATTGTTGATAAAGTTGATTAATTTCATCCATGATACCTTGCTGTTTATCCAACAACTGCGGTATTGCCTTTTCCGTTTCCCGGCGCTGGCCAAATAAACGGAATGTCGCATCGCAATAATTGGCCAACAGATGGTAAAGCTGGCTCAATGGCTCACGGATGGGCTGGTCCTTACATAACCGGAACCACAGCCAGGTAAATACGCCGTACCAGAGAGTCCCCACGGCACACATCAATGGGGCTTGCCAGATGGGCGCGCGACCTATCATGCTGAGACTGAAAATCGCGGCAATCAGTGCGGCCGGGAGCAAACGGCCATTGAGCTGACTGATGGCACCACTTATCCCCAATGTTAATGCGAGGCCAAGCAGCACCACTGGCAATGGGATATCCCACAGCAACAGTTGTTGAGTTAGATAGCTACTGAAGGTAAAGAGAGCCCCGCCGACAATCAGTCGCCGGAAGAAATGTTGATGAGGGGTATCTAGCGAAGCAATGTTACAGCAAGCGGGTATCAGGGAGAACATCAACCCCAATCGTAAATCGCCAATAGCAAACCCCAATGCCGCGGGTATGCACAGAACCAGCGTTTGGCGGAGAGCATAGTTAACTTCAGGATGATAAATAAGCCGTTGCCAATTCATGTAGGCCCCAGGAGTTTATTAATCACACAGATGAAGAAAACCAGTGCCGGGTTAGCGGCACTGGTTTATAGGGAACTAACGGGTGCCGTAAACGACAATCGTTTTACCGTGTGCGGAGATCAGATTTTGATCTTCCAGCATTTTTAGTATCCGCCCCACCGTTTCGCGGGAGCAGCCAACGATTTGACCAATTTCCTGGCGGGTAATCTTTATCTGCATCCCATCTGGGTGGGTCATGGCATCGGGTTGTTTTGCCAGATTAAGCAGTGTTTGTGCAATGCGCCCAGTGACATCAAGGAAAGCAAGGTTACCCACTTTCTCAGATGTTATCTGTAAGCGATTCGCCATTTGTGAAGACAGGCGCATCAAGATATCTGGATTTACCTGAATCAACTGACGGAATTTTTTGTAAGAAATTTCAGCCACTTCACAGGCGGTTTTTGCTCTAACCCAGGCACTACGTTCTTGGCCTTCTTCAAATAATCCAAGCTCGCCGATGAAATCTCCCTGGTTTAGATAGGAGAGAATCATCTCTTTACCTTCTTCATCTTTGATAAGCACCGCAACGGAGCCTTTCACGATGTAGTAAAGCGTTTCGGCCTTTTCACCTTGGTGAATTAGCGTACTTTTCGATGGATATTTGTGGATATGGCAATGAGACAGGAACCATTCGAGAGTCGGGTCTGTTTGTGGCTTGCCGAGAACCATTCGCTGTTATCCTCTGTTGTTATCGCTGCCTAATTAACAGGGCTCAGAGTTCCCTGTACGGCGTGCTTATAAAATACACTTTCATTTAGCATATTAATTTGCTCAACTGCCGAAAGGTATAGCCAAGATACGTACCGGGTAGAAACCCTTCACTGAGTATTGAGAAGCTACCCTATTTAATTCTAGAAACAACACTTTCGATTCTGTTTGTAGCACAGGATGAGGCCAGTGTCTTGTGTTGTATCGCTTCAGCATGATGAACATCGGGTTACATTGCCAGTTTGTAAATGAAAGGGTAGTCTGAACCAGAAAATTTAACCGGGAGCAAGAGTTATGCAGGCACGTGTAAAGTGGGTTGAGGGACTGACATTTTTGGGTGAGTCGGCTTCAGGCCATCAAGTTTTAATGGATGGGAATGCGGGCGATAAAGCACCAAGCCCGATGGAAATGTTGTTAATGTCGGCAGGCGGCTGTAGTGCAATTGACGTTGTTTCCATTTTGCAAAAAGGCCGTAACGATGTGCGCGATTGCGAAGTGACGTTAACTTCGCAGCGCCGAGAAGAGGCACCGCGCCTGTTTACGCAAATTAACTTGCATTTTATTGTCAGCGGCAAGGGCTTGACCGATAAAATTGTTGAGCGCGCGGTTGAACTTTCGGCTGAGAAATATTGCTCGGTTTCTCTGATGCTGGGCAAAGCGGCGACCATTACCCACAGTTTTGAAATCCGCGAAGTCGCCTAAGCAAACCCTTCGTCCTTGAAGCTGCGGGGCTGTTAGCTGTGCTCGCTCACCCGAATCACTGACTTATGTAAGCTCATCGGGATGAGTTCGCTTGCCGCCTACCCGCAGCTCCAATGACTTTGGATTGGGATAGTGTTAACCAATTTTTTTCCCTTCCAGCAATTGCTGCACCAATGGCGCCATAATCAACTCCATCGCCAGCCCCATCTTCCCGCCTGGGACTACCAATGTATTGATATTTGAAATAAATGATCCCTGTAGCATCGCCAGTAAGTAGGGAAAATCGATTTGATCCAAACCCCGGAAATGAATGACGACAAAACTTTCATCCAGTGACGGAATGGCTTTGGCGGCAAATGGGTTAGAGGTATCGACGGTCGGTACCCGCTGGAAGTTAATATGGGTGCGCGAGAACTGGGGGGTGATGTAGTTAATATAGTCATCCATGGAGCGCACCACGGAATCCATGACCGCTTCACGGGAATGGCCGCGCTCGCCGGTATCCCGGACTAATTTCTGAATCCACTCCAGGTTAACGATGGGGACTACGCCAACCAGCAAATCTACATGTTTCGCGACATCATGATGTTCAGTCACGACCCCGCCGTGCAGGCCTTCATAAAACAGCACATCAGTCGGCTCGGGTAGCGACTCCCAAGGAGTGAATGTGCCGGGAATCTGGTTATAGGGCACGGCTTCATCATAGGTATGCAAATACTTACGTGAGCGCCCGGTTCCGTGCTCACCGTATTGGGACACACTTTCTTCCAACTGACCAAAATCATTGGCTTCTGGGCCAAAATAGCTGATATGTCGGCCTTGATCCCGCGCTTTACGGATGGCGGCATCCATTTCCGGGCGAGTGTAGCGGTGGAAACTGTCACCTTCAATTTGTGCCGCGCGAATATTCAATTGCTGGAAAATTTTGCGAAACGCCAAACTGGTGGTCGTGGTTCCTGCGCCACTTGAGCCGGTAACGGCTATAACCGGATGTTTAATTGACATATTAGCTGTAACTCCATGGGGTTAGATCCTCAGTGGACAGGCTGAAATTGGCTGTTTTTTTATCGTTAATGGCTATTTTTAGGGCAAAGTGTCCAGCTTGTCACTCTGATTTTACTCGAAGAGTGTGGCGACAACGCGAGGGTTATGGCAACTCTTCTGCCCCGGCACGAAATGCACCACGCGGCATAATATTGATGGTTTCGTGTAGTTCAGACCACACTAATACCGCCTCACGACTCACTAATTGGCGGCGCACATCTTCGACTTTTTGTGCCAATGAGCGCTCTTGCTCGCCGTAATCGGTGCCTTCACGTAACACAAAGGTTTCAAGCAGATTATCCAGTGTTTCACTATCGACTTGCTGCCAGGGGATAATCATGACTGTTGCTCCAAATAGGGGGAAAGCCAGGCTGGAATACGTTGTTCCAACCACATTTGTGGGTGTTTTAATGAGCCGCCGACAAATCCGACATGGCCGCCATGCTCAGTTAACTGATAATCAATGTTACTTGGTAATTCCTGCCGGTTGGGGATAACGTCGGCCGTCATGAATGGGTCATCATTAGCATGAATGATAAGCAATGGCGTTGTAATTTGCGGTAGCAGTGGCAAAGCGCTGCAACGCCGATAGTAATCCAGTGCATCATTGAAGCCATGTATTTTCGCCGTTATGACATCATCAAACTCTTTGATTCGCCGCAGCCCTTTCAATTGCGCCAGATTCAACGGCAGGCTTCCGGGGTAATGCAACAGCTTACGAGTGGCATTTAACTTGAGCTGATTCAACAAATAGCGCTGATAAACACGTGAGAAACCTTGATCCATTCGATTCGCGCAAGGTTCGAGCATCAGGGGGGCAGAAACCACCACGGCGGCCTCTAATAAACTATCGCGCCCTTGCTGTGCCAGATAGCAAGCTAACATATTGCCCCCCAAAGAGACGCCGACAGCGGCCGTTGGCACCTGACCATAGTTTTCCCGCAGCCAGCGCAGGAAGAAACGCGCATCTTCTGTTTCACCGGAGTGATAAATGCGAGACTTGCGATTAGGTTCTCCACTGCATCCACGAAAATGCATGACTACCCCCAACCACCCTTTGGCTTGCCAAGCGTGCAGTAAACCATGGGCATAAGGGCTGTAAAAATTTCCTTCCAACCCGTGGAATAGCACCACTCTGGGTTTATCGCGCGCCAGCTCAGGATTTTCACTCCAGGCCAGGTCGACAAAGTCCCCATCGGGCAATTCCAGCCGTTGCCAAAACGGCCGCAGTTGCACACGTCGCCTCACAAGCCGTGGCAGCAGTGTTTGAAGGTGTGGGTTGCTGGCACCGGCCAGCGGGCGAAATATTTCATACATATGATGAATGGAAATCATGTCGTTGCTCTTGTGTGATCAATAGCACACTGTTAGCTTCATGGGTATATCGCGCATCATTTTGGGTGAGAGGCACCCGTCTCATGGAACTGAGTTTATTTCTTTCAATGGTAGGTTTTCTCTGGGTTGCTGCAATTACCCCCGGCCCAAACAATATGTTATTAACCTCAGCCGGAGCCAATTTCGGCTTTATGCGGTCTATCTGGTTGATGTTAGGCATTATGTTAGGCATGCAGAGTATGCTGTTACTGGTGGCATTTGGGGTCGGTGGCCTGATTTTGATCTATCCCTCTTTGCACTTAATTCTGAAAATTCTCGGGAGTCTTTATCTACTGTGGCTGGCATGGAAAATTGCCACTTCGGCCTATGAAAAATTAGAAACCAATATTGCACCGCCAAAACCGCTGCGTTTGTATCAGGGATGGTTATTACAGTTTCTTAATCCAAAAGCATGGCTGATGGGATTAGGCTCCGTTGCCAGCTTCAGCATGGCGGGTGTGGCTTATAATCATTCCATCTTAATGATAAGTCTTGGCATGTTTATGGTGAATCTGGTGGCCGGTATTATTTGGCTGGGTTTTGGCTCTTTGATTGGCCGCTTGCTGCGCAGCCGCCGGGCTTGGTTCACATTTAATATCTCGATGGGTTTGCTGACCGCGGCCTGTGTGCTATTGATTTGGCACTAATTAATGATTTTACATTGATTAATCACCGGAGCTAATTGATGGCTTATAACTATTTTCATGTTGATGCATTTATCGGCACAGGATTATCCGGTAATCCGGCCGGGGTGTATTTGCTGAAAAAGCCGCTGTCGACAGAACAAATGCAACGTATTGCCGCTGAGATTAATTTGCCGGAAACCAGTTTTGTCTGGGATGAAGGGGATAAGTCGGCGATTCGGTGGTTTACCCCAGAACGTGAAGTGGATTTATGTGGTCACGGCACTTTGGCGGCGGCGCATGTGATGTTCAATTTGGTGAACCCCGGTTTGCATGATATTTGCTTTCGCAGCGCCAGCGGCGATTTACATGTGAAGCGCGATGCGGATAACTTTGGCCGATTGTCACTGGATTTCCCTGCATTGCCCCCAGAGCAAATCGCGATTTCGGCTGAACTGAAAATCTTGCTCGGTGTGGATATTCAACAGGTATGGCAGGCGAAGTCTCTGCTGGTGGTGCTGGACAATGAGCAGCAGGTTCGCCAGTTACAGCCGGATTTGGTGGCACTGATTGCCTATACTGGCCGGGGTGTGATTGTGACGGCACCGGGTGATGAGGTGGATTTTGTTTCGCGCTATTTCACCTTGAGCAGTAATGAAGATCCGGTTACCGGTTCGGCCCATTGCACATTAATGCCGTATTGGGTGGCGCGATTGGGCAGGGCATCGCTCCATGCTCGCCAGATCTCCGTGCGAGGCGGAGAGTTATTCTGCACGTTAGCGGGAGATCGCACTTTTATTTCCGGTGAATCCCGCATTTTCCTCAAAGGCGAAATATCCCTTTAGTTAACTGTTTGTTGCAGATAAGGATTCAGTTCTTAGCGGATTTGTTATTTCCTAAAGGAATAAAGAATAATTTTTTATTCCTTTTGCCATGTTACTCCTTCAGGTATCACTGTCATCTCAGCGCCCCGAGTGTGCTGAGGGTCGCAATAATAGCGAATGACACTGTTAACTGAGCGGAGTGAACCCATGGCGACAACCTTTTCTTCTGTGAATCTTGCCAGCGCAGCACACGGCTTTTTGCGATCCGGTGGGGCACTGCTGGCCCTGTCATTGGTGATGGCCAATGCACACGCGGTTGATGTGACCGTCGCCTACCAAACCTCTGCCGAGCCGGCCAAGGTCGCCCAAGCGGATAACAGCTTTGCTAAGCTTTCCGGTGCCAATGTGGACTGGCGCAAATTTGATAGCGGCTCCAGTGTCGTCAGGGCACTGGCTTCGGGTGATGTGCAGATTGGTAACATCGGCTCCAGCCCATTAGCGGTTGCCGCCAGCCAGAATGTCCCGATTGAAGTGTTTTTACTGGCCTCCCAGCTGGGTAGCTCTGAAGCATTAGTCGTCAAAAAAGAGATCAAAACTCCTCAGGATTTAATCGGTAAACGCATTGCGGTGCCGTTTATCTCCACCACGCATTACAGCTTACTGGCTGCCCTAAAGCATTGGGACATCAAGCCGGATCAGGTCACTATTGTGAACTTACAACCCCCCGCTATCGCGGCGGCCTGGCAACGTGGTGATATTGACGGCGCGTATGTTTGGGCGCCCGCTGTTAACGAATTAGCCAAAACCGGCACTGTCCTGACTGATTCCGCGCAAGTAGGGCAATGGGGCGCACCAACACTGGATGTTTGGGTGGTACGCAAAGATTTTGCCCAAGCGCATCCTGAAGTGGTGACGGCCTTTGCCCGCAGTGCTCTGGCTGCTCAAGGGGCTTATCTGGCACAACCTGAACAATGGCTTAAAAACCCACAGCATCTGAGCCAGCTTGCGCGCTTAAGTGGGGTGCCGGCCGAGCAGGTGCCGGAATTGGTAAAAGGCAATACTTACCTGCCGGTTGCTGACCAGATAACCCAGTTGGGCCAGCCGGTGGATCAAGCTATCCGTGATACCGCAGCATTCCTGAAAGAGCAGGGCAAGATCCCGCAGGTCGCCAGTGATTATCGTGATTTTGTTACTGACCGCTTTGTGAAAGACGTTCAGGCCGCGCCGCAGTCCTAGGAGACATCATGCTAAACGTCAGCGGCCTGTGGGCTGAATATCAGGGCAAACCGGCCTTACAGGATGTGTCATTGCAAATCGCATCCGGACAGTTGGTCGTGGTATTGGGGCCATCAGGTTGCGGCAAAACCACTTTGCTAAATTTAATTGCAGGATTTATGGAGCCTTCAGCTGGCAGCATCACTCTGGATAATATTCCGGTTCACGGCCCCAGCGCCGAGCGGGGAGTGGTGTTCCAGCATGAGGGTTTACTGCCGTGGCGCGATGTGGTCAGTAATGTCGAGTTTGGCCTGCAACTGGCCGGGTTAAGCAAGCAACAGCGGCGGGCAACTGCACTGAAAATGCTTAATCGGGTGGGATTGGCCGGTTTTGAACATCATTTTATTTGGCAGCTCTCCGGAGGGATGCGCCAGCGAGTGGGGATTGCTCGTGCGCTGGCCGTGGACCCGCGTTTATTACTGCTCGATGAGCCGTTCGGCGCACTGGATGCTTTTACCCGCGAACAGATGCAAGAGTTGTTGCTGACTATCTGGCGCGATACTGGCAAACAAATTCTATTGATTACCCACGATATTGAAGAGGCGGTATTCCTGGCCAGCGAACTGCTGTTGCTGTCGCCGGGGCCGGGTCAGGTCGTGGAGCGGTTATCACTGAACTTTGGCCAGCGCTATGCCGATGGCGAAGCTTGCCGCAGCATTAAGTCTGACCCTGAATTTATCGCCCGCCGCGAATATGTGCTGGGTAAAGTCTTCCAACAGCGGGAGGCCCTGATATGAGCCTGCACAGTACATTACGTAACGGCAATTTACGCCCGCAAGTGGCCCCCGTGCTGGCGTCAGATACCGCGCGCACCGCGACGAAAAAGATAACCCGCCGATCACCGGCTAAAGGGTTATGGCTCAGCATCGCCACACTGGTGAGTGTGGTGGCGCTCTGGTGGGCTATCACGGCTCTCCAGCTTATCAGCCCACTATTTCTACCCGCGCCACAGCAGGTTTTGCAGCAGTTACTGGTGATTGCCAGCCCGCAGGGGTTTATGGATGCCACGCTATGGCAGCATTTGGCGGCCAGTTTAGGGCGGATTTTAATTGCGCTGTTAGCGGCTGTCGCACTTGGTGTCCCCACTGGGATTGCCATGGGGCTGAGTAGCACGGTGCGCGGCGTGCTGGACCCGCTTATTGAAATTTATCGGCCGGTGCCGCCTTTGGCCTATTTACCATTGATGGTCATTTGGTTCGGTATCGGCGAAACCTCAAAAATCCTGTTGATTTATCTGGCAATATTCGCACCGATAACCTTGGCTGCGGTGGCGGGAGTGCGCAGTGTCGCACAGGTGCGAGTGAGAGCTGCCCGGGCATTGGGGGCCAGCCGTTGGCAGGTTTTATGGTTTGTCATCCTGCCCAGCGCATTACCGGAAATCCTAACCGGTGTTCGCATTGGTTTGGGTGTCGGTTGGTCGACACTGGTGGCTGCTGAGTTAATTGCCGCCACTCGGGGATTGGGCTTTATGGTGCAATCTGCCGGTGAGTTTCTGGCGACCGATGTCGTGATTGCGGGCATCAGTGTGATTGCCATCATCGCTTTTGGTATGGAATTAAGTTTACGGGCGATTCAACGCCGGTTAACGCCTTGGTATGGAGCACAACAATGAATGAACGTTTAGTCGTGACCCCGTTGGGGCCGTATATTGGCGCGCTGGTTGAGAACATTAATATCGCCCGCCCATTGGGAGACAGTCAGTTTGAGCAGCTTTATCATGCGCTGCTCAAACATCAGGTGCTGTTTTTCCGCAATCAGCCGATTACGCCCTTACAGCAGCGCGATTTAGCCGGGCGCTTTGGCGATTTACACATTCACCCGGTTTATCCTCATGCTAAAGAGTGCGAAGAAATTATTGTGTTGGACACTCACGATAATAATCCGCCGGATAATGATAACTGGCACACCGATGTCACCTTTATCGAGAACCCGCCGTTAGGCGCGATACTGGCGGCCAAGCACTTGCCGACAACGGGGGGCGATACCTTGTGGAGCAGTGGAATTGCGGCTTATGACGCACTTTCAGCGCCGTTTAAGCAGCTATTGGCGGGGTTACGGGCCGAGCACGATTTCACCCATTCTTTCCCCGAGCATAAACACCGCGCGACACCGGAAGATCATCAGCGCTGGTTGCTGGCAAAAGAGAAGAATCCTCCGCTGCTCCATCCGGTGGTGCGGACTCATCCGGTGAGTGGGCGTCAGGCATTATTTGTTAATGAAGGGTTTACCACCAGAATCGTTGATTTGAATGATAAAGAGAGTGATGCCTTACTGCGTTTTCTGTTTGCGCACACCACCAAACCTGAGTTCCAGGTGCGCTGGCGCTGGCAGGAGAATGACGTGGCTATCTGGGATAACCGCGTCACTCAACACTATGCCAATGCAGATTATCTCCCGCAGCGGCGGATTATGCACCGGGCGACGATTTTGGGGGATAAACCGGTGTTTCGACCTTAATGGGCTTGGGCAGCATCCAAACTAACGGCAATGATTACGCCCATTTAGCTCTCTTCTTTTTTGATCAATAGTGTGCGGGCGGCGGTTTCGACGGCCTCGACGGTGATATCGTCGACTTGCAGCCCCTCATGCAACAAAATGTGGCGCGTTAGCGGATACCAGCGCAGATATTTCTCTGGTCGGGATTCAAACAACGCCACCACTGGGATTTGCAGTGCGGAGCTGATATGTATCGGCGCACTGTCGGCTGAAATGACCACGTCCAGTTGGCTTGCTGCGGCCACAAATTCATCGACAGAAGGGGTTAATAAAGACTGCCCTTTGATACTCGCCAGCTGTTGTTCACTCGGGGGATCATTGGGGTCATAGAGAATCACTATCTCAGCCTGGTCGCTGAGTTTTAGCGCCAACTGCTGCCACTTTTCCCAACTCCAACGCCGTTGCGGGGCTTTGTTAGAGACAAACAAACCAACCCGTGGCCGGTCGCTTTTACCTAACTCTGTCTGCCATTTTGCCTGTAATTCGGGGTCAGGATAGATATGTAACTTGAGCGTATTGATATCCACTGAGTTTAATTCGGGCAGCAGTGCAAAACCGGAGAGCGCTTCGTGGCGTATAGGCCGGTTAATCACATGGTCAGGATTGCGGTCATCAAACTCACTGGCTGGGGTGTGCCAGCGGCTATCAACCACATTAAGTTGTTTAGCAAACTGAATACTATTTTTATTCATGCCGCCATTAGGAATAATCAGCAAATCAAAGCGCAAACGGCGTAATTGCCAAATCAGGGCTAAGCGGTCAAGAAGCCCCTTAAGCCTGCCAGGTTGTTGATTTCGTTCACATTGCTTGCTGTAAACGTAAGTGTGTACTGTGCTGACATCAGGATTACGTGCCAGTGCTGCCCGATTATATTTGTTAGCTAATACATGAATCTCAGCCGAGGGCCAGCGCTGTTTTAGTGCATGTAATAAAGCAGTGGTGCATATCATATCGCCAAGGAAATCAATTCGAATGACCAAAATGCGCTGCATCTATACTTCTTCCCAGAAATAGTTTTATAGCTTATTAGACATTAAAATCTGCTGAGTAATAACAAAAATAAGCGCTAATTTAATATCTATTTATCTGATAGACACTTTCACCGCGCATAGCACACGAAAGTCAGTGTGCAGTGCGGTGCTTAAGCTTAATTAAGTCGGATGAAAAACCGGTTACCCCGCGTCAAATTGCTTGGTGATGTTCTCCACCTGCTCTTGGGCATCCAACCAATGCATTTCAGTGTCTTCCAGCTTGGATTTAACTTGCGTCTGCTGCTGTAGACATTGGGTCAGGTCGGCCTTGCGAGTGATGTCGTACAGTGTGGAATCAGCGAGTTGCTCTTCAATTGCTGCTAATTCGGCACTTAACTTATCCATTTGTTTTTCCAGCGTCATAATTTGCTTGCGCAAAGGTTGAGTCTGGCTGCGGAACTCAGCATCACGGCGCTTTTGATCTTTGCGTTGTTGTGCGCTGTTGCCGGATAACTCTTTGGCCGGATTATCCTGCTGGCTTTGTTGGCGCTGTAAATCGACCAAAAATTGCTGATAATCTTCCAGATCACCATCAAATTGCTCTACTTTGCCATCATGTACCAGATAGAGGTCATCGGTAGTCGAACGCAATAAGTGGCGGTCATGTGAAACCACCACCAATGCGCCCTCGAAATCAATCAGGGCTTCGGTCAGTGCCTGACGCATATCAAGGTCTAAATGGTTGGTCGGTTCATCAAGCAGCAATAGGTTAGGGCGCTGCCAGATAATCAGTGCCAGCACCAAACGCGCCTTCTCACCACCGGAGAAACGGGCCGTTGGGTCGGTCACCTGATCGCCCTGAAAACCATAACCCCCGAGATAATCGCGTAGCTGTTGCTCCGGCTCCTTGGGGGCCAGTCGGCTCATATGCTGTAGTGGAGATTCATCTGCTCGTAAGAATTCAAGCTGATGCTGGGCGAAGTAACCCAGTTTAATGCCTTTGGATAGACCAATTTCGCCGCTTTGCGGCTCCAGTGTTCCGGCCAACAATTTAATCAGGGTGGATTTACCCGCCCCATTACGGCCTAACAAACCAATGCGCGAGCCAGGTACCAGATTGAGTTTTATAGACTCTAAAACAGTGCGATCGCCATAGCCAGCACTGACTTTATCCATCCGTAACAACGGGTCAGGGAGGCTTTCTGGTGTACGGAAACTGAAGTGGAATGGGTTATCCACATGGGCTGGGGCAATCAGCTCCATCCGCTCAAGCATTTTAATGCGGCTTTGGGCCTGCTTGGCTTTCGTCGCTTGGGCGCGGAAGCGGTCAATGTAACTTTGCAGATGCGCGACTTTCTCTTGTTGATGCTGATACATTGACTGTTGCTGTGACAGCTTGGTAGCGCGCTGGCGTTCGAAGGATGAATAGTTACCGGTATATTCATTCAGCGTCTGCTGTTCAATATGTAAAATTTTATCAATAATAGGATCAAGGAAATCGCGGTCATGGGAAATTAGCACCAGTGTACCGGTGTAGCTTTTCAGCCATTTTTCCAACCAGATGACGGCATCCAAATCCAAGTGGTTAGTCGGCTCATCCAGTAACAGTAAATCAGAGCGGCAAACCAGTGCTTGTGCCAGGTTAAGGCGCATCCGCCAGCCACCTGAAAATGAACGCACTGGTTGCTGTAATTGATCTTGAGAAAAGCCCAGCCCGTGTAGCAAACTGGCGGCACGAGATTGAATGGTCCATGCGTGGATGGCATCGAGCTTGCCGTGTACCGTGGCAATGGCATGACCATCATTTTTTTCATTGGCGGCCTGAAGTTCGGCCTCCAATTGGCGATATTCGCGGTCGCCGTCGATAACATACTCTATCGCCGGCACATCCAGTGCAGGGGTTTCTTGGTTTACCCAAGCCAGTGCCCAATTACCAGGAAACGTGACATTGCCGCCATCGGCGCTCAGTTCGCCTTTGAGTAACGCCAGCAGAGTGGATTTACCACAGCCGTTTTTACCAACCAGCCCGACTTTTTGTCCAGGGTTAATCGTTGCCGTTGCATTATCCAGCAATACACGAGTACCACGTCGAATTTGTAGCGAGGAAAAAACAATCATAGAGTGCCGTATGTTTAGAGTATGTTAAATTATTATCCCCGTGGTTCTTGCCGCTACCTACTGGCAACGCCAATGACTGTGGGTACAAATCTTAGTCTTTTTTGGTCTTTGCGAAGCATGGTAACGGAAAAACCGGACCCTGACGACGCTTTGGAGGGGAATGATGTCGCAGCTACCGAAGGTTTTGCTGTTGTATGCCCATCCGGAATCACAAGACTCGGTGGCAAATCGGGTTTTACTGCAACCGGTGCAGCAATTAGAACATGTCACTGTGCACGATCTTTATGCACATTATCCGGATTTCTTTATTGATATTCACCATGAGCAGCAGTTGCTGCGCGAACATCAAATTATCGTCTTTCAGCACCCTCTCTATACCTACAGTTGCCCGGCTTTACTAAAAGAATGGCTGGATCGTGTTCTGGCGCGTGGCTTTGCCAATGGTGTGGGCGGTCATGCACTGACCGGTAAATACTGGCGTTCGGTGATTACCACGGGTGAACCGGAAGGTGCTTATCGGACAGGGGGATATAACCGTTATCCGATGGAAGATATTCTGCGGCCTTTCGAATTGACAGCAGCTATGTGCCATATGCATTGGATGAATCCGATGGTTATTTACTGGGCGCGGCGTCAAAAGCCGGAAGTTTTAGCCAGCCATGCACAAGCTTATGCGCAGTGGTTGCAGTCACCGCTACCGACGGGAGGGTACTGAATATGGAAGGCTCGGCGCTACTGACCGCGATTTTATTATTTTTATTTGCCGCTGTGGTGGCGGTTCCCATTGCCCAACGCTTGGGTATCGGCGCGGTATTGGGCTATTTGATAGCGGGTATTGCCATTGGCCCTTGGGGGTTGGGGTTTATTCGTGATGTTGACGAAATACTCCATTTTTCAGAGTTGGGTGTTGTTTTCCTGATGTTTATCATTGGTTTGGAGTTAAATCCGGCCAAGCTTTGGCAATTGCGCCGCTCGATTTTTGGTGTCGGTGCC
Source organism: Yersinia canariae (assembly GCF_009831415.1). Taxonomy (NCBI): domain Bacteria; kingdom Pseudomonadati; phylum Pseudomonadota; class Gammaproteobacteria; order Enterobacterales; family Yersiniaceae; genus Yersinia; species Yersinia canariae. The sequence continues at coordinate 4,381,016 of NZ_CP043727.1, read as the reverse complement.
GGTCAGGTGGTGATAACGGCGGCGGTGCTGGGAGCATTGCTCTATTTCACCCAATTCGCCTGGCAGGCGGCGCTTATCGGCGGTGTCGGTCTGGCGATGTCCTCAACGGCCATGGCATTGCAATTAATGCGGGAAAAGGGCATGAACCGCAACGAAGGCGGCCAGCTCGGTTTCTCCGTCTTGCTGTTCCAGGATATGGCGGTTATTCCAGCATTGGCCCTGATTCCTATTTTGGCTGGCGGCGGCGGTGGTGCTAATGACTGGGTTAAGATTGGAGTCAAGGTCGCGGCTTTTGCTGGCATGCTGATTGGGGGCCGGTATTTGCTGCGCCCGCTGTTTCGCTACATTGTGGCCTCTGGCGTGCGGGAAGTCTTTACTGCCGCGGCTTTGCTTGTGGTTTTAGGTTCTGCGCTGTTTATGGATGCCCTGGGTTTGTCGATGGCATTAGGGACATTTATTGCGGGCATCTTACTGGCCGAAAGTGAATTCCAGCATGAATTGGAAATCGCCATCGAACCCTTTAAAGGGTTGTTACTTGGGTTGTTTTTCATCTCGGTCGGGATGGCCTTGAACCTCGGTGTCCTGTTCACTCATCTGTTGGATGTGCTGCTAGGTGTTCTGGTGCTGGTCTTTATCAAAGGCACCGTGCTGTATGGTTTAGCGCGGACATTTGGCTTGCGTCGTTCGGTGCGGTTGCAATTTGCTGGAGTGCTAAGTCAGGGCGGTGAGTTCGCTTTTGTGCTGTTCTCGGCGGCATTTTCTCAGCACGTTTTAGATGCTGAACAACTGGCACTGCTGCTGGTGGTGGTCACACTCTCAATGATGACAACCCCGTTACTGATGCAGGGGATTGACCGTATTTTGGTTCGCCGTTACAACGCACAAGAAGAAAGTGATGAAAAACCGTTTGTTGAAGACAATGACCCGCAGGTGATTATTGTTGGTTTTGGGCGCTTTGGTCAGGTGATTGGCCGCTTACTGATGGCGAACAAAATGCGCATTACCGTGTTGGAGCGCGATGTCAGTGCTGTCAGTGTTATGCGCAAATATGGCTATAAAGTTTACTATGGTGATGCCACTGAGCTAGAACTGCTGCGGGCCGCTGGGGCAGAAAAAGCCAAAGCTATCGTGATTACCTGTAATGAGCCGGAAGACACCATGACTTTGGTGCATTTGTGCCAGCAACATTTCCCCAATCTGCACATTTTGGCCCGTGCCAGAGGGCGCGTTGAAGCACATGAGTTACTGCAAAACGGTGTTAAAGATTTTACTCGCGAAACCTTTTCCAGTGCGCTGGAACTGGGGCGCAAAACATTGCTGGGGTTAGGTATGCATCCGCATCAGGCCTACCGGGCGCAACAACATTTCCGTCGTCTTGATATGCGAATGTTACGTGAATTGGTGCCACAGCATCATGGTGATGTCGCGCAAATTTCCAGAGTTAAAGAAGCCCGCCGTGAACTGGAAGATATTTTCCAACGAGAAATGCTGCATGAAAGTCGGCAGTTAGATGGCTGGGATGAATACGAATAATGCCGGAGAAAACGATGACAACGACGTCAAATAGCAAGACGAAAACACGTAAAAGATTCATTGCTGGAGCAGTTTGTCCACAATGTAAAGCATTGGATACTCTGGCTTTATGGCGTGAAGATCACGTTGAAGTGGTGGAGTGCGTGAAGTGCGGTCACCATCAGCGTCAGACGGATGAGCAGGTTAATAAACACGTTCGGCCGCATGAACAAGTGATCGGTATTTTCCATCCGGAGTAGCGTTATCCTTCGCGATTTTTTATGCTGGTGAGTACAGCGGTGCAGATTTCCGCTACAATCTGTGCCAATTTTTGTTCCAAGGGTAGGAGATATCATGAAAGTAGCAAAAGACTTGGTGGTCAGCCTGGCTTACCAGGTACGTACAGAAGACGGTGTTTTAGTTGATGAGTCTCCGGTGAGCGCGCCGTTGGACTACCTGCACGGACACGGTTCCCTGATCGCTGGTTTGGAAAAAGCGCTCGAAGGCCACGAAGCTGGTGACAGCTTTGATGTGCGTGTGAATGCTGACGAAGGTTACGGCAGCTATGATGAAAATCTGGTGCAGCGCGTACCGAAAGACGTCTTCATGGGTGTTGACGAGTTGGAAGTCGGCATGCGTTTCCTGGCAGATACTGATCAAGGTCCAGTGCCGGTCGAAATCACTGCTGTTGAAGACGAGCATGTTGTGGTTGACGGCAACCATATGTTGGCAGGCCAGGATTTGAACTTCCACGTTGAAGTGGTTGCAATCCGTGAAGCAACAGAAGAAGAACTGCAGCATGGCCACGTACATGGTGAGCATGATCATCACCATGAACACGGTGACGGTTGCTGCGGCGGCCACGGCCATGATGAAGGTGAGCACGGTCATGAGCACGGTAAAGGCGGTTGTGGTAAAGGCGGCGGCTGCGGCTGTCACTAAAATCTGACATTGCTCAGTCAAAAGCCAGCCTTGCGGCTGGCTTTTTGCTATCTGCGCTACGGTATCTTAACCGCTGGCGTTAATAGTGCGGAGGCGGTGTCTCTTCTGCTGGCGAGGCCATCATTGAAGACTGAGATTCTCGCAGTTTATCGGTCAATAAACGCAGATGCTCCCGCAGTTTGGTCATTTCCATCTGGTGCTCCGTCACGATCAAATTGAGTTCTTCAATCGTCACCTCCTGAAATGCCAGACGGCTTTCTAGCATTTCCAGCCGTTGTTCAAACAGGGATTGTTCCATTTTAGTTACCTCTCATGACTGCAAACCATGCCCTTAGGCCACTTTCTATCCGGTAATAATAGGCTATCCGGTGATAATAGGGGATAAGGCAGGGAGGATTGATTCTACCTGTAAAACTCCATGATTACCCCGCGAGGGTCAAGATATCGATAAAACGAAACTTCTTGTAGTAAAAAAAGTCTTAATATCACTTAATAGCATTAGCATAGAGATTGTTTTGTGTTCGCACAGACAGTTATAGTACAAGTTACACTTATAATCGTTGCTTGGGGTAAGTGTCCTTAAGCCAATGGAGAAATGGATGAAATCACTGTTTAAAGTAACGCTACTGGCTACGACCATGGCGCTGACCCTGAATACCTCTGCTACTTTTGCTGCTGAAACAGCTAAAACTGCTGACGCGGCAGCAACGACAAATAGCGCATTTAAGAATGATGACCAGCAATCAGCGTATGCATTAGGTGCTTCCTTAGGGCGTTACATGGATAACTCCCTGAAAGAGCAAGAAAAGTTGGGCATTAAGCTGGATAAAGACCAGTTGATCGCCGGTGTTCAGGATGCTTTTGCCAGCAAAAGTAAACTGACTGACGAAGAAATCGAAAAAACTTTGCAAGGTTTTGAAGCGCGCGTAAAAGCTTCTGCTCAGGCCAAAATGGAGCAGGATGCTAAAGAAAACGCCGATAAAGGCGCTAAGTACCGCGAAACCTTCGCAAAAGAAAAAGATGTGAAGAAAACTGAATCTGGCTTGCTGTACAAAGTAGAGAAAGCCGGTGCAGGTGATGCGCCAAAAGACAGCGACACCGTCGTCGTTAACTACAAAGGGACACTGACCGACGGCACTGAGTTTGATAACTCTTACAAACGTGGCGAGCCGCTGTCTTTCCGTCTTGATGGTGTTATCCCAGGCTGGACCGAAGGCCTGAAACAAATCAAGAAAGGCGGCAAGATAACTCTGGTTATCCCACCAGAACTGGCTTACGGCAAAACTGGCGTCCCAGGCATCCCTGCAAACTCTACTCTGGTATTTGATGTTGAGTTATTGGATGTGAAAGCCGCGCCTAAAGCTGATGCTCAAGAAGCACAACCTGCTGCTGCGGATACAAAAGCTAAGAAGTAATTTAGCGTATTGGTTGTCGTAGAGTAGTGCCCGGTGATACTCATAACCGTCGCGATAATTGTCGTGGCGGTTTTTTTTGCGGTATATCAATTCGCACTTCTGCTCGTTGATAACTTGACGATTTATAGCTTGTGGGCTTAACGTCAATATCACGCGCGAACGCAAGGATTTTATCTCGGCATATTTGCTAGACTTAAAATTCAAGATATTGAGTTATGAGTCTGCCAACGATATTGAGACAGGCTTTACGTAGAGGATGGTGTCTTCGATGTCTAATTCGCTTCTCAGTAGCGAAACCAGTGAACTGGATTTACTGGATGAACGTCCGTTCAGTCAGACGGACCATGAAATACTCAAATCATATGAAGCTATCGTTGATGGTTTGGCGATGCTTATTGGCAACCACTGTGAGATTGTCCTGCATTCACTGGAAGACCTGAAAAGCTCTGCGGTAAGAATTGCGAATGGTGAACATACCGGCCGGCAGATTGGTTCCCCAATAACAGATCTGGCCCTGCGGATGCTGCACGACATGGCGGGCGCTGACAGCAGTGTTTCAAAAGCTTATTTCACGAGAGCCAAAAGCGGCGTGCTGATGAAATCAGTCACTATCGCTATCCGTAACCGCGACCAGCGCGTCATTGGTTTGCTGTGCATCAACATGAATCTGGATGTACCTTTCTCACAAATTATTCAGACGTTTATGCCGCCGGAAACACAAGAAGTTCCTTCCTCAGTAAACTTTGCCTCATCAGTTGATGACTTGGTGGCGCAGACATTGGAGTTCACCATTGAGGAAGTGAATGCCGACCGCAATGTTTCTAACAATGCTAAGAACCGTCAGGTTGTTCTCAATCTGTATGAGAAAGGTATTTTTGATATCAAAGATGCCATTAATCAGGTCGCTGAACGGCTAAATATTTCTAAACACACTGTTTATCTCTACATTCGCCAATTCAAAAGTGGCGATTTTGTCGGGCATGATCGTTAATGTCAGGTGTGAATATGGCGAACTATTGCCTGCTGGTTACGGGGCCAGCTTACGGCACTCAGCAGGCCAGTAGTGCCTATCAGTTTGCACAAGCTCTGATAAACGCCGGTCATAATTTGGTTAGTGTTTTCTTCTATCGCGAAGGTGTTTTGAATGCTAACCAATTAACGGCCCCTGCTAATGATGAATTTGACTTAGTTCGTGCATGGCAACAATTGGCGAGCGAACATGCTGTTACATTGAATGTCTGTGTGGCGGCGGCATTGCGTCGTGGTGTTACTGACCAACATGAAGCCGAACAACTCAATTTGGCGGCAGCAAATCTGCAACCCGGTTTTACGTTGAGTGGGTTGGGGGCGCTGGCAGAGGCGGCCTTAACCTGTGACCGTATGGTGCAATTTTAATGGCAATAAAACGCGTCGCATTTGTTTTCACCCAAGGCCCTCATGGTAATTCGGCAGGGCGCGAGGGGCTGGATGCTTTGCTGGCAACATCAGCACTGAGTGAAAACTTGGGCGTATTCTTCCTTTCCGATGGCGTATTACAATTGCTTCCACAGCAGCAGCCAGAAAAAATTCTCGCCAGAAACTATATTGCTACTTTCGGTGTCTTACCGCTGTACGATGTCGAGAATTTTTATATTTGTGAAGCCTCATTGCAGCAGCGCGGATTGAGTGAAGTGACGGATTGGATACTTGATGTCGAGGTATTATCTCCGGTAAATTTGCGCAGCCAATTGGCAAATTATGATGTTGTGCTGACTTTTTAATGAGATTTGGGTAGCCATAATGCTGTTTACCGTCAGTCATTCACCTTATCACTGTGATTTATCTGCATTGCTGAAATTGGTCACATCTGAAGATGAGATTTTATTTCTGCAAGATGGAGTGATGGCTGTTTTGAAAAACAGCGAAAGTCTTAACTTATTGTTAAATAACCCAGCTTCGCTATTTGTCTTGGAAGATGATGTTATTGCGCGCGGTTTATGTGGTCAAATTTCAGACAGCGCGATGCTAATCGGCTATACTCACTTCGTGGATTTGACCCTAAAACATCAGCAACAACTGGCATGGTAATGCAGTCAATGCTGTATATTTCTTGACACCTTAGATAGTCAGCCATAAAATTCTGCGTCCTCGTTCTCTGCCAGTAGTGCAAACGAGGGGGATTTATCACGTGTTTACGAAGCAAAAAACCAGGAGCTTTTTTAATAATGGCAACGATTAACCAGCTGGTTCGCAAGCCACGCAGCATGAAGGTTGCTAAAAGCAACGTTCCTGCTCTGGAAGCATGCCCGCAGAAACGTGGTGTATGTACCCGCGTATATACAACCACTCCAAAAAAACCTAACTCCGCACTGCGTAAAGTTTGCCGTGTGCGTTTAACTAACGGTTTTGAAGTCACCTCCTACATCGGCGGTGAAGGTCATAACCTTCAGGAACACTCCGTGATCCTGATCCGTGGCGGTCGTGTTAAAGACTTGCCAGGTGTGCGTTACCACACCGTTCGCGGCGCGCTTGACTGCTCAGGTGTTAAAGACCGTAAGCAATCACGTTCTAAGTACGGCGTGAAGAAGCCAAAGGCTTAATGGTTCTCCGTTAAGTAAGGCCAAACATTTTCACATTAATGTCAAAATAAACTCTTAGAGTTTTGGACAACCCTGAATTAACAACGGAGTATTTCCATGCCACGTCGTCGTGTAATTGGCCAGCGTAAAATTTTACCAGATCCTAAGTTCGGATCCGAATTGCTGGCTAAATTTGTAAATATCCTGATGGTAGATGGTAAAAAATCTACTGCAGAAGCAATCGTCTATACCGCGCTGGAGACCCTGGCTCAGCGTTCTGGTAAAGATTTTCTGGAAGCTTTCGAAGTAGCTCTGGACAACGTGCGCCCGACTGTCGAAGTTAAGTCTCGCCGCGTTGGTGGTTCTACTTATCAGGTACCAGTTGAAGTTCGCCCGGTTCGTCGTAATGCCTTGGCAATGCGTTGGATCGTTGATGCTGCTCGTAAACGCGGTGATAAATCCATGGCTTTGCGCTTGGCGAATGAACTGTCTGACGCAGCAGAGAACAAAGGTTCTGCTGTTAAGAAACGTGAAGACGTTCACCGTATGGCCGAAGCTAACAAGGCGTTCGCGCACTACCGCTGGTAATCACCACGCAGTAGTCATGCTAACCATGCGGGCGCTTTTAATAGCCAACCCGCATGGGTTAACCGAATGAACGCCCTAGGAATAGAGGAATCAAATGGCTCGTAAAACACCCATTGAGCGCTATCGTAATATCGGTATCAGCGCTCACATCGACGCCGGTAAGACAACCACTACCGAACGTATCCTGTTTTACACCGGTGTAAACCATAAAATCGGTGAAGTTCATGACGGCGCAGCCACCATGGACTGGATGGAACAGGAGCAGGAGCGTGGTATTACCATTACTTCTGCGGCTACTACCTGCTTCTGGTCTGGTATGGCTAAACAGTACGAACCACATCACGTCAATATCATTGACACCCCAGGGCACGTTGACTTCACTATCGAAGTAGAACGTTCCATGCGTGTTCTTGATGGTGCGGTAATGGTTTACTGTGCAGTTGGTGGTGTTCAGCCACAGTCTGAGACCGTATGGCGTCAGGCTAACAAATATAAAGTTCCACGCATTGCGTTCGTTAACAAAATGGACCGCATGGGTGCTAACTTCCTGAAAGTTGTTGGTCAGATTAAATCTCGTCTGGGCGCGAATCCAGTTCCATTGCAACTGGCAATCGGCGCGGAAGAGAAATTCACCGGTATTATCGACCTGGTGAAAATGAAAGCGATCAACTGGAACGAAGCTGATCAGGGCGTGACCTTCGAATACGAAGAGATCCCGGCTGATATGGCTGAACTGGCTGCTGAATGGCACCAGAATCTGGTTGAATCTGCTGCAGAAGCGTCAGATGAGCTGATGGATAAATATTTGGGCGGCGAAGAGCTGACTGAAGAAGAAATCAAGAAAGCTTTGCGTCAACGTGTTCTGCGCAACGAAGTCATCTTGGTTACCTGTGGTTCTGCGTTTAAGAACAAAGGCGTACAGGCAATGCTGGATGCAGTTATCGACTATCTGCCAGCACCAACTGACGTTGAAGCAATCAACGGTATTTTGGACGACGGTAAAGATACTCCGGCTGTTCGTCACTCAGACGACAAAGAGCCGTTCTCTGCACTGGCGTTCAAAATTGCTACCGACCCGTTTGTGGGTAACCTGACGTTCTTCCGTGTGTACTCTGGCGTTGTTAACTCCGGTGACACCGTGTTGAACTCAGTACGTTCACAGCGTGAGCGTCTGGGCCGTATCGTTCAGATGCACGCAAACAAACGTGAAGAGATCAAAGAAGTTCGTGCAGGCGACATCGCAGCAGCGATTGGTCTGAAAGACGTGACGACTGGTGACACCTTGTGTGACCCAGCTAATCCGATCATCTTGGAACGTATGGAGTTCCCAGAGCCAGTAATCTCTGTTGCCGTTGAACCAAAAACCAAAGCCGACCAAGAAAAAATGGGTATGGCTCTGGGTCGTCTGGCAAAAGAAGATCCATCATTCCGCGTTTGGACTGACGAAGAATCTGGTCAGACTATCATCGCTGGTATGGGTGAGCTGCACTTGGATATCCTGGTTGACCGTATGCGCCGCGAATTTAACGTGGAAGCAAACGTCGGTAAACCTCAGGTTGCATACCGTGAAACTATCCGCGACACCGTTAAGGATGTCGAAGGTAAGCACGCTAAGCAATCAGGCGGTCGTGGTCAGTACGGTCATGTTGTTATCGACATGTCTCCGTTACCACCGGGTGGCGCTGGGTATGAATTCGTCAACGAAATCGTTGGTGGTTCTATTCCTAAAGAGTTCATCCCTGCTGTTGATAAAGGTATCCAGGAACAACTGAAAGCCGGTCCTCTGGCTGGTTACCCAGTTGTTGACGTTAAAATCCGTCTGCACTACGGTTCTTACCATGACGTTGACTCCTCAGAATTGGCGTTTAAATTAGCCGGTTCTATCGCCTTTAAAGAAGGGTTCAAACGAGCTAAACCAGTTCTGCTTGAGCCAATCATGAAGGTTGAAGTCGAAACCCCTGAAGATTACATGGGTGACGTAATGGGCGACCTTAACCGTCGTCGTGGTATCATCGAAGGTATGGAAGATACTGCTACCGGTAAAACCGTTCGCGTCAAGGTTCCGTTGTCTGAAATGTTCGGTTATGCTACTGACCTGCGTTCTCAGACTCAGGGCCGTGCTTCTTACTCCATGGAATTCCTGGAGTATGCTGAAGCACCTAGTAACGTCGCTAAAGCCGTTATCGAAGCCCGTGGCAAATAAGCTTTCGGGTTTAAAACAATGATCCAGTGCTCTCTCATAAGTGGGAGAGCACAAGAGTAAGGAATATAGTCGTGTCTAAAGAAAAATTTGAACGTACCAAACCCCATGTAAACGTCGGTACTATCGGCCACGTTGACCATGGTAAAACTACCCTGACTGCAGCAATCACCACCGTTTTGGCTAAAACCTACGGCGGTAGCGCTCGTGCTTTCGATCAGATCGATAACGCACCAGAAGAAAAAGCACGTGGTATCACCATCAACACTTCTCACGTTGAATATGACACCCCGTCACGTCACTATGCGCACGTTGACTGCCCAGGGCACGCCGACTACGTTAAAAACATGATCACCGGTGCTGCTCAGATGGACGGCGCTATCCTGGTTGTTGCTGCAACTGATGGCCCTATGCCACAGACTCGCGAGCACATCCTGTTGGGTCGTCAGGTTGGCGTTCCTTACATGATCGTATTTATGAACAAATGCGACATGGTTGACGATGAAGAGCTGCTGGAATTGGTAGAAATGGAAGTTCGTGAACTTCTTTCTGCTTATGATTTCCCAGGCGATGACATCCCAGTAGTTAAAGGCTCAGCTCTGAAAGCGCTGGAAGGCGTTAAAGAGTGGGAAGACAAAATCATCGAACTGGCTGGCTACCTGGATACTTACATCCCAGAACCAGAACGTGCGGTTGATAAGCCATTCTTGCTGCCAATCGAAGACGTATTCTCTATCTCAGGCCGTGGTACTGTTGTAACTGGTCGTGTAGAGCGCGGTATCGTTAAAGTCGGTGAAGAAGTAGAGATCGTTGGTATCAAAGATACTGTTAAATCTACTTGTACTGGCGTTGAAATGTTCCGCAAACTGCTGGACGAAGGCCGTGCTGGTGAGAACGTTGGTGTTCTGCTGCGTGGTATCAAACGTGAAGATATCGAACGTGGTCAAGTTCTTGCTAAACCAGGTTCTATCAAGCCACACACTACCTTTGAATCAGAAGTTTATATTCTGAGCAAAGATGAAGGCGGTCGTCATACTCCGTTCTTCAAAGGCTACCGTCCTCAGTTCTACTTCCGTACAACTGACGTAACCGGTACCATCGAACTGCCAGAAGGCGTTGAAATGGTGATGCCAGGTGACAACATCAACATGGTTGTTACTCTGATTCACCCAATCGCAATGGACGACGGCCTGCGTTTCGCAATCCGTGAAGGCGGCCGTACTGTAGGCGCTGGTGTTGTTGCTAAAGTTATCGCTTAATTGTTTTATTGATTAAGTTAAAAGGGCGCTTCGGCGCCCTTTTTTATTGTCTGAAGAAAATAATCTTAATTGAAATAACTCGCATTCTTATTTACACTGTAGATACTGGTTAAGAAGTGAGTCATTTTATGTATGTTTGCCTGTGTAATGCGATATCTGACAAAGTTATCCGTAAAGCTGTACGTCAGCACCACCCACATACCATTCAACAACTGCGTCAATTAGTACCGATTGGTACCGACTGTGGAAAATGCATTCGACAGGCGAGAGAGATTTTGATCGAGGAACGCGCAAACATTCCAGAAATGAATGATGTTGCCTAATAGTTAGCCGGGAGAAGTTTTCCCCCATACTTTGCCATCTGGTACTACACTTTTAGTACTGGAAGCGGAGGGTTTATCTATGAAAGGCGATAAAAAGATAATTGCACATCTCAATAAACTGCTCGGAAACGAGTTAGTTGCTATCAATCAATATTTTCTCCACGCCCGTATGTTCAAAAACTGGGGATTGATGCGCCTTAATGATAAGGAGTATCACGAATCCATCGACGAAATGAAGCATGCAGATAAATACATCGAGCGCATCTTATTCCTTGAAGGTATTCCTAACTTACAAGATTTGGGTAAGCTGAATATTGGTGAGGATGTTGAGGAAATACTGAAGTCCGATTTAGCCCTTGAGTTGGCAGGTGCAAAGGATCTACGCGAAGGCATCGCCTATGCTGATTCAATACATGATTACGTCAGCCGCGATCTGTTGAAAGAAATTCTGGCTGAAGAAGAAGGCCACATAGATTGGCTTGAAACAGAGCTTAGTCTTATCGAACGTCTGGGAATACAGAATTACTCACAGGCTCAATTGGCAAAAGACTAGCTCCTTAACTTGCTGTATGGGTTCTTATTTATCCAGCTATGACATTATTCAGTTAAAAGAGTGAGAACAACATTGTTCTCACTCTTTCTCATTTCTGAACTCACCAAAATAACTTTATTCCTCGCCAATGAAATTATCTGGCAAGTTTTCGCATAGATTTTCAACACTGGCTTGCTTACTGCTGGAATTTACGTATAATGCGCGGGCCTACCTAATCTTGATAGGTCAGATTGAAACTAATCTGTCGGCTATAGCCTAGTGCTAAAACCGAACAATACTCCCGATATGGGGGTTATATGTTGAACGATTACACTCCCCCATCAATCGAAATGGGTGCGAGGAGTAATCATTTACGTTTATAAATAATTGGAGCTCTGGTCTCATGCAGAACCAAAGAATCCGTATCCGCCTGAAAGCGTTTGATCATCGTTTGATCGACCAATCAACTGCGGAAATCGTCGAGACTGCCAAGCGCACTGGTGCGCAGGTTCGTGGTCCGATCCCGCTGCCAACTCGCAAAGAGCGCTTTACCGTTCTGATCTCTCCGCACGTCAATAAAGATGCGCGCGATCAGTACGAGATTCGCACTCACAAGCGTCTGGTTGACATCGTTGAGCCAACCGAGAAAACCGTTGATGCTCTGATGCGTCTGGATCTGGCTGCCGGTGTAGACGTGCAGATCAGCCTGGGTTAATCAGGTCATTGAGCGATTGAGAGGTTGAAACAATGATTGGTTTAGTCGGTAAGAAAGTGGGCATGACTCGTATCTTCACAGAAGATGGCGTTTCAATCCCAGTAACTGTTATCGAAATTGAAGCGAACCGCGTAACTCAGGTCAAAAGCCTGGAGAACGACGGATACCGTGCTGTGCAAGTAACTACCGGTGCTAAAAAAGCTAACCGCGTTACTAAACCAGAAGCGGGTCATTTCGCTAAAGCTGGCGTAGAAGCTGGCCGTGGTCTGTGGGAATTCCGCCTTCCAGAAGGTCAAGAATTCACTGCGGGTCAAGAAATTAGCGTCGAGATTTTTGCAGACGTTAAAAAAGTCGATGTTACAGGTACATCTAAAGGTAAAGGTTTTGCCGGTACTGTTAAGCGCTGGAACTTCCGCACCCAAGATGCTACCCATGGTAACTCCTTGTCTCACCGCGTTCCGGGTTCTATCGGTCAAAACCAGACTCCGGGCAAAGTGTTCAAAGGCAAGAAAATGGCTGGCCACCTGGGTGACGAGCGTGTAACCGTTCAAAGCCTGGACGTAGTACGTGTTGACGCTGAGCGCAACCTGCTGCTGGTTAAGGGTGCTGTACCGGGCGCAACCGGTGGCAACCTGATCGTTAAACCAGCTGTGAAGGCGTAAGGGGATAGCAATGGAATTAGTATTGAAAGACGCGCAAGGCGCGCTGACTGTTTCCGAAACTACCTTCGGTCGTGATTTCAACGAAGCGCTGGTACATCAGGTTGTTGTTGCTTATGCAGCAGGTGCCCGTCAAGGTACTCGTGCTCAGAAGACCCGCGCTGAAGTGACTGGTTCCGGTAAAAAACCGTGGCGCCAGAAAGGTACCGGCCGCGCACGTGCAGGTTCTGTAAAGAGCCCAATCTGGCGTTCAGGTGGTGTGACCTTTGCTGCGAAGCCTCAGGACCACAGTCAAAAAGTAAATAAAAAGATGTACCGCGGCGCGCTGAAAAGCATTCTGTCCGAATTGGTACGTCAAGATCGTCTGATCATTGTCGAAAAGTTCTCTGTTGAAGCACCTAAAACTAAGTTGCTGGCGCAGAAACTGAAAGATATGGCTCTGGAAGATGTACTGATCATCACTGGTGAACTGGACGAGAACTTGTTCTTGGCAGCTCGCAACCTGTACAAGGTTGATGTCCGTGATGTTGCTGGTATTGACCCAGTTAGCCTGATCGCCTTCGACAAAGTGGTTATGACTGCTGATGCTGTGAAGCAAGTTGAGGAGATGCTGGCATGATTCGTGAAGAACGTCTGCTGAAAGTACTGCGCGCGCCGCATGTATCTGAAAAAGCATCCGCTGCGATGGAAAAGAATAACACCATCGTTCTCAAAGTTGCCAAAGACGCGACCAAAGCAGAAATTAAAGCTGCAGTGCAGAAACTGTTTGAAGTCGAAGTCGAAGACGTTAACACCTTGCTGGTTAAAGGCAAGAGTAAGCGTCACGGTCAGCGTGTTGGTCGTCGTAGCGACTGGAAAAAAGCTTACGTCACCCTGAAAGAAGGCCAGAATCTGGACTTCATCGGCGGCGCAGAGTAAGTCGGAGGAGTAAACAATGGCAATTGTTAAATGTAAACCTACATCTCCGGGTCGTCGCCACGTTGTTAAAGTGGTTAACCCTGAGCTGCACAAGGGTAAGCCTTATGCCCCGTTGCTTGAGAAATTAAGCAAAAGCGGTGGCCGTAACAACAATGGCCGTATCACTACCCGTCATATCGGTGGTGGCCACAAGCAACATTATCGTCTGGTTGACTTCAAACGCAACAAAGATGGTATTCCTGCTGTGGTAGAGCGTCTGGAGTACGATCCGAACCGTTCCGCGAACATCGCGCTGGTTCTGTACAAAGACGGCGAACGCCGTTACATCCTGGCGCCGAAAGGCCTGAAAGCTGGTGACCAGATTCAATCTGGTGTTGATGCTGCAATTAAAGCGGGTAACACCCTGCCTATGCGTAACATCCCAGTTGGTTCAACGGTTCATAACGTAGAAATGAAACCAGGTAAAGGCGGCCAATTGGCTCGTTCTGCTGGTGCGTACGTTCAGATCGTTGCTCGTGACGGTTCCTACGTTACTCTGCGTCTGCGCTCCGGCGAAATGCGCAAGGTTCAAGCTGATTGCCGCGCCACCTTAGGTGAAGTCGGTAACGCTGAACACATGCTGCGTGTCCTGGGTAAAGCAGGTGCTAGTCGTTGGCGTGGTATTCGTCCTACCGTTCGCGGTACGGCGATGAACCCGGTAGATCACCCACACGGTGGTGGTGAAGGTCGTAACTTTGGTAAGCACCCGGTAACTCCGTGGGGCGTTCAAACCAAAGGTAAGAAGACCCGTAGCAACAAGCGTACTGATAAGTTCATCGTACGTCGCCGTAGTAAAAAATAATTAGAGGATAAGCCATGCCACGTTCTCTCAAGAAAGGTCCCTTCATTGACCTGCACTTGCTGAAGAAGGTAGAGAAAGCGGTGGAAAGCGGAGACAAGAAGCCAATTCGGACTTGGTCCCGTCGTTCAACGGTCTTTCCAAATATGATCGGTTTGACCATCGCTGTCCATAATGGTCGTCAGCACGTTCCCGTTTTTGTTTCCGATGAAATGGTCGGTCACAAACTGGGTGAATTCGCGCCGACCCGTACTTATCGCGGCCATGCGGCCGATAAAAAGGCTAAAAAGCGCTAAGGTAGGAGGAAGAGATGGAAACTATCGCTAAACATCGCCACGCTCGTTCTTCTGCTCAGAAGGTTCGCTTGGTAGCGGACCTGATTCGCGGTAAGAAAGTGTCGCAAGCTCTGGAAACTCTGACCTATACCAACAAAAAAGCTGCTGGTTTGGTTAAGAAGGTACTAGAGTCTGCCATTGCTAACGCAGAACACAACGATGGCGCTGACATCGATGATCTGAAAGTCACGAAGATCTTCGTAGACGAAGGCCCTAGCATGAAGCGCATTATGCCTCGTGCAAAAGGTCGTGCAGATCGCATCCTGAAGCGCACCAGCCACATTACTGTGGTTGTGTCCGATCGCTGAGACTCTGGAGACTAGCAATGGGTCAGAAAGTACATCCTAATGGTATTCGACTAGGTATTGTCAAAGCTTGGAACTCTACCTGGTACGCAAATACCAAAGAATTCGCTGACAACCTGGACAGCGACTTTAAAGTTCGCCAATTCCTGACTAAGGAATTAGCGAAAGCTTCCGTTTCTCGCATCGTTATCGAGCGTCCAGCGAAGAGCATCCGTGTGACTATTCACACAGCTCGTCCTGGCATCGTTATCGGCAAGAAAGGTGAAGATGTCGAAAAACTGCGTAAGGTCGTAGCGGATATCGCTGGCGTTCCTGCACAGATTAACATCGCCGAAGTCCGTAAACCGGAACTGGACGCAAAATTGGTTGCTGACAGCATCACTTCACAGCTGGAACGTCGCGTTATGTTCCGTCGTGCTATGAAGCGTGCTGTACAGAACGCAATGCGTCTTGGCGCTAAAGGTATCAAAGTTGAAGTAAGCGGCCGTCTTGGCGGTGCTGAAATCGCGCGTACCGAATGGTACCGTGAAGGTCGTGTTCCGTTGCATACACTGCGTGCGGATATCGATTACAACACATCTGAAGCGCACACCACTTATGGTGTAATCGGCGTTAAGGTATGGATCTTCAAAGGTGAGATCTTGGGTGGTATGGCTGCTGTTGAACAACCGGAACCGGCTGCTCAACCTAAAAAGCAGCAGCGTAAAGGCCGCAAGTAAGGAGAATCGCTGATGTTACAACCAAAGCGTACAAAATTCCGTAAGATGCACAAAGGCCGTAACCGTGGCCTTGCGCAAGGTACGGATGTTAGCTTCGGTGAGTTCGGCCTGAAAGCTTGTGGCCGTTGCCGCCTGACGGCTCGTCAAATCGAAGCAGCCCGTCGTGCGATGACACGTGCAATTAAGCGTCAAGGTAAGGTCTGGATCCGTGTATTCCCGGACAAACCGATCACCGAGAAGCCGCTCGAAGTACGTATGGGTAAAGGTAAGGGTAACGTAGAGTATTGGGTTGCCCTGATCCAGCCAGGAAAAGTTTTATTTGAAATGGCTGGTGTGCCGGAAGAAACTGCTCGCGAAGCATTTAAGCTCGCTGCAGCGAAACTGCCTGTAGGAACCACCTTTGTAACTAAGACGGTGATGTAATGAAAGCACAAGAGCTGCGTGAAAAAAGCGTTGAAGAGCTGAACACTGAGCTGCTCAACCTGCTGCGTGAGCAATTTAATTTGCGCATGCAGGCGGCTAGTGGCCAGCTGCAACAAACTCACCTGTCGAAACAAGTGCGTCGTAATATCGCACGTGTTAAGACTTTACTGACTGAAAAGGCGGGTGCGTAATGACTGACCAAATCCGTACTCTGCAAGGTCGCGTAGTTAGTGACAAAATGGAGAAATCCATGGTTGTTGCTATCGAACGTGTGGTGAAGCACCCTATTTATGG
Organism: Yersinia canariae; assembly: GCF_009831415.1. NCBI lineage: Bacteria > Pseudomonadati > Pseudomonadota > Gammaproteobacteria > Enterobacterales > Yersiniaceae > Yersinia > Yersinia canariae. The sequence goes on along the minus strand of NZ_CP043727.1, from coordinate 4,364,481 downwards.
GAAATTCATCCGTCGTACGACGAAATTGCATGTACATGACGAGAACAATGAATGTGGTATCGGTGACGTGGTAGAAATCCGCGAATGCCGTCCACTGTCAAAGACTAAGTCTTGGACACTTGTTCGCGTTGTAGAGAAAGCGATTCTGTAATAGAGTAGCCAACTCGAACATAATAAACGGCTCAGAAAGTGGGCCGTTTATTTTTTCTACCCATAATTTGGAAGCGGTGTTATAATGCTGCGCCCTCATTAATGGGGCTTTTAAACGACCTATTCTGGGTCCTAAAGTAGTAGTTGACATTAGCGGAGCACTAACATGATCCAAGAACAGACTATGCTGACCGTGGCCGACAACTCCGGTGCACGTCGCGTAATGTGTATCAAGGTTCTAGGTGGCTCGCACCGTCGCTACGCAGGCATCGGCGACATCATCAAGATCACCATCAAGGAAGCTATTCCTCGTGGCAAGGTGAAGAAAGGCGATGTTCTGAAGGCGGTAGTGGTGCGCACCAAGAAGGGTGTACGTCGCCCGGACGGTTCTGTCATTCGCTTCGATGGCAACGCTTGTGTTATTTTAAATAATAACAGCGAGCAGCCAATCGGCACGCGTATTTTTGGGCCGGTAACTCGTGAACTGCGTAATGAGAAGTTCATGAAAATTATCTCTCTGGCACCAGAAGTACTCTAAGGAGCGAACCATGGCAGCGAAAATCCGTCGTGATGACGAAGTTATCGTGCTAACCGGGAAAGACAAAGGTAAGCGCGGTAAAGTAAAGAATGTCCTGTCTGCTAGTAAGGTCATTGTTGAAGGTATCAACCTGGTTAAAAAACATCAGAAGCCGGTTCCGGCCCTGAACCAACCAGGTGGCATTGTTGAAAAAGAAGCTGCAATTCAAGTTTCCAACATTGCGCTGTTCAACGCGGCAACTGGTAAGGCTGACCGTGTAGGCTTTAGATTCGAAGACGGCAAAAAAGTCCGTTTCTTTAAATCTAATAGCGAAACTATCAAGTAATTTGGAGTAATACGATGGCGAAACTGCATGATTACTACAAAGACGAGGTGGTCAAACAACTGATGTCTCAGTTTGGCTACAACTCTGTCATGCAAGTCCCTCGGGTCGAGAAGATCACCCTGAACATGGGTGTTGGTGAAGCGATCGCTGACAAGAAACTGCTGGATAATGCAGCAGCTGACTTGGCAGCAATCTCCGGTCAAAAGCCGTTTATCACCAAAGCACGCAAATCTGTTGCAGGCTTCAAAATCCGTCAGGGCTATCCGATCGGCTGTAAAGTAACTCTGCGTGGCGAACGCATGTGGGAATTCTTTGAGCGTCTGATCTCCATTGCTGTACCTCGTATCCGTGACTTCCGTGGCTTGTCTGCTAAGTCATTCGATGGTCGTGGTAACTACAGCATGGGTGTGCGCGAGCAGATCATCTTCCCGGAAATCGACTACGATAAAGTCGATCGTGTACGTGGTTTGGATATTACCATTACCACTACTGCGAAATCCGATGATGAAGGCCGTGCATTGTTGGCTGCTTTTAAATTCCCATTCCGCAAGTAAGGTAGGGTTACTGATGGCTAAGCAATCAATGAAAGCACGCGAAGTCGTTCGCGTGAAACTAGCTAACAAATACCGCGCTCAACGCGAGGAATTAAAAGCTATTATCTCTGGTGTGAACTCATCCGACGAAGATCGTTGGAATGCTGTTCTGAAGCTGCAGTCTCTGCCGCGTGATTCCAGCCCGTCCCGTCAGCGTAACCGCTGCAACCAAACTGGTCGTCCGCATGGTTTCTTGCGGAAGTTCGGGTTGAGCCGTATTAAAGTCCGTGAAACCGCAATGCGCGGTGAAATCCCGGGCCTTAAAAAGGCTAGCTGGTAATTGTCACCAATTGAATCACGGGAGTAAAGACAGATGAGCATGCAAGATCCGATCGCGGATATGCTGACCCGTATCCGTAACGGTCAATCCGCAAACAAAGTCGCGGTCACCATGCCTTCCTCCAAGCTGAAAGTGGCAATTGCCAACGTTCTGAAGGAAGAAGGTTTTATTGAAGATTTTAAAGTCGAAGGCGACACCAAGCCTGTTCTGGAATTAGCTCTTAAGTATTTCCAGGGTAAGGCAGTGGTAGAAAGCATTCAACGTATCAGCCGTCCAGGTCTGCGCATCTATAAGAAAAAAGATGAGCTGCCAAAAGTTATGGCCGGTTTGGGTATCGCTGTTATTTCTACCTCTAAAGGTGTTATGACCGATCGTGCAGCTCGCCAGGCTGGTCTTGGTGGCGAGATTATCTGCTACGTAGCTTAATTCGGGAGGAAAGAATGTCTCGTGTTGCAAAAGCACCCGTCGTCATTCCTGCCGGCGTAGAGGTAAAACTCAACGGTCAGGTTATTTCGATTAAGGGTAAGAACGGCGAGCTGACTCGTACCGTCCATAGCGCTGTTGAAGTTAAGCAAGAAGAAAATACACTGACTTTCGCTCCACGCGAAGGCTCTGTAGACGGTTGGGCCCAAGCGGGTACCACTCGTGCACTGCTTAATGCAATGGTCGTTGGTGTTACCGAAGGCTTCACTAAGAAGCTTCAATTGGTAGGTGTAGGTTACCGTGCCGCAGTTAAAGGCAACGTGGTGAATTTAGCTTTAGGCTTCTCTCATCCAGTTGACCATGAATTGCCGGCTGGCATCACTGCCGAATGCCCGACCCAAACTGAAATCGTGCTGAAAGGCGCTGATAAGCAGGTGATTGGTCAGGTTGCAGCAGATTTGCGTGCCTACCGTCGTCCTGAGCCTTATAAAGGCAAGGGTGTCCGTTACGCCGACGAAGTCGTGCGTACCAAAGAGGCTAAGAAGAAGTAAGGTAACACTATGGATAAGAAAGCAGCTCGTATCCGTCGTGCGACCCGCGCACGCCGCAAGCTCAAAGAACTGGGTGCGACTCGCCTGGTGGTACATCGTACCCCACGCCATATTTACGCGCAGGTTATTGCACCAAACGGTTCTGAAATTTTGGTCGCCGCTTCTACTGTAGAAAAAGCTATCAATGAGCAATTGAAGTACGCCGGCAACAAAGATGCCGCTGCAGCTGTAGGTAAAGCTGTCGCAGAGCGCGCATTGGAAAAAGGGATCACGAAAGTATCCTTTGACCGTTCCGGTTTCCAATATCATGGTCGAGTCCAGGCACTGGCAGATGCTGCCCGTGAAGCTGGCCTTCAGTTCTAAGGTAGAGGTGTAAGATGTCACACATCGAAAAACAAGCTGGCGAACTGCAGGAAAAGCTGATCGCGGTAAACCGCGTATCTAAAACTGTAAAAGGTGGCCGTATTTTCAGCTTTACCGCACTAACAGTAGTTGGTGATGGTAACGGTCGCGTTGGTTTTGGCTACGGCAAAGCACGCGAAGTTCCGGCAGCGATCCAAAAAGCGATGGAAAAAGCCCGTCGCGCTATGATTAATGTTGCGTTGGATAACGGTACTCTGCAGCACCCTGTTAAAGGTGCTCACACAGGTTCCCGTGTATTCATGCAACCAGCTTCTGAAGGTACCGGTATCATCGCCGGTGGTGCAATGCGCGCCGTCTTGGAAGTTGCAGGGGTTCATAACGTTCTAGCTAAAGCATATGGTTCTACTAACCCGATTAACGTGGTTCGTGCAACTATCGCAGCTTTGGAAGATATGAAATCTCCAGAAATGGTCGCTGCTAAGCGTGGTAAGTCCGTCGAAGAAATTCTAGGGAAATAACCATGGCAAAGACTATTAAAGTAACTCAAACAAAAAGCAGTATCGGTCGTTTGCCAAAACATAAGGCAACCCTGATCGGTTTAGGTCTGCGTCGTATTGGTCATACTGTAGAGCGTGAGGATACTCCTGCTGTACGTGGTATGGTCAACTTGGTTTCCTACATGGTTAAAGTTGAGGAGTAACAGATGCGTTTAAATACTCTGTCTCCGGCTGAAGGTGCCAAGCATGCGCCGAAGCGTGTAGGTCGTGGTATTGGTTCTGGCCTGGGTAAAACTGCTGGTCGTGGTCACAAAGGTCAGAACTCACGTTCTGGTGGTGGCGTACGTCGTGGTTTTGAAGGTGGTCAGATGCCTTTATATCGTCGTTTGCCGAAATTCGGCTTCACCTCTCGCAAAGCTATGATCACGGCAGAAGTTCGTCTGTCTGAACTGGCTTTAGTGGAAGGCGACGTAATCGACCTGAACACGCTGAAAGCCGCTAACGTTGTTGGTACCCAGATTGAGTTCGCGAAAGTTATGCTTTCAGGCGAAATCACTCGTGCGGTAACTCTTCGTGGTCTGCGTGTCACCAAAGGCGCTCGTGCTGCTATCGAAGCTGCTGGCGGTAAAATTGAGGAATAAGTAGCAGATGGCTAAGCAACCAGGATTAGATTTTCAAAGTGCTAAAGGCGGATTAGGCGAACTGAAGCGCAGACTTTTGTTTGTTATCGGTGCGCTTATTGTTTTCCGTATCGGCTCTTTTATTCCGATTCCTGGTATCGATGCCACTGTGCTTGCTAAATTGCTCGAGCAGCAGAGAGGGACCATCATTGAAATGTTTAACATGTTCTCTGGTGGTGCTCTCAGTCGTGCTTCTATCTTTGCCTTGGGTATCATGCCGTATATTTCGGCATCGATTATTATCCAACTGTTAACGGTGGTTCATCCAGCGTTAGCAGAAATAAAGAAAGAAGGGGAGGCTGGCCGTCGTAAGATTAGTCAGTACACCCGCTATGGCACGTTGGTATTGGCTATATTCCAATCGATCGGTATTGCTACCGGTCTGCCGAATATGCCTGGGATGCAAGGTCTGGTAATCAATCCAGGCTTTGCCTTCTATTTTACCGCTGTTGTTAGCTTGGTCACAGGGACTATGTTCCTGATGTGGCTTGGCGAACAGATTACTGAGCGTGGTATCGGTAACGGTATTTCAATCATAATCTTTGCTGGTATTGTTGCTGGTCTTCCACCTGCAATAGCCCATACCATCGAGCAAGCTCGGCAAGGCGACCTGCACTTCCTCCTGTTGCTGTTGGTTGCAGTATTAGTGTTTGCAGTAACATTCTTCGTTGTTTTCATTGAACGTGGTCAGCGTCGTATTGTCGTTAACTATGCTAAACGTCAACAAGGTCGTCGTGTTTATGCAGCACAGAGTACACACTTACCGTTGAAAGTGAATATGGCTGGGGTTATCCCTGCAATCTTTGCTTCCAGCATAATTCTGTTCCCTGCCACGATTGCATCATGGTTTGGGGGCGGGACAGGTTGGAACTGGCTGACGACTATTTCGATGTATTTGCAGCCGGGACAGCCGCTTTATGTGTTACTCTATGCGTCTGCAATCATCTTCTTCTGTTTCTTCTACACGGCGTTAGTGTTCAACCCGCGTGAAACAGCAGATAACCTGAAGAAGTCCGGTGCATTCGTGCCAGGAATTCGTCCGGGAGAGCAAACGGCGAAGTACATCGATAAAGTAATGACGCGTTTAACCTTAATTGGTGCGATGTATATTACTTTCATCTGCCTGATCCCGGAGTTCATGCGTGACGCGATGAAAGTACCATTTTACTTTGGTGGTACCTCCCTACTTATCGTAGTGGTGGTCATCATGGACTTTATGGCTCAAGTGCAAACTCTGATGATGTCTAGTCAGTATGAGTCTGCATTGAAGAAAGCAAACCTGAAAGGCTATAACCGCTAATTCAGGGATGTTTGAGAAGTTACGGAGAGTAAAAATGAAAGTTCGTGCTTCCGTCAAGAAATTATGTCGTAACTGCAAAATTGTTAAGCGTAACGGTGTCGTTCGCGTAATCTGCAGTGCCGAACCAAAGCATAAACAGCGTCAAGGCTGATTTATCTTGCATATTTTTCTTGCAAAGTTGGGTTGAGCTGGCTAGATTAGCCAGCCAATCTTTTGTATGTGACTGCAATGCTATTTGAGTATCCTGAAAACGGGCTTTTCAGAATGGTATTGCTGTATAAAATAGTAGGAGTGCATAGTGGCCCGTATAGCAGGCATTAACATTCCTGATCAGAAACATACCGTTATCGCTTTGACTGCGATCTACGGCATCGGTAAGACCCGTTCACAGGCTATCTGTGTTGCTGCGGGTATTGCTGAAAATGTTAAGATCAGTGAGCTGTCTGAAGAGCAAATCGAGAAGCTGCGTGACGAAGTTGCCAAGTACGTTGTAGAAGGTGATCTGCGTCGTGAGGTGACCCTGAGCATCAAGCGTCTGATGGACCTTGGGACTTATCGTGGTTTGCGTCATCGTCGTGGTCTACCAGTTCGCGGTCAGCGTACTAAGACCAACGCACGTACCCGTAAGGGTCCGCGTAAACCGATCAAGAAATAATCGGGGTGATTGAATAATGGCAAAGGCACCTATTCGTGCACGCAAGCGTGTAAGAAAGACAGTCTCTGACGGTGTGGCTCATATCCATGCTTCTTTCAACAACACCATCGTTACCATTACAGATCGTCAAGGTAACGCATTGGGTTGGGCAACAGCAGGTGGTTCCGGTTTCCGTGGATCTCGTAAGTCTACTCCGTTTGCAGCGCAAGTTGCAGCAGAGCGCTGCGCTGACGCAGTGAAAGAATACGGTATCAAGAATCTGGAAGTTATGGTTAAAGGACCTGGTCCGGGCCGTGAGTCTACTATCCGTGCGTTAAACGCGGCTGGTTTCCGCATCACTAATATTACTGATGTGACTCCGATCCCTCATAACGGTTGTCGTCCGCCGAAAAAGCGCCGCGTATAACGCTGCTTTTAGGTTTGTTGGAGAGAGAAAATGGCAAGATATTTGGGTCCTAAGCTCAAGCTGAGCCGTCGTGAGGGCACAGACCTGTTCCTTAAGTCTGGCGTTCGCGCGATTGACACCAAGTGTAAGATTGAACAACCACCTGGCCAGCACGGTGCGCGTAAACCGCGTCTGTCTGACTACGGTGTGCAGTTACGTGAGAAACAAAAAGTTCGCCGTATCTATGGTGTTCTAGAACGTCAATTCCGTAACTACTATAAAGAAGCAGCACGTCTGAAAGGCAACACAGGTGCAAACCTGTTGCAATTGCTGGAAGGTCGTCTGGATAACGTAGTTTACCGTATGGGCTTTGGCGCAACTCGTGCTGAATCACGTCAGCTGGTTAGTCATAAAGCTATCATGGTAAATGGTCGCGTTGTTAACATCGCTTCTTATCAGGTATCTCCGAATGACGTAGTCAGCATCCGTGAGAAAGCTAAAAAGCAGTCTCGTGTTAAGGCAGCTTTGGAGCTGGCTGAGCAGCGTGAAAAGCCGACTTGGCTGGAAGTTGATGCTGTTAAGATGGAAGGTGTGTTCAAACGTATTCCTGAACGTACTGATCTGTCTGCGGACATTAACGAACACCTGATCGTCGAGCTTTACTCCAAGTAAAGCTTAGTACCAAAGAGAGGACACAATGCAGGGTTCTGTGACAGAGTTTCTAAAACCGCGCCTGGTAGATATCGAGCAAGTCAGTTCGACGCACGCCAAGGTGACCCTTGAGCCGTTAGAGCGTGGCTTTGGCCATACTCTCGGCAACGCACTGCGCCGTATTCTGCTTTCATCTATGCCGGGTTGCGCGGTGACCGAGGTTGAGATTGATGGTGTACTGCATGAGTACAGCACCAAAGAAGGCGTACAGGAAGATATCCTGGAGATCCTGCTCAACCTGAAAGGGCTGGCGGTGAGAGTTCAGGGTAAAGATGAAGTTATTCTTACCCTGAATAAGTCTGGCATTGGCCCTGTGACTGCAGCCGATATCACCCATGATGGTGATGTTGAAATCGTCAAGCCGCAGCACGTTATCTGCCACCTGACCGATGAAAACGCATCTATTAGTATGCGTATCAAAGTTCAACGTGGTCGTGGTTATGTGCCGGCTTCTGCCCGAATTCATTCGGAAGAAGATGAGCGCCCGATTGGTCGTCTGTTAGTAGACGCATGCTATAGCCCTGTAGAGCGAATTGCCTACAATGTTGAAGCAGCGCGTGTAGAACAGCGTACCGACCTGGACAAGTTGGTTATCGAGATGGAAACCAATGGTACGATCGATCCTGAAGAGGCGATCCGCCGTGCGGCAACTATCTTGGCTGAACAGCTTGAAGCTTTCGTTGACTTACGTGATGTACGTCAGCCGGAAGTTAAAGAAGAGAAGCCAGAGTTTGATCCGATCCTGCTGCGCCCTGTTGACGATCTGGAATTGACTGTCCGCTCTGCTAACTGCCTCAAGGCAGAAGCTATCCACTACATCGGTGATCTGGTACAGCGTACCGAGGTTGAGTTGCTGAAAACGCCTAACCTGGGTAAAAAATCTCTTACTGAGATTAAAGACGTGCTCGCATCACGTGGTCTTTCTTTAGGCATGCGCCTAGAAAATTGGCCACCGGCTAGCATTGCTGATAACGAGTAACCGGATCACAGGTTAAGGTTTTACTGAGAAGGATAAGGTCATGCGCCATCGTAAGAGTGGTCGTCAACTGAACCGTAACAGCAGCCATCGCCAGGCTATGTTCCGTAACATGGCCGGCTCTTTGGTTCGTCATGAGATAATCAAGACGACCCTGCCGAAAGCGAAAGAGCTGCGTCGCGTTGTTGAGCCGCTGATTACTCTTGCCAAGACCGACAGCGTAGCTAATCGTCGTCTGGCATTCGCCCGCACTCGTGATAACGAGATCGTGGCAAAACTGTTTAACGAGCTAGGCCCGCGTTTCGCGAGCCGCGCCGGTGGTTACACTCGCATTCTGAAGTGTGGCTTCCGTGCAGGCGACAACGCACCGATGGCTTACATCGAGTTAGTTGATCGTGCTGCATCGCAAGCAGAAGTAGTTGCTGCAGAGTAATCTGTAAACGCGTAAAAAAACCGGGCTTGCCCGGTTTTTTTACGCCCATAATTCAGTGACATGAGTTCTTATCCTCCCCATAGCTCTTTTCTCCCCTTATTATTTATCTGCCAATCCATTAATCTTAACTTTCATCTATTCTGTGGAATCTGATCTCTTGGTGGCACTATGGAGTTAATTGATGAATGGGCGGAAAGACATATTGTTAATGCTCAAGAAAAGGGAGAACTGGACAATCTGCCTGGGAGCGGCAAACCACTATTACTCGATGATGACACGCTTATCCCTGTTGATCTAAGAGTCGGATATAGATTACTGAAGAATGCGGGATATCTTCCTCCTGAATTACAAGATCGGCAGGAAGCACTTACTATTACTGATTTGTTGTCACAACTCGACAGGCAACATGATGATTACTCAAATTTGCATAAGCGGCTGGTCTTATTGGAGTTAAGATTGAGACAAGCGGGGCTTAGCACAGATTTCTTGCACAAAGAATATCAGCATAAGGTGACAGATAAGCTGTCTAAAGAGGAATAACAAATGTTAAGAATTGGGCAACTGGCCAAACTCGCTGACGTAACCCCTGATACTATTCGCTATTATGAAAAGCAAGGCATGATGGATCATGGGAGGCGGACAGAAGGCGGCTACAGACTGTACAGTGAACAAGACTTGCAGCGCTTACGGTTTATCCGTTATGCAAAACAGCTCGGATTTACTTTAGAAACCATTGCAGAATTATTGTCTATCCGCGTCGATCCTGAGCATCACACCTGCCAAGAATCCAAGGCGATTGTCGATTCGCGGTTGAATGATGTGGAAAGCAAGATTACTGAGCTAAAAAAGATGCGTGATTCATTGAAACGGCTGAGTAATGCGTGTTGTGGGAGTTCGCATGCCACGACTTATTGCTCTATTTTAGAGGCTTTGGAGCAGGGGGCGACGGAGGAATTAGCCAAAGAGTAAATTTTTTTAGGTAAGTAGTTTTAATCAGTTCATACAAGCAGTATTATTCGTGGGATTTTTAATCAATACTTTATTAGTGAGGCATTAATATGACGCCGTATCGACATACCAAAGGGAAAATAAAAGACAACGCGCTAGAAGCTCTACTTTCTGACCCACTTTTCAGACAGCGCATTGAAAAAAACATTAAAGGTAAAGGGAGTTATCAGCGCAAAGAAAAACATGCAAAAGGCGGTAAGTGGGAGGCCAGTGGTAAACAATTAATTGATTATTTACCACTGGCCTTCTGATTTTAGCGTAATAAAAAAGCCATCTATTTGATGGCTTTTTTGTTTTAATAATTTTAAATTATTTTGATTGCTGTGCTTTTAGTAAATCACGGATTTCAGCGAGCAGCTTTTCTTCTGCTGTTGGCGCTGCTGGTGTCGCTGGCTCTTCTGCTTTTTCACGGCGCATTTTGTTCATCAGTTTAACTGCAGAGAAAATAGCGAGGGCCACGATGACGAAGTCAAAAATACTCTGAATAAATGTACCGTAATTCATTACAATAGCGGGTATCGTTCCTTCGGCTGCCCGTAATACGAAATGGAATTGTTTGAAATCGACTCCACCTAGCAATAAGCCTAATGGCGGCATAATGATATCGGCAACAAGTGAGGAAACAATTCTGCCAAATGCAGCACCAATAATTACCCCGACAGCCAAGTCGACAACATTGCCACGCATGGCAAATTCACGGAATTCCTTCATAAAACTCATATCCAACACCCCCTTTAAAATGAACTACTTAATCTTAGCTAAATAAAACTGGATACAGCCATAATTATAGGAAAGTTTTCTCTTCTCAATAAGAATACTTTTAATTTAACTGTCATTGATTACAAGAAGAATGGGCTTGGTTGGAACAACCGCTCCACATCAGGAACAAATTTCTTATGAGTAATAAACATCACAACATGATCTCCCTGTTTAATGACTGAATTCCCATTAGCAATAATCACCTCGTCACCGCGAACAATGGCCCCAATAGTCGTGCCCGGTGGTAGTTTTATATCTTCTACCATTCGACCTACAACTTTTGATGTACTTTCATCGCCGTGGGCAATGGCTTCTATTGCTTCAGCAACACCGCGTCTTAATGATGAAACACTCACAATATCAGCTTTACGGACGTGGCCTAATAGCGCAGAAATAGTTGCCTGCTGTGGTGATATAACAATATCAATAACACTTCCCTGGACCAAATCGACATAGGCGCTGCGCTGGATTAATACCATTGCCTTTTTAGCGCCCATACGTTTTGCCAGCATTGCTGACATAATATTCGCTTCGTCATCATTGGTAATTGCAATAAAGACATCAACTTGTTCAATATGCTCTTCTGCTAGCAATTCCTGATCTGATGCATCACCATAAAATACGATGGTATCGTGCAGCATTTCTGCCAAGTCAGCAGCACGTTGCTGATCACGTTCAATTAATTTTACGCTGTAATCTTTTTCCAACCGCAGCGCTAAGCCCGCTCCCACATTTCCGCCGCCCACTATCATGATGCGCTTATACGGTTTTTCCAAACGCTGTAACTCACTCATGACGGCGCGAATATGCTGAGAGGCGGCAACAAAGAACACTTCATCGCCCGCTTCAATGATGGTTGAACCTTGTGGGCGAATAGGACGATCTTGACGAAATATAGCCGCGACTCTGGTATCAATATGCGGCATATGTTCACGTAAAGAGGACAATGCATTGCCAACTAATGGCCCACCATAATAGGCTTTAACTGCGGCAATACTGACTTTCCCTTCAGCAAAATTAACTACCTGCAAAGCACCCGGATACTCGATGAGTTTATAGATGTAATCTATAACTAATTGTTCGGGTGAGATTAAATGGTCAATAGGTACAGCTTCCGGCAGAAACAGCTTATCGGCTTCACGGATATATTCAGCTGAACGGATGCGCGCGATACGATTTGGCGTATTAAAGAGCGAGTAAGCTATTTGGCAGGCAACCATATTGGTTTCATCGGAGTTAGTCACTGCAACCAGCATATCCGCATCTTCCGCTCCAGCTTCTCGCAAAACTCGAGGGTGCGAACCATGCCCTTGCACGACTCGCAGATCAAATTTATCTTGTAGCTGGCGTAGTCGCCCTGAGTCGATATCAACGACAGTGATATCATTGTTCTCACCCACCAGGTTTTCTGCCAGGGTACCGCCAACTTGCCCCGCCCCAAGAATAATTATTTTCATCGCGTTCTCTGTTTCACACTGAAATTAGGTTTGAGGCAGCAAAAGCCACGACTATCTTTTGATCAACTTCGCATAATAAAAACCATCACCATCCTCAGGATGTGGCAGGTTTTGTCTACCGGGTACTGAAGTTGTACCTGTTTCGATCAATTCTGCTTCACTGTGCCGCTGTAGAAAAGTGGCGATCTGCTGCTGATTCTCTTCGGGCAATATGGAGCAAGTAGCGTAAACCATTACGCCACCTTTTTTCAGTTTAGGCCAGATAGCTTCTATTATCTCAGATTGCAGTTGAGCCAGCTCGGCAATATCACTGTCTCGGCGTAACCATTTAATATCTGGATGCCGGCGAATGACTCCTGTTGCGGAGCAAGGAGCATCTAACAGTATCCGGTCAAATTGTTGATCACCACACCATTCATCAGGTGTGCGCCCATCGCCGACCCGTACTACCGCATGTAATTTCAGGCGTTGTAAATTTTCTTTAACCCGGCTGAGTCGTTGCTCATCGATATCTACCGCCAATACATGGGCCTTTGGAGCGGCTTCCAGTATATGAGTCGTCTTGCCACCCGGAGCGGCACATAGGTCGAGGATCTGCTCACCATTTTGTGGATCAAGCAGATCAACGCAACCTTGTGCTGATGCATCTTGTACGGTTACCCAGCCGAGTTCGAAACCGGGTAGATCACTAACGGCACAAGGCGTGATAAGACGAACAGCATCAGGATAAAAATCATGAGGTAAAGCATCAATATTAGCTTGTTTTAATAGCTCAAGATATTCACTGCGAGAATGGTGTAGCCGGCTAACACGCAGCCACATTGGTGGCTTTTGGTTATTTGCATCCAGAATCTGCTGCCATTGATCAGGATAAGCTTGTTTAATTCGCGCCAATAACCAGCTTGGATGTAGATAGTGGCTATCGTTATTGGCGGCCCGTTCCAGTAATTCCACTTGCTGGCGTTGGAATTGGCGCAGCACCCCGTTAATTAGCCCTTTTAATTGCGGGCGCTTCAGTGCGGTAGCACCTTCAACAGTCTCTGCCAGCGCAGCATGAGGAGGAATACGCGTGTATATCAGCTGATAAAGTCCAACCATAATCAGATAATGAAAAACACGCTGTTTACCGGTCATCGGGCGTGCCATTAACTGCTGAATACACCACTCAAGTTGCGGCAGGACACGCAAAGTGCCAAAACACAACTCCTGCAGCAATGCGCGATCTTTATCAGAAATACTTTTTTGTAGCCCAGGCAAAACGGTACTGAGCGATTGCCCCTGATCCAATACCTGGCTAATTGCTTTAGCAGCGATGCTGCGGAGATTATATGTGTTTTTCATAACCAAAAAAGCCGACAAACGTCAGCAAATAAAGGGAAAGTGGCCCGATGATGAAGTATCGGGCAATGAAATATATAGCGGTAGCTGCTGGACTATTACGCTAGCTGGCTGCCGGGTGTAAACCATTCGCGTCGTGAATTTAACAAATCGGTGGCTGACATGGCTTTCTTACCGGCTGGTTGCAGTTGGGTGATATTCAAAACGCCCTCTGCAGTTGCAACCTGGATGCCATGCTTATCAGCATGAAGGATTGTCCCTGGCGCTGCATTATCAACCGCGGCGAGCACGTGTGCTTGCCAAACTTTGATGGGTTGCTCATCAACCACGAAATAGCTGACTGGCCAAGGATTGAAGGCGCGAATACAACGCTCTAACTGGGCTGCAGAAAGTGACCAATCTAATTTGGCCTCCTCTTTGCTCAGTTTTTCCGCATAGGTAACTTGTGTTTCATCTTGTACTTCGGGCTGCGCACTGCCTTCAGCCAATTGTTGCAATGTTACCAATAAGCCCTGTGGGCCGAGTTGCGCCAATTTATCATACAGTGTCGCACTGGTATCTTCTGGCTGAATCTCGCATTCAATTTTATGCAACATATCGCCAGTATCTAGCCCAACATCCATTTGCATGATAGTCACACCGGTTTTTGCATCGCCAGCCCAGAGAGAACGTTGGATTGGTGCAGCACCGCGCCAGCGTGGCAATAGAGAACCATGGACATTAATGCAACCTAATCGCGGCATTGCCAAAACTGATGCCGGAAGAATCAAGCCATAGGCGACCACCACCATAATATCCGCATTAAGATTAGCGACTAAATGTTGGTTTTCTTCCGGTCGTAATGATTTTGGCTGAAAAACAGGAATATTGTGCTGTTCGGCTAATACCTTAACTGGGCTTGGTGTGAGCTTATTACCACGGCCAGCGGGGCGGTCAGGTTGAGTGAAAACACCCACAATCTGATGTTGAGAAGACAACAACGCGCCTAAATGGCGCGCTGCAAAGTCAGGAGTTCCGGCAAAAATTATCCGCAAAGAGTCAGACACATTGGTTTCCTGCATTAAAAGGGGTTAGTCGGCACGAGCATTCAGCTTGGCCATTTTCTCCAGCTTTTGGCGGATACGCTGACGTTTCAGTGGCGATAAATAGTCCACAAACAGTTTACCAACCAAATGGTCCATTTCGTGCTGGATACAAATTGCTAATAAGTCATCAGCTTCTAGCTCGAACGGTTTGCCGTCACGATCTAGTGCTCTGATTTTGACTTTTTCAGCGCGAGGAACCAATGCACGTTGCTCAGGGATTGATAAGCAACCTTCTTCAATGCCGGTTTCACCGCTTTTTTCCAGTAGTTCAGGGTTAATCAACACCAAACGTTGGTCACGATTTTCCGAGACATCAATGACGATAATTTGCAGGTGAACATCCACTTGTGTAGCAGCAAGGCCAATACCTTCCTCTGCGTACATCGTTTCGAACATGTCGTCCACGATTCGCTGGATTTCACTATTGACTTCTTTTACTGGCGCTGCAATTTTGCGCAGCCGCTCGTCTGGGTAATGTAATACTTGTAATACTGACATAAATATCTAGATCTGCGTCCGAGTAGTGAATGATATTCAATCTCTATTCTAGACATTTCCGGCCTTGATTGACAGCATCGTCTACCAATTGAACAAATCGGTGTCAGCTTAGGAAGCAAGCCAGGGAGGTAATATGTTAGCGGCAGAATTATGGCTCAGGATGAGCCAAGTCAAAGGACTCGGGGCGGTAAAAAGCAGTGCATTGGTCAAAAGGTTACTCGCCAGCGGTGATGTGCACCTCGGCAGGTTAGCTGCCTATGGGTTAGATTTGCAACAATGTCAGCAATTTACTCAAGTTAAGCCTCTCTATATTGATGCCGCGCTAACTTGGCTGAACAACCCTTCTCATCACTTGCTTGTTTATGGCGAACCGGGCTACCCGCCGCGTTTAACGCATATTTCCTGTCCACCCTTGCTCATCTTTGCCTCTGGTGAGCTTGATGTGCTTTACCGCTCACAAGTGGCCATGGTCGGGAGCCGCCATTTTAGCCATTATGGCGAACAGTGGGGACGCCATTTTGCTTCAGAACTGGCTTCAGCCGGGTTGGTCATCACCAGTGGCCTTGCTATGGGGATTGACGGGATATGCCATAAAGCGGCTTTGAATGCTAAAGGAAAAACCATTGCGGTATTAGGTAGTGGCTTGGAGAATATCTACCCACGTCGCCACAGCCAGTTAGCTCGCGAAATTGAGCATCAAGGTGGTGTTCTGGTCTCCGAATTTCTGACGACCGCATTACCTATTGCCGCCCATTTCCCCAGAAGAAACCGTATTATCAGCGGGTTAAGTTCTGCTGTATTGGTTGTTGAAGCTACGCTGAAAAGTGGCTCTTTAATTACTGCGCGCTATGCTATGGAGCAAGGGCGGGATGTTTTTGCACTGCCTGGTCCTCTGGGCAGTGCAACCAGCGAAGGTGTTCACTGGCTAATTCAGCAAGGGGCTTACCTGGCGAAGTCTGCTCGTGAGGTCGCTGAACAGGTTGGCGGTTCACTGCAATGGATATCATTACCCGAGAAAGTAACTATTTCTGCATCAGAGGAGCAAGTTGAATTGCCATTTGCTGATGTGTTGGCTAACGTAGGAGATGAGGTGACACCCGTTGATGTCGTCGCCGAACGTGCCGGCCAACCTGTGCCAGATATCGTCAGCAAATTGCTTGAGCTGGAGTTAGCAGGGTGGATCGCAGCTGTACCCGGCGGCTATGTCCGATTAAGGAGGGCAGGCCATGTTCGACGTTTTAATTTACTTATTTGAAACTTATATGCATAACGAGTCGGAAATGCTTGTTGATCAAGACAAGATTACTGACGATCTTGCTGACGCAGGTTTCTATCGTGAGGATATCAACAACGCCCTGAACTGGTTAGAGGCTCTTGCAGATCTACAAGAAGGGCAGAAAGCGCCTTATCTGTATGCTGCTGACCCGCAAGCATTACGGATTTATACGGCGGAAGAAGCCCAACGCCTGGATACCACTTGTCGCGGCTTCATCTTATTTCTTGAGCAAATTCAGGTGTTACATCTTGATACCCGTGAGATGGTCATCGACCGTATTATGGCGTTGGACTCGAATGAGATTGACCTGGAGGATCTCAAATGGGTGGTGCTGATGGTGTTGTTTAACATACCGGGTTACGAAAGTGCTTATCAGCAGATGGAAGAGCTACTTTTTGAAGTCAATGAAGGTTATTTGCACTAAGTGGTAATATCACTGGCTAATGACTTTATATAGAAGGCGTTATGACGAAAACAGTTATTGCCAAGGATAATGGGTCGTGTCCGGAGTGTGGATCGGCGTTAGTCATTCGCAGCGGTGGTCATGGCCCATTCCTTGGTTGTTCACATTATCCAGACTGCCAGTATATGCGCCCACTGAAAGCG
Organism: Yersinia canariae; assembly: GCF_009831415.1. Classification (NCBI taxonomy): domain Bacteria; kingdom Pseudomonadati; phylum Pseudomonadota; class Gammaproteobacteria; order Enterobacterales; family Yersiniaceae; genus Yersinia; species Yersinia canariae. The sequence continues at coordinate 4,347,594 of NZ_CP043727.1, read as the reverse complement.
CAATCTGATGGTCATATCGTGAAAGTTCTGGAAGGGCAACACTGCCCTGAATGCAGTTCAGAGATGGTGTTACGGCAAGGGCGCTTTGGTATGTTTATTGGTTGTAGCCAATATCCACAATGTGATCATACTGAAGTTATTGATAAGCCAGCTGAAACATCGATTGATTGCCCACAATGTGGTCAAGGTAAGTTACTACAGCGCAAGTCACGGTTTGGAAAGATTTTCCATGCCTGCAATCGCTATCCCGATTGCCAATTTACAATTAATCAGCAACCCATTGCTGGAGAGTGCGCGCATTGCCACTATCTCTTGTTAATGGAAAAGAGAACTGCGCAAGGTGTAAAACGTTTTTGCGCTAGCAAGTTATGTGGGAAGGCAGTGGTAAGTGAGTAATAACAGCGTGAATAAACAAAAGAATAGTAGTGATCTGTCAGATGTATTGCGGGCATTGCAACAAGAAGAGGTTATTGCCTATCCAACAGAAGCCGTTTTTGGCTTAGGTTGTGACCCTGATAGTGAAAAAGCTGTAAATGCTTTATTAGCTTTAAAACAGCGGCCATGGCAAAAAGGCTTAATCCTAATTGCAGCTAATTATGAACAGCTAAAACCTTATGTGAATGATGCGGCACTGAGTGATGCTCAGCGAGAGGCTATTTTTTCTGTTTGGCCTGGGCCAGTAACGTGGGTAATTCCGGCACGTCCGGAGACACCGCGCTGGTTAACGGGCAGTTTTGATTCACTGGCGGTCAGAGTGAGTGACCACCCACTTGTACAGCAACTTTGTGCGCAATATGGCAAACCTGTGGTTTCAACCAGCGCCAACTTAAGTGGACAAGAACCTTGCCGAACAACTGATGAGATCAGAATACAATTTGGCTCTTCGCTACCAGTACTTACTGGCCAGGTAGGGGGGCGTTTGAATCCATCTGAAATCAGAGATGCCTTAACCGGTAAGCAATTTCGTCAAGGATAGGAAATAACATGGATCAGAAGTTTGCAGTGTTTGGTAACCCTATTGGGCACAGTAAGTCTCCGAGGATCCATGCGCTTTTTGCCGAGCAAACCGGGATTGAACATCACTACGGTAAAGTTTTGGCACCTAATGAATCCTTTGAAGAGACTTTAACGTCTTTTTTTGCTGATGGGGCACGGGGCGCGAACATAACTACGCCGTTTAAAGAACGAGCTCATGCGAAGTGTGATGAACTAACTGAGCGTGCGTCACTGGCAGGCGCTGTCAATACGATTAAGCAATTAGAAGATGGGCGCTTATTGGGTGACAATACCGATGGTATTGGTTTACTCAGTGATCTTGAACGACAGCATTTGATCCAAACAACTGATCGTATTTTATTGGTGGGGGCTGGTGGAGCGGCTCGAGGGGTTATCCTCCCTTTACTTTCATATGGTTGTAAAGTCGTTATTACGAATAGGACTTATGCTCGGGCGCAACAACTCGCTGAAGTATTCCATCATTTAGGTGATATTGATGCTATCGAGATGCAGGCTCTGAGTGGGCAGCAGTTTGATTTAGTTATAAATGCTACAGCTTCGGGTATTCATGGCGACGTGCCGCACATACCTGCGGATATTATTGGTCCGCAAACTCGTTGTTATGATATGTACTATCAAACTGATATCACGCCATTTTTAGCCTGGAGCACACAGTTGGGTGTGACGAATTATGCCGATGGGCTGGGAATGCTGGTGGGGCAAGCGGCGCATGCTTTTCAGTTATGGCATGGTGTGATGCCGGCAATAGCTCCTGTATTAAATCAGTTACGTAATGAGTTAGGTAAATAGAAAGGTATAGATAATGCAGGGAAAGTATGGCTTATTCCCTGCATCAGAAATGACTCGCTATTTCATTTCAGCCAGAGAGTCATCTTTCCAGCGCACATAGTTACTCGCGGAATAAAGCAGGCCTTCTAATTCAGCAGGTGTTAAAGGGCGGGCTTGTCTGGCTGGGCTGCCCATATAGAGGTAACCACTCGCCAATCGTTTTCCAGGGGAAACTAGGCTACCCGCTCCAATCATCACATCATCTTCAATAACAGCACCATCTAACACGATGGAGCCCATTCCCACTAATACCCGATTACCGATGGTGCAGCCGTGAAGCATAGCTTTATGTCCGACAGTCACATCTTCACCAATAATCAGTGGATTTCCCTCGGGGTTATGTTCTGAGTGATGGGTAACATGCAAAACACTTCCGTCTTGGATATTAGAGCGAGCACCAATACTAACCTGATTAACATCACCACGGATGGCAACTAACGGCCAGACACTGACATCATCACCCAAAATGACATTACCAATGATCACACTCGATCTATCAATCATAACGCGTTTACCAAGCGTCGGTGAATAATGAAGATAAGGGCGGATAGGGTCGGACATAGCAATAGCCTCTCAATAAGATCACTCTTTACCGGCCATACTAGCCTTTGCTGATGGAATTACAACCAATCGACCATTGGGATCATAGGGAAAATGCCGTGGATCGACCAAGATCTACACGTAAGGAGCGAAAAGTATTCAAACAGTAGAAAAAGGCGAGAAAAGAGTTGTGCAAAAAATTCGACTCCCTATAATGCGCATCCATCGAGACGGCACACAACGAACCAAGTAGTTGAGTGACCGGCAGAGAGAACAGAGAAAATCAACGAAATTAGTAGTTGACTCTGAATGAGAAAAGCGTAATATGCGCACCTCGCGTTACCAACCACCGGTTGATAACGAACGCTCTTTAACAATTTATCAGACAATCTGTGTGGGCACTCGCAAGACGATATCGAAGCCTGTTTCGACAGGCAAAGAAATATCAAAGTCTTGAAGAGTGACCAAAGCAGTACACATTTGAACTTCGGTTCGAATGCATATTTGCAGAAAGTAATCTTTGAGCATCGCTATGTTAACTCATAGCAAATCAAACAAATCTTAAATTGAAGAGTTTGATCATGGCTCAGATTGAACGCTGGCGGCAGGCCTAACACATGCAAGTCGAGCGGCAGCGGGAAGTAGTTTACTACTTTGCCGGCGAGCGGCGGACGGGTGAGTAATGTCTGGGAAACTGCCTGATGGAGGGGGATAACTACTGGAAACGGTAGCTAATACCGCATGACCTCGCAAGAGCAAAGTGGGGGACCTTAGGGCCTCACGCCATCGGATGTGCCCAGATGGGATTAGCTAGTAGGTGGGGTAACGGCTCACCTAGGCGACGATCCCTAGCTGGTCTGAGAGGATGACCAGCCACACTGGAACTGAGACACGGTCCAGACTCCTACGGGAGGCAGCAGTGGGGAATATTGCACAATGGGCGCAAGCCTGATGCAGCCATGCCGCGTGTGTGAAGAAGGCCTTCGGGTTGTAAAGCACTTTCAGCGAGGAGGAAGGCATTGTGGTTAATAACCGCAGTGATTGACGTTACTCGCAGAAGAAGCACCGGCTAACTCCGTGCCAGCAGCCGCGGTAATACGGAGGGTGCAAGCGTTAATCGGAATTACTGGGCGTAAAGCGCACGCAGGCGGTTTGTTAAGTCAGATGTGAAATCCCCGCGCTTAACGTGGGAACTGCATTTGAAACTGGCAAGCTAGAGTCTTGTAGAGGGGGGTAGAATTCCAGGTGTAGCGGTGAAATGCGTAGAGATCTGGAGGAATACCGGTGGCGAAGGCGGCCCCCTGGACAAAGACTGACGCTCAGGTGCGAAAGCGTGGGGAGCAAACAGGATTAGATACCCTGGTAGTCCACGCTGTAAACGATGTCGACTTGGAGGTTGTGCCCTTGAGGCGTGGCTTCCGGAGCTAACGCGTTAAGTCGACCGCCTGGGGAGTACGGCCGCAAGGTTAAAACTCAAATGAATTGACGGGGGCCCGCACAAGCGGTGGAGCATGTGGTTTAATTCGATGCAACGCGAAGAACCTTACCTACTCTTGACATCCACAGAACTTAGCAGAGATGCTTCGGTGCCTTCGGGAACTGTGAGACAGGTGCTGCATGGCTGTCGTCAGCTCGTGTTGTGAAATGTTGGGTTAAGTCCCGCAACGAGCGCAACCCTTATCCTTTGTTGCCAGCACGTAATGGTGGGAACTCAAAGGAGACTGCCGGTGATAAACCGGAGGAAGGTGGGGATGACGTCAAGTCATCATGGCCCTTACGAGTAGGGCTACACACGTGCTACAATGGCAGATACAAAGTGAAGCGAACTCGCGAGAGCAAGCGGACCACATAAAGTCTGTCGTAGTCCGGATTGGAGTCTGCAACTCGACTCCATGAAGTCGGAATCGCTAGTAATCGTAGATCAGAATGCTACGGTGAATACGTTCCCGGGCCTTGTACACACCGCCCGTCACACCATGGGAGTGGGTTGCAAAAAGAAGTAGGTAGCTTAACCTTCGGGAGGGCGCTTACCACTTTGTGATTCATGACTGGGGTGAAGTCGTAACAAGGTAACCGTAGGGGAACCTGCGGTTGGATCACCTCCTTACCTAACGATACGCATTGCGCAGTGTCCACACAGATTGTCTGATGAATGTAAACGAGCAAGAGCACCTGTTGATGTTGTGAGTTTCGACTCATGCTGATGCAAAAACGATTAAGTTGAATGATTTAATCGGATTTTTGTGTCCCCATCGTCTAGAGGCCTAGGACACTGCCCTTTCACGGCTGTAACAGGGGTTCGAATCCCCTTGGGGACGCCACTCCGATAATGTGTGAAAGACATTATCACCGGTTCTTTATGAACTGAAAATATCTTAAAGATGACTTTAACGAGTCGTGTTTAAGATATTGCTCTTTAACAATCTGGAACAAGCTGAAAATTGAAACAATACAGCTGAAACTTATCTCTCCGTAGAAGTACTGAGATAAGGATTAACCTGTATTAGAGTCTCTCAAATGATCGCAATACGACGATGTCTGTAAAGACACCTTCGGGTTGTGAGGTTAAGCGACTAAGCGTACACGGTGGATGCCTAGGCAGTCAGAGGCGATGAAGGGCGTGCTAATCTGCGAAAAGCGTCGGTAAGGTGATATGAACCGTTACAACCGACGATACCCGAATGGGGAAACCCAGTGCAATTCGTTGCACTATTGCATGGTGAATACATAGCCATGCAAGGCGAACCGGGGGAACTGAAACATCTAAGTACCCCGAGGAAAAGAAATCAACCGAGATTCCCCCAGTAGCGGCGAGCGAACGGGGAGGAGCCCAGAGTCTGAATCAGTTTGTGTGTTAGTGGAAGCGTCTGGAAAGTCGCAGGGTACAGGGTGATACTCCCGTACACAAAAACACACTTGCTGTGAACTCGATGAGTAGGGCGGGACACGTGACATCCTGTCTGAATATGGGGGGGACCATCCTCCAAGGCTAAATACTCCTGACTGACCGATAGTGAACCAGTACCGTGAGGGAAAGGCGAAAAGAACCCCGGCGAGGGGAGTGAAATAGAACCTGAAACCGTGTACGTACAAGCAGTGGGAGCACCTTCGTGGTGTGACTGCGTACCTTTTGTATAATGGGTCAGCGACTTATATTTTGTAGCAAGGTTAACCGAATAGGGGAGCCGTAGGGAAACCGAGTCTTAACTGGGCGTCTAGTTGCAAGGTATAGACCCGAAACCCGGTGATCTAGCCATGGGCAGGTTGAAGGTTGGGTAACACTAACTGGAGGACCGAACCGACTAATGTTGAAAAATTAGCGGATGACTTGTGGCTGGGGGTGAAAGGCCAATCAAACCGGGAGATAGCTGGTTCTCCCCGAAAGCTATTTAGGTAGCGCCTCGTGAACTCATCTTCGGGGGTAGAGCACTGTTTCGGCTAGGGGGTCATCCCGACTTACCAAACCGATGCAAACTCCGAATACCGAAGAATGTTATCACGGGAGACACACGGCGGGTGCTAACGTCCGTCGTGAAGAGGGAAACAACCCAGACCGCCAGCTAAGGTCCCAAAGTCATGGTTAAGTGGGAAACGATGTGGGAAGGCATAGACAGCCAGGATGTTGGCTTAGAAGCAGCCATCATTTAAAGAAAGCGTAATAGCTCACTGGTCGAGTCGGCCTGCGCGGAAGATGTAACGGGGCTAAACCATGCACCGAAGCTGCGGCAGCGACACTTAGGTGTTGTTGGGTAGGGGAGCGTTCTGTAAGCCGTTGAAGGTGACCTGTGAGGGTTGCTGGAGGTATCAGAAGTGCGAATGCTGACATAAGTAACGATAATGCGGGTGAAAAGCCCGCACGCCGGAAGACCAAGGGTTCCTGTCCAACGTTAATCGGGGCAGGGTGAGTCGACCCCTAAGGCGAGGCTGAAAAGCGTAGTCGATGGGAAACAGGTTAATATTCCTGTACTTGGTGTTACTGCGAAGGGGGGACGGAGAAGGCTAGGCTAGCCGGGCGACGGTTGTCCCGGTTTAAGCATGTAGGCGGAGCGACTTGGTAAATCCGGTTGCTTATCAACGCTGAGGTGTGATGACGAGTCACTACGGTGATGAAGTAGTTGATGCCAAGCTTCCAGGAAAAGCCTCTAAGCATCAGGTAACATTAAATCGTACCCCAAACCGACACAGGTGGTCAGGTAGAGAATACTCAGGCGCTTGAGAGAACTCGGGTGAAGGAACTAGGCAAAATGGTGCCGTAACTTCGGGAGAAGGCACGCTGGCATTAGGTAAAGAGACTTGCTCTCGGCGCCGAAGCCAGTCGCAGATACCAGCTGGCTGCAACTGTTTAATAAAAACACAGCACTGTGCAAACACGAAAGTGGACGTATACGGTGTGACGCCTGCCCGGTGCTGGAAGGTTAATTGATGGGGTCAGCCGCAAGGCGAAGCTCTTGATCGAAGCCCCAGTAAACGGCGGCCGTAACTATAACGGTCCTAAGGTAGCGAAATTCCTTGTCGGGTAAGTTCCGACCTGCACGAATGGCGTAATGATGGCCAGGCTGTCTCCACCCGAGACTCAGTGAAATTGAACTCGCTGTGAAGATGCAGTGTACCCGCGGCAAGACGGAAAGACCCCGTGAACCTTTACTATAGCTTGACACTGAACATTGAGCCTTGATGTGTAGGATAGGTGGGAGGCATCGAAGCGTGGACGCCAGTCTGCGTGGAGCCAACCTTGAAATACCACCCTTTAATGTTTGATGTTCTAACTCGGCCCCGTGATCCGGGGTGAGGACAGTGTCTGGTGGGTAGTTTGACTGGGGCGGTCTCCTCCCAAAGAGTAACGGAGGAGCACGAAGGTTAGCTAATCACGGTCGGACATCGTGAGGTTAGTGCAAAGGCATAAGCTAGCTTGACTGCGAGAGTGACGGCTCGAGCAGGTACGAAAGTAGGTCTTAGTGATCCGGTGGTTCTGAATGGAAGGGCCATCGCTCAACGGATAAAAGGTACTCCGGGGATAACAGGCTGATACCGCCCAAGAGTTCATATCGACGGCGGTGTTTGGCACCTCGATGTCGGCTCATCACATCCTGGGGCTGAAGTAGGTCCCAAGGGTATGGCTGTTCGCCATTTAAAGTGGTACGCGAGCTGGGTTTAGAACGTCGTGAGACAGTTCGGTCCCTATCTGCCGTGGGCGTTGGAAGATTGAGAGGGGCTGCTCCTAGTACGAGAGGACCGGAGTGGACGAATCACTGGTGTTCGGGTTGTCATGCCAATGGCATTGCCCGGTAGCTAAATTCGGAAGAGATAACCGCTGAAAGCATCTAAGCGGGAAACTTGCCTCGAGATGAGTCTTCCCTGGGGCTTTAAGCCCCCTGAAGGAACGTTAAAGACTATGACGTTGATAGGCTGGGTGTGTAAGTGCAGCGATGCATTGAGCTAACCAGTACTAATGATCCGTGAGGCTTAACCTTACAACACCGAAGGTGTTTTAGTGATTTGAGAGAGATTTTCAGCGACGTTCCGAGATTGGGCTGGCTGGCTGTGTGTAGGATTGCATAGCGGGTTAGTTTAGACAGAATTTGCCTGGCGGCCATAGCGCGGTGGACCCACCTGATCCCATGCCGAACTCAGAAGTGAAACGCCGTAGCGCCGATGGTAGTGTGGGGTCTCCCCATGCGAGAGTAGGACACTGCCAGGCATCAAATCAAGCCGAGACCCCATGCCAAAAGCGTGGGGTTTTTGCTATGTGCGCGATATAGAAAAGCCTTCTGCTGTGCAGAGGGCTTTTTTTATGTATTCACCTAAAACAAAATACAATATGAGTATTATGATCGGTTAGACTAGCACCAGAGCTAGTTAGAATGAGTATCCAATGTAATGTCGAATCAACGTTCCCCGCTAAAACACCTCAATACTTTTGCGCTATCCGCCTACGCGAGCAATGTAATAAGTGCCAATACAGTGCAAGACTTGATTGATGCATGGCGTGAATCAGTCTCTAAGCATCAACCTGTACTTTTGCTTGGTGAAGGCAGTAATGTGCTGTTTATTGAAAACTATGCCGGGACAGTATTACTTAATCGTATTAAAGGTATTACGTTTACTGAAGATGATACTGCTTGGCACCTGCATGTTGGCGCAGGGGAGAATTGGCACCAATTAGTCTGTTATTCGTTGCAAAACAACATGCCGGGTTTGGAGAACTTAGCTTTAATCCCTGGTTGTGTTGGCTCTGCACCAATTCAAAATATTGGGGCATATGGCGTTGAGCTGCAAAAGGTGTGCGAATACGTTGATTTACTTGATATGGAGAAAGGGACTGTTCTGCGCCTTTCGGCCCAAGATTGCCAATTTGGCTATCGTGACAGCATATTTAAACATCATTATGGTCATGGGTTTGCCATTGTAGCGGTAGGGATCCGATTAATAAAATCTTGGGTGCCAACACTAGGTTATGGCGATTTAACGCGTATGAATCCATTGACTGTGACAGCAGATGATATTTTCAAATCAGTTTGCTCAATGCGTAGGAGTAAACTGCCTGACCCCGCAGTGACAGGCAATGCCGGTAGCTTCTTCAAGAATCCCGTTGTGGATGCCACTGTGGCTGCTGACATTGTGAAGCGCTACCCCAGTGCACCTCATTACCCACAACCCGACGGGACAGTAAAGCTGGCCGCTGGTTGGCTTATTGATCAATGCGCGCTTAAAGGGCATCAGATTGGAGGGGCTGCGGTGCATCAGCAACAAGCTTTGGTTCTGATTAACCTCGCCGAAGCTACTGGACAGGATGTGTTGGGTCTTGCCGGTTATATCCGCCAGCAGGTTGCAAACAAATTTTCTATCTGGTTGGAACCAGAGGTGCGCTTTATTGCAAGCCATGGGGAAGTTAATGCTGTGGAGTGTTTGTCGTGAAAGATATTAAAGTTCCCTTGCGATTAATTGGCATACTGGCCGATGGTGCTTTTCACTCAGGTGAGCAACTGGGTGAAATGCTGGGTATGAGTCGCGCTGCAATCAATAAGCATATGCAAACTATCAGGGAATGGGGATTAGATGTCTTCACGGTCCCTGGTAAGGGATATAGCTTACCGGCATCTATCCAATTACTTGATGAAAAAACAATTTTAAGTTATTTACCCGCGGGCCAAGTCGCCGTATTACCTGTAGTTGATTCAACGAACCAATATCTTCTGGATCGTATCACTGAGCTTAAATCTGGTGATGCTTGTGTCGCCGAATATCAGCAAGCTGGTCGTGGCAGACGTGGTCGCCAGTGGATATCGCCTTTTGGTGCTAACCTTTATTTATCAATGTTTTGGCGATTAGAGCAAGGCCCCGCCGCAGCAATGGGGTTAAGTTTAGTTGTAGGTATCGTCATGGCGGAAGTGCTACACAAACTGGGCGCAGGGCAAGTTCGTGTTAAGTGGCCGAATGATTTGTATTTAAATGATAAGAAGCTGGCTGGCATATTAGTTGAACTGACGGGTAAAACCGGGGATGCGGCACAGTTAGTTATTGGTGCGGGTATAAACCTGAGTATGCGTGAATCTACGACTAATGTTATTAACCAAGATTGGATTAACTTACAGGAAGCTGGGGTTATTATCGATCGCAATAAACTGACAGCTGAAATATTATCAGAATTACGGCTGGCAGTGGTTAAATTTGAAAATGAGGGGCTGGCGGCCTTTATTTCCCGCTGGAGAGAGATGGATAATTACCTTGATCGCCCTGTGAAGTTGATTATTGGAAACCAAGAAATATTTGGGATTGCTCGAGGTATAGATCAGCAAGGTGCATTATTGTTGGAGCAGGACGGTAATGTGAAATCTTATATTGGTGGTGAGATTTCCCTTCGCGGAGCTTAATTAATAAGTTAAACGGGTAGTTATCACTACCCGCTATTTATTATTTTCTTAAGCGCACACTTTCAACTGCATGATTGGCGCTTTTAGTCATTATCAAGCTTGCCCGCTCACGTGTTGGTAGTATATTTTGTTTTAAATTCAATCCATTAATCTCTTTCCATAATTGCGTTGCAATCTTGACTGCTTCTGTTTCTGGCAGTTTCGCATAATTATGGAAGTAAGAGTCAGGATTAGAAAATGCCCCCTGGCGGAACTTCAAGAACCTGTTGATATACCAACTTTGGAGCAGATCTTCTGGGGCATCAACATATATAGAGAAATCTACAAAGTCAGAGACAAATACATGATGAGGATCATGAGGATAATCCATCCCACTTTGTAAAACATTTAATCCCTCTAATATAAGGATGTCCGGCTGTTTGATAATTTTATTACCATCAGGGACAATGTCATATATTAAATGGGAATAAACTGGCGCGGTAACATGGCCAGCTCCTGATTTTACCTCAGAAACAAATTTCACCAAGTTGTGCATATCATAGGATTGTGGAAATCCTTTTTTCTTCATCAATCCGCGCTCATTAAGCACTTTATTTGGATAAAGAAAACCATCAGTGGTAATCAATTCAACACTGCGGTGCTCAGGCCAACTGCTCAGCAATGCTTGTAGTAAACGGGCGGTGGTACTTTTACCCACAGCAACACTGCCTGCGATACCAATAACATAAGGAATGCGCTGGCCATCAGTTCCAAGGAATTGTTCCAGAACAGCCTGTCGACGCAAGTTAGAACTAATATAGAAATTAAGGAGGCGCGAAAGTGGTAGATATATCTGTGCCACTTCATCTAATGAAAGGTCTTCGTTAATCCCTTTAAGTTTAACGATTTCCTCTTCTGTTAGTGTCAATGGTACTGAGTCGCGCAAAGCCGCCCACTGAGTACGATCGAACTGTAGATAAGGCGTCGCTAAAGATTGATCTCTTTTTATCATAAGCCAAATTCTGCCTGTTAACGCAGGTTGGGAAAGGCGCTGGACGCCAACTCCAGATAAGAAACAAGCTGCATATTATAGGCAGCTTGCTTTTTGGCGTAGACATTTTTGTATTTAGTGAGTGATTTCTTTGATGTGTGTTGCTATTCCAATCAATTAGTCAGGTCATGGCCTTATGTTTGATTGCATTTGGCATTACTAACTCGCTATAGCCGTATGTGTTTGATTCACTGCGAATAATCGTTTGAAATAAATAGCAGTTGGATGATAGCAACCATCAGGCGTGCAGGCATAATCAGGAATTTCCCCCATACATCTGTATCCTTGCGCACGGTAAAAAGATTCTGCTGGGGAACCTGCTTCGGTATCGAGATAGAGTAATCCGCGGCGAAGTTGAACCGCGGTATTCTCCAGCGCAATAATCAATTTATGTCCAATCCCGGCACGTCGGCTACGACTATGAACTAATAACTTTTGTACTTCAGCTCGATTTAAACCATTCGGCTTTTGGCACAGATCTAATTGGATAGTGCCCACAATCCCGATGTCATCACGTGCTATCCACAATAGTAACGAACCCTTAGTGATGGCCGGTCGAAGGCTGTGGTAGTAGTTTTCGGCCTCATCTTGTGAAAGAGCATGTGAGCTGTAACCTATTGAAGCCCCGTGAGATACGGCATCTATCAGCAAATGTGCCAGTTCAGTCCGATATATAGGCAATGTCGCTGCATTAAGTAAGACTATTTTCATGATAAAACTCCTTTCCGACTACCGGTCTGCGCATATATTTACTTTTAAGCAATAAATTTAAGCAATAAACAAGCCAAATATGTAACCGTGTGATTATCAGAATTGGAGCACTATTTTTTGTGTCGATGCACTCTAATGGGGCGTTTTCTTCATTTTGGTGCTGTGGAGGATAAAATTATCCGGCAATAAGATATGAGACGGCTTGGTAGGATGGGTTAGAATAACCAAAATTCTGAGTGTGAATTAAGCTGACCTTGGTCAATAATACATCTGGCGCTTAAAAAACGGCTGTTTTATGAGCGAAAGGGCAAGTTATGCGATTTTTTTGTTGCATCATAAGCCCACTCTACCTAGAATGCGCTGCACTTGATGCCGGCATAGCTCAGTTGGTAGAGCAACTGACTTGTAATCAGTAGGTCCCGAGTTCGACTCTTGGTGCCGGCACCATTCAAGTATTAAAAATTAGGTGGGGTTCCCGAGCGGCCAAAGGGAGCAGACTGTAAATCTGCCGTCATCGACTTCGAAGGTTCGAATCCTTCCCCCACCACCATATTTAACCTTGAGTCTCAGGGTGATTCAGAAGACCGAACTCCCAACATACACTCAAGGCGAGAGTAGCGCTCTCGATGAAGAGTGAAGTGGCCAAGCCCTTCCTTTCAAGTTTCTGCAGATTAAGTCAGGTAGCCGAGTTCTAAGATGCGGGCATCGTATAATGGCTATTACCTCAGCCTTCCAAGCTGATGATGTGGGTTCGATTCCCACTGCCCGCTCCAAGATGTGCTGATATGGCTCAGTTGGTAGAGCGCACCCTTGGTAAGGGTGAGGTCGGCAGTTCGAATCTGCCTATCAGCACCACGTCTCATTCTCTCGTCCCCCTGATTTTCTTCCTGTGTTATGGATTCAGCAAGCATGCGCTTGGTTGATGTGGTGAAACCACCGATTCCGTGTCTTAGAGGGATAATCGATGTCTAAAGAAAAGTTTGAACGTACAAAACCGCACGTTAATGTGGGTACTATCGGCCACGTTGACCATGGTAAAACTACCCTAACTGCTGCAATCACCACCGTTCTGGCTAAAACCTACGGCGGGAGTGCTCGTGCATTCGACCAGATTGACAACGCTCCGGAAGAGAAGGCGCGTGGTATCACCATCAACACATCTCATGTTGAATATGACACCCCGGCACGTCACTATGCGCACGTTGACTGCCCAGGGCACGCCGACTACGTAAAAAACATGATAACCGGTGCTGCTCAGATGGATGGCGCTATTCTGGTTGTTGCTGCAACTGATGGCCCAATGCCACAGACTCGTGAACACATCCTTTTAGGTCGTCAGGTTGGTGTTCCTTACATCATCGTGTTCATGAACAAATGTGACATGGTTGATGATGAAGAGCTGCTGGAACTGGTAGAAATGGAAGTGCGTGATCTTCTGTCTACCTACGACTTCCCTGGCGATGATACACCGGTTGTTCGTGGCTCAGCGCTGAAAGCATTGGAAGGCGAACCTGAGTGGGAAGCCAAAATTCTCGAACTGGCTGGTTACCTGGATTCTTATATCCCTGAACCAGTGCGTGCTATCGATAAGCCGTTCTTGCTGCCAATCGAAGACGTTTTCTCTATCTCAGGCCGTGGTACTGTTGTCACGGGGCGTGTAGAGCGCGGTATCGTTAAAGTCGGCGAAGAAGTCGAAATTGTTGGCCTGAAAGATACTGTTAAATCTACTTGTACTGGCGTTGAAATGTTCCGCAAACTGCTGGACGAAGGCCGTGCTGGTGAGAACGTGGGTGTTCTGCTGCGTGGTATCAAACGTGAAGAGATCGAACGTGGTCAAGTTCTTGCAAAACCAGGCTCTATCAAACCACACACCAAATTTGAATCAGAAGTTTATATTCTGAGCAAAGATGAAGGCGGCCGTCATACTCCGTTCTTCAAAGGCTACCGTCCTCAGTTCTACTTCCGTACAACTGACGTAACCGGTACTATTGAATTGCCAGAAGGCGTTGAAATGGTGATGCCAGGTGATAACATTCAAATGATTGTTAACCTGATTGCTCCTATTGCAATGGATGACGGCCTGCGCTTCGCAATTCGTGAAGGCGGTCGTACTGTAGGTGCTGGCGTTGTTGCTAAAGTCATTGAATAAGATTTGACGCGACATGCGATAAAAGGGCATCATTTGATGCCCTTTTTCTACGTTGTCATACTAGAACCTATCTCATCAGTGGTTTTTTCATCATAATTACTGGTGAGATGGGCTCTGGAAGTACGGCGAATAGTGCTGAGTGGTGCCGATTAGAGAGTTTCTAGAGCATCCTTCGGCTTGGTTTGCTTTGCGGTGCGAAGCAAAGTTGTTTGTTCTGAATCATAGTGACAGGTTGGTTTATGAGTGCGAATACCGAGGCTCCAGGGAGCGGACGCGGCCTGGAAACGGCTAAATGGCTAATCGTTGCTGTACTGTTAGTTGCAGCTATAGTTGGCAATTATTATTACCGTGATTTCAGCCTGCCGCTGCGCGCGTTGGCAGTTGTAGTAATTATCGCTGTTGCCGGTGCTGTTGCATTGATGACGGCAAAAGGCAAAGCCACTGTAGCGTTTGCTCGTGAAGCACGCACGGAAGTGCGTAAAGTGATTTGGCCTACCCGTCAGGAAACTCTGCACACAACGTTAATCGTTGCGGCAGTAACTGCTGTAATGTCACTGATTCTATGGGGGCTGGATGGTATTCTGGTCCGCCTGGTATCATTTATTACTGGCCTGAGGTTCTAAGATGTCTGAAGCACCAAAAAAACGTTGGTACGTCGTTCAGGCGTTTTCCGGTTTTGAAGGCCGCGTAGCTCAATCGCTGCGCGAGCATATCAAGTTACATGACATGGAAGAGCTGTTTGGCGAAGTCATGGTTCCAACGGAAGAAGTCGTCGAAATTCGTGGCGGTCAACGTCGTAAGAGTGAGCGTAAATTCTTCCCAGGCTATGTACTGGTTCAGATGGTGATGAACGATGCCAGCTGGCACTTAGTGCGTAGCGTGCCACGTGTAATGGGCTTTATCGGTGGTACATCCGATCGTCCGGCACCAATCAGTGATAAAGAAGTTGATGCGATTATGAATCGTCTTCAACAAGTGGGTGATAAACCACGTCCTAAAACACTGTTTGAGCCAGGCGAGTTGGTTCGTGTTAGCGATGGTCCGTTTGCAGACTTCAACGGTGTTGTTGAAGAAGTGGACTACGAAAAGAGCCGCTTGAAAGTGTCTGTTTCCATCTTTGGCCGTGCAACTCCGGTCGAACTGGACTTCAGTCAGGTAGAAAAAGGCTGATTCATTTTTCGCCATCGGTTGAAATTTGAGTCTTGTCTTAGGCGCGAAATTACAATATAATTTCGCGCCTTTTGTTTTTATATGTCTTGCTTTTTGTCATCCGTGGCAACTTATTTCATAGCAAATAATAGCGAGACAAAACACGGGGAGCCTCGAACGCGAGGCGATACTACCCAAATCGAGGAAATCGTAAATGGCTAAGAAAGTACAAGCCTATGTCAAGCTGCAAGTTGCAGCTGGTATGGCGAACCCAAGTCCACCAGTTGGCCCAGCATTGGGTCAGCAGGGTGTTAACATCATGGAATTCTGTAAAGCGTTCAATGCTAAGACTGAAAGCATTGAAAAAGGCCTGCCGATCCCTGTTGTTATTACTGTTTATTCTGACCGCTCATTCACTTTCGTTACTAAAACCCCGCCAGCAGCAGTTCTGCTGAAAAAAGCGGCAGGTATTAAGTCTGGTTCTGGCAAGCCGAACAAAGACAAAGTAGGGACTGTGACCAGTGCTCAGGTTCGTGAAATCGCAGAAACCAAAGCTGCGGATATGACTGGTGCTTCAATTGACGACATGATGCGTTCAATTGAAGGTACTGCTCGTTCCATGGGCCTGGTAGTGGAGGGTTAATAAATGGCTAAGCTGACCAAGCGCATGCGCGTGATCCGTGACAAAGTTGATGTTACTAAGCAATACGATATCAACGAAGCTGTTGCCCTGCTGAAAGAGCTGGCTACTGCTAAATTCGTAGAAAGTGTTGATGTTGCCGTTAACCTCGGTATCGACGCACGTAAATCTGACCAGAACGTTCGTGGTGCAACTGTGTTGCCACACGGTACTGGCCGTTCAGTACGCGTTGCTGTTTTCGCTCAGGGTGCAAACGCTGAAGCTGCGAAAGAAGCTGGCGCTGAATTGGTAGGTATGGAAGATCTGGCTGACCAAATCAAGAAAGGCGAAATGAACTTCGACGTTGTTATTGCTTCCCCGGATGCAATGCGCGTTGTTGGTCAATTGGGCCAAATCTTGGGTCCACGTGGCCTGATGCCTAACCCTAAAGTGGGTACTGTTACTCCTAACGTTGCTGAAGCAGTTAAGAATGCTAAAGCAGGTCAGGTTCGTTATCGCAACGATAAAAACGGTATTATCCACACAACAATTGGTAAAGTTGATTTCGATTCAGAGAAATTGAGAGAAAACTTAGAATCACTGATTGTTGCGCTGAAGCGTGCTAAACCAGCTACAGCGAAAGGCGTTTATATCAAGAAAATCAGCCTGTCCACTACCATGGGCGCCGGCGTTGCTATTGATCAAAGCGGCCTGACAGCAGTAGTGAACTAATCACTATTTGCTTTTATCGCTTTACGTGGGCGTAAGGTTTGTCTAGAATCTTACGCCCATGCTTCTGTTGATGGTGTTTTTTTTCTCAGCAGAAAACAGAATTTTTCGGTTGGAGCTTGGCCTTATCCAAGCCTCCGTCCAAGACCGCAGGTGTGTTGTAAAACACTTAATTTCCTGCGTAGACGGTGACAGAACCTGAAGACATTTTTTTAAAAAATACTCTTTGCTGGATTCTGCTCACCGTGTTTCAACGCCCGTTCATTGCAATTGAGTAATGTATTGGGTGACGTGAGTTCCGGGGAATTAATCCCCGGTTAATCCAGGAGCAAGAACTAATGGCACTAAATCTTCAAGGCAAACAAGCGATTGTTGCTGAAGTTAAAGAAGTAGCCAAAGGTGCGCTGTCTGCGGTTGTTGCGGATTCTCGTGGCGTTACCGTTGATAAAATGACTGAACTGCGTAAAGCAGGTCGTGAAGCTGGCGTTCACATGCAAGTTGTTCGTAACACCTTGCTGCGTCGCATTGTTGAAGGCACTCCGTTCGAATGCCTGAAAGACACGTTTGTTGGTCCAACCTTGATTGCATTCTCTTCTGAACACCCGGGCGCAGCTGCTCGTCTGTTCAAAGCATTTGCTAAAGATAATGCAAAATTCGAGGTTAAAGCAGCAGCCTTTGAAGGCGAGTTAATCCCTGCGGCTCAGATCGACCGCCTGGCAACTCTGCCAACCTACGAAGAAGCAATCGCACGTCTGATGGGAACCATGAAAGAAGCCGCTGCTGGCAAATTGGTTCGTACATTGGCTGCGCTGCGTGACCAGAAAGAAGCTGAAGCGGCGTAATTCGCCCTCACCTTTTAAGTCATTGCTTTTTAACGTATAAACTATTTCTGTATTTTAGGAACACTTGTTATGTCAACTATCACTAAAGACCAAATTCTGGAAGGCGTTGCAGCTCTGTCTGTAATGGAAATCGTTGAACTGATCTCTGCTATGGAAGAGAAATTCGGCGTTTCAGCTGCTGCTGTTGCTGCAGGTCCTGCTGCTGCTGCTGAAGCTGTAGAAGAACAAACTGAATTCAACGTTGTTCTGGCTTCATTCGGCGACAACAAAGTTGCAGTAATCAAAGCTGTTCGCGGCGCAACTGGCCTGGGCTTGAAAGAAGCTAAAGACCTGGTTGAATCCGCACCTGCAGTTCTGAAAGAAGGCGTGAACAAAGACGAAGCTGAGTCTCTGAAAAAATCTCTGGAAGAAGCTGGTGCTTCTGTTGAGATCAAGTAAGTTAAGCTTTGAGTTCGCAGCCTAACTTATAGGCTGATGGCTGGTGACTTTTTAGTCATCAGCCTTTTTGCGCTGTAGGGCGTTAGTCGCATTTCACACTGTTTAGCGGCTAACTAACCCCTAATATTCCTTTCTATTGACGACTTAATATACTGCGTTCTCAGCTACGACCCACTCGGGTAGCTCGGTAGTCAAAGTAACGCGATGAAATGGTTTAAGAGTGATAGAAAAGAGTATTCCGAGAAGTGTTTCGACTTCTCATTCTAAATAATAGTGTTGCATGACCTGTCCTCGTTCAGGGCAGACAGAGTGGGTCGACTTTTCAGCGAGCTGAGGAACCCTATGGTTTACTCCTATACCGAGAAAAAACGTATTCGTAAGGATTTTGGTAAACGTCCACAAGTTTTGGATATACCTTATCTCCTTTCTATCCAACTTGACTCGTTCCAGAAATTTATCGAGCAAGATCCCGAAGGGCAGCACGGCCTAGAAGCAGCATTCCGTTCTGTTTTTCCAATCCAGAGCTACAGCGGCAATTCGGAGCTGCAATACGTTAGCTACCGTCTTGGTGAGCCAGTATTTGACGTCAAAGAGTGCCAGATCCGTGGTGTGACTTATTCCGCACCGCTGCGCGTTAAACTGCGTCTGGTAATCTATGAGCGCGAAGCTCCGGAAGGTACGGTTAAAGACATCAAAGAACAAGAAGTCTACATGGGTGAAATTCCACTCATGACCGAGAACGGTACCTTTGTCATTAACGGTACTGAGAGGGTTATCGTATCTCAGCTGCACCGTAGTCCTGGCGTATTCTTTGACAGTGATAAGGGTAAAACCCATTCCTCGGGTAAAGTGCTGTATAACGCACGTATCATCCCTTACCGCGGTTCATGGTTAGATTTCGAGTTTGACCCGAAAGACAACCTGTTTGTCCGTATTGACCGTCGTCGTAAGTTGCCGGCAACCATCATTCTGCGTGCATTGAATTTCACCACTACACAGATCTTGGATCTGTTCTTTGACAAAGTGGTCTTTGAGATTCGTGACAACAAGCTGCAGATGGAATTGGTTCCAGAGCGTCTGCGCGGTGAAACGGCATCCTTTGATATTGAAGCGAATGGCAAAGTTTACGTCGAGAAAGCGCGCCGTATTACTGCACGTCATATTCGCCAGCTTGAAAAAGACGGCATTGATCGCATCGAAGTTCCAGTTGAATACATTGCTGGTAAAGTGGTCGCTAAAGACTACATCGATGAGAACACCGGTGAGCTTATCTGTGCAGCTAACATGGAGCTGTCACTGGATTTGCTTGCTAAGCTGAGCCAGTCTGGTCACAAGCAAATCGAAACATTGTTCACCAACGACTTGGATCACGGTGCTTATATCTCCGAGACCCTGCGTGTTGACCCAACCAGCGATCGTCTGAGCGCTTTGGTTGAGATCTACCGCATGATGCGTCCTGGTGAGCCGCCAACACGTGAAGCAGCTGAAAATCTGTTTGAAAACCTGTTCTTCTCTGAAGACCGCTATGATTTGTCTGCGGTTGGCCGGATGAAGTTCAACCGTTCACTGTTGCGTGACGAGATCGAAGGTTCCGGTATCCTGAGCAAAGAAGACATCACAGAAGTGATGAAAAAGCTCATCGATATCCGCAACGGTAAAGGCGAAGTGGATGATATCGACCACTTAGGCAACCGTCGTATTCGTTCCGTTGGTGAAATGGCTGAAAACCAGTTCCGTGTAGGTCTGGTTCGTGTTGAGCGTGCAGTTAAAGAGCGTTTGTCTCTGGGCGACCTCGATACGCTGATGCCTCAGGACATGATCAACGCCAAGCCAATTTCTGCTGCGGTGAAAGAGTTCTTTGGTTCCAGCCAGTTGTCACAATTTATGGACCAGAACAACCCGCTGTCTGAAATCACGCATAAGCGTCGTATTTCTGCATTGGGCCCGGGCGGTTTGACCCGTGAACGTGCTGGCTTTGAAGTTCGAGACGTACACCCGACTCACTACGGTCGTGTATGTCCAATCGAAACGCCAGAAGGTCCAAACATCGGTCTGATCAACTCCTTGTCTGTGTACGCGCAGACCAATGAGTATGGTTTCCTGGAAACTCCGTATCGTCGCGTGCGTGACGGTGTGGTGACTGATGAAATCAACTATCTGTCTGCAATTGAAGAAGGCAACTTCGTTATCGCTCAGGCGAACTCCAACCTGGACGAAGACGGCCGCTTCATTGAAGACTTAGTCACTTGTCGTAGCAAAGGCGAATCCAGCCTGTTCAGCCGCGATCAAGTTGACTACATGGACGTTTCCACTCAACAGGTGGTGTCCGTTGGTGCTTCTCTGATTCCATTCTTGGAACACGATGACGCCAACCGCGCCTTGATGGGTGCGAACATGCAACGTCAGGCGGTTCCTACTCTGCGTGCTGATAAGCCGTTGGTGGGTACCGGTATGGAACGTGCAGTAGCGGTTGACTCAGGGGTAACCTCTGTAGCCAAACGTGGCGGTACAGTTCAATACGTAGATGCATCCCGTATCGTGATTAAAGTTAACGAAGACGAAATGTATCCGGGCGAAGCAGGTATTGATATTTATAACCTGACCAAATACACCCGTTCTAACCAGAACACCTGTATCAACCAGATGCCGTGTGTGAATCTGGGTGAGCCAATCGAGCGCGGCGACGTGCTGGCAGATGGCCCATCAACAGACTTGGGCGAACTGGCATTAGGTCAGAACATGCGCGTAGCGTTCATGCCTTGGAACGGTTACAACTTCGAAGACTCCATCTTGGTCTCCGAGCGCGTGGTGCAAGAAGATCGCTTCACTACCATCCACATTCAAGAACTGGCATGTGTGTCTCGTGACACCAAGTTAGGGCCTGAAGAGATCACTGCTGACATCCCGAACGTGGGTGAAGCTGCGCTCTCCAAATTGGATGAATCCGGTATCGTGTATATCGGTGCTGAAGTGACTGGCGGTGACATTCTGGTTGGTAAGGTAACACCTAAAGGTGAAACCCAACTGACCCCAGAAGAGAAACTGTTACGTGCGATCTTCGGTGAGAAAGCGTCTGATGTTAAAGACTCTTCTCTGCGTGTACCAAACGGTGTTTCCGGTACGGTTATCGACGTGCAGGTCTTTACTCGCGATGGCGTAGAAAAAGACAAGCGTGCGTTGGAAATCGAAGAGATGCAACTGAAGCAGGCTAAGAAAGACCTGACTGAAGAATTGCAGATCCTGGAAGCTGGCCTGTTTGCACGTATCCATGCAGTACTGGTTTCCGGTGGCATCGAAGCTGACAAGCTGAGCAAATTACCACGTGACCGTTGGCTCGAACTGGGCCTGACTGACGAAGACAAGCAAAACCAACTGGAACAGTTGGCTGAGCAGTACGACGAAATGAAATCCGAATTCGAGAAGAAGATGGATGCCAAGCGTCGTAAAATCACCCAAGGTGATGATTTGGCACCAGGCGTGCTGAAGATCGTCAAGGTGTATCTGGCCGTTAAACGTCAGATTCAACCAGGTGACAAAATGGCCGGTCGTCACGGTAACAAAGGTGTTATCTCTAAGATTAACCCGATCGAAGATATGCCTTACGATGAAAACGGTACGCCGGTAGACATCGTTCTGAACCCGCTGGGCGTACCATCGCGTATGAACATCGGTCAGATTTTGGAAACCCATTTGGGGATGGCAGCGAAAGGTATTGGCGAGAAAATCAACGCCATGCTGAAGAAGCAGGAAGAAGTTGCCAAACTGCGTGAGTTTATCCAGAAAGCCTACGATCTGGGCGACAACGTTTGTCAGAAAGTTGATCTGAGCACCTTCACCGATGATGAAGTATTGCGTCTGGCTGAGAACCTGAAAAAAGGTATGCCAATCGCAACACCAGTCTTCGATGGTGCGACAGAGAAAGAAATCAAGGAACTGTTACAGCTGGGTGGCCTGCCAACTTCTGGTCAGATTACTCTGTTTGACGGCCGTACCGGTGAGCAGTTCGAGCGCCAGGTTACTGTCGGCTACATGTACATGCTGAAACTGAACCACTTGGTTGATGACAAGATGCATGCGCGTTCTACCGGTTCTTACAGCTTGGTTACTCAGCAGCCGCTGGGTGGTAAAGCTCAGTTCGGTGGTCAGCGCTTCGGTGAGATGGAAGTGTGGGCGTTGGAAGCTTATGGCGCCGCGTACACATTGCAGGAAATGCTTACCGTCAAGTCCGACGATGTAAACGGCCGTACCAAGATGTACAAAAACATCGTGGATGGCGATCACCGTATGGAACCAGGCATGCCGGAGTCCTTCAACGTATTGTTGAAAGAAATCCGCTCGCTGGGCATCAATATCGAGCTGGAAGAAGAGTAAATCTTCACCAGACGGTAAACTCTCATAGCCGGGGGTTTACTGGTGGTTCGCACTGGTCACAGGGGCGCTCAAACCGAGGTTTTTATATTCTTAGGTTTGGGCGCCTATCAGGTCTAACTCCGACAGGAGCCAATCCGTGAAAGACTTATTAAAGTTTCTGAAAGCGCAAACTAAGACCGAAGAGTTTGATGCGATCAAAATTGCTCTGGCCTCGCCAGACATGATCCGTTCATGGTCGTTCGGTGAAGTTAAAAAGCCGGAAACCATTAACTACCGTACGTTCAAACCAGAACGTGACGGCCTTTTCTGCGCCCGTATCTTTGGCCCAGTAAAAGATTACGAATGCCTGTGCGGTAAGTACAAGCGTTTGAAACACCGCGGTGTTATTTGTGAGAAATGCGGCGTTGAAGTGACTCAAACCAAAGTACGCCGTGAGCGTATGGGTCACATCGAACTGGCGTCTCCAACTGCGCACATCTGGTTCCTGAAATCCTTGCCTTCGCGCATCGGTTTGTTGCTGGATATGCCATTACGTGACATCGAACGTGTACTGTACTTCGAATCCTATGTGGTTATCGAAGGCGGCATGACCAACCTGGAACGTCGTCAGATCCTGACTGAAGAGCAGTATCTGGATGCGTTGGAAGAGTTTGGTGATGAGTTCGACGCGAAAATGGGCGCCGAGGCTATTCAAGCCCTGTTGAAAAACATGGATCTGGAAGCTGAGTGCGAGATCCTGCGCGAAGAATTGAACGAAACAAATTCTGAAACCAAGCGTAAGAAGCTGACCAAGCGTATCAAGCTGCTGGAAGCGTTCGTACAATCTGGCAACAAGCCAGAGTGGATGATCCTGACCGTGCTGCCGGTATTGCCACCAGACTTGCGTCCATTGGTTCCATTGGATGGCGGTCGCTTTGCGACTTCTGATCTGAACGATTTGTATCGTCGCGTGATCAACCGTAACAACCGTCTGAAGCGCCTGCTGGACTTGGCAGCTCCTGACATCATCGTGCGCAACGAAAAGCGTATGCTGCAAGAAGCAGTAGATGCATTGCTGGATAACGGCCGTCGTGGTCGTGCGATTACCGGCTCTAACAAGCGTCCGTTGAAGTCACTGGCTGACATGATCAAAGGTAAGCAAGGTCGTTTCCGTCAGAACTTGCTGGGTAAACGTGTTGACTACTCAGGCCGTTCGGTTATTACCGTTGGTCCATACCTGCGTCTGCATCAGTGCGGTCTGCCGAAGAAAATGGCTCTCGAGCTGTTCAAACCGTTCATCTACGGCAAGCTGGAATTGCGTGGTCTCGCTACCACCATTAAAGCGGCCAAGAAGATGGTTGAGCGTGAAGAAGCGGTTGTTTGGGATATCCTGGATGAAGTTATCCGCGAACACCCAGTGCTGCTGAACCGTGCACCAACCCTTCACCGTTTGGGTATCCAGGCGTTTGAACCGGTTCTGATCGAAGGTAAAGCAATCCAGTTGCACCCACTGGTTTGTGCGGCATATAACGCCGACTTCGATGGTGACCAAATGGCTGTTCACGTACCGCTGACACTGGAAGCTCAGTTAGAAGCGCGTGCGTTGATGATGTCGACCAACAACATCCTGTCACCAGCGAACGGCGAGCCAATCATCGTTCCTTCTCAGGACGTTGTATTGGGTCTGTATTACATGACCCGTGACTGTGTTAACGCCAAAGGCGAAGGCATGGTACTGACTGGCCCGAAAGAAGCTGAGCGTATTTATCGCGCTGGCTTGGCATCTTTGCATGCTCGAGTAAAAGTCCGTATTACTGAAGAAATTCGTAATACTGAAGGCGAAAGCACTTCGCGTACCAGCATCATCGATACGACTGTAGGCCGTGCTATTTTGTGGATGATCGTCCCGAAAGGCCTGCCTTACTCTATCGTTAACCAGCCGCTGGGCAAGAAAGCCATCTCCAAGATGCTGAACACTTGTTACCGCATCCTGGGCTTGAAGCCAACGGTTATCTTTGCTGACCAGATCATGTACACCGGTTTTGCTTACGCAGCACGCTCAGGCGCCTCTGTAGGTATCGATGACATGGTTATCCCAGAAGCGAAAGCAGGGATCATCGAAGAAGCTGAAACTGAAGTTGCCGAGATTCAGGAGCAGTTCCAATCCGGTCTGGTAACTGCAGGTGAACGTTATAACAAAGTGATCGATATCTGGGCCGCGGCTAACGAACGTGTTGCCAAGGCGATGATGGATAACTTGTCTGTTGAAGATGTTGTCAACCGTGACGGCGTTGTCGAACAGCAGGTTTCTTTCAACAGCATCTTTATGATGGCCGACTCCGGTGCGCGTGGTTCTGCAGCACAGATTCGTCAGCTGGCAGGGATGCGTGGCCTGATGGCTAAGCCAGATGGCTCGATCATTGAAACGCCAATCACCGCGAACTTCCGTGAAGGTTTGAACGTACTTCAGTACTTCATCTCAACCCACGGTGCGCGTAAAGGTTTGGCGGATACTGCATTGAAAACTGCGAACTCCGGTTACCTGACCCGTCGTTTAGTTGACGTGGCACAGGATCTGGTGGTGACTGAAGACGATTGTGGTACCCATAACGGTATCGTGATGACCCCGGTTATCGAAGGTGGTGATGTTAAAGAGCCACTGCGTGATCGCGTACTGGGTCGTGTGACCGCAGAAGAAGTTATCAAGCCGGGTACGGCTGATATTCTGGTTCCGCGTAACACCCTGCTGGACGAAAAATGGTGTGATCTGTTAGAAGAAAACTCCGTCGACAGCGTTAAAGTTCGCTCCGTAGTAAGCTGTGAAACTGACTTCGGTGTGTGTGCTAATTGCTATGGTCGCGACCTGGCACGTGGCCACATCATCAACAAAGGTGAAGCAGTTGGTGTTATTGCAGCACAGTCCATCGGTGAGCCGGGTACCCAGCTTACGATGCGTACGTTCCACATCGGTGGTGCGGCATCTCGTGCGGCAGCAGAGTCCAGCATTCAGGTTAAGAACAAAGGCAGCTTGAAACTGAGCAACGTCAAGTTCGTTACCAATGCAGCGGGCAAGCTGGTTATTACTTCTCGTAATACCGAGCTGAAACTGATTGACGAATTCGGCCGTACTAAAGAAAGCTACAAAGTGCCTTACGGTGCTGTAATGGCTAAAGGCGATGGCGCAGAAGTCCAGGGCGGCGAAACCGTTGCTAACTGGGATCCGCACATCATGCCAGTTGTGACCGAAGTGAGCGGTTTCATTCGCTTCGCGGACATGGTTGACGGCCAGACCATTACACGCCAGACCGACGAACTGACTGGTTTGTCTTCTCTGGTTGTACTGGACAGCGCAGAGCGTACTGGTAGCGGTAAAGACCTGCGTCCGGCACTGAAAATCGTTGATGCCAAAGGCGATGACGTATTGATCCCAGGTACTGATATGCCTGCTCAATACTTCCTGCCAGGTAAAGCGATTGTTCAGCTGGAAGACGGCATTCAGATCGGTGCAGGTGATACCCTGGCGCGTATTCCTCAGGAATCAAGCGGTACCAAGGATATTACCGGTGGTCTGCCACGTGTTGCTGACTTGTTCGAAGCACGTCGTCCGAAAGAGCCAGCAATCTTGGCTGAAATCAGCGGGATCATCTCGTTCGGTAAAGAGACCAAAGGCAAACGCCGTCTGGTAATTTCACCGTTGGATGGTAGCGATGCATACGAAGAGATGATTCCGAAATGGCGTCAGCTCAACGTGTTCGAAGGTGAAGTTGTAGAACGCGGTGACGTGGTTTCCGACGGCCCAGAATCTCCACACGACATTCTGCGTCTGCGTGGCGTTCACGCGGTTACCCGCTACATCACCAACGAAGTGCAGGAAGTTTACCGCCTGCAAGGTGTTAAGATTAACGATAAACACATTGAAGTTATCGTTCGTCAGATGCTGCGTAAAGGCACCATCGTTGATGCAGGTAGCACCGACTTCCTGGAAGGCGAGCAGGCAGAAATGTCTCGCGTTAAAATCGCTAACCGTAAGCTGGCAGCTGAAGGCAAAATCGAGGCCACATTCACCCGTGACCTGCTGGGTATCACCAAGGCATCCTTGGCGACCGAGTCCTTCATCTCTGCGGCTTCATTCCAGGAAACCACGCGCGTTCTTACTGAAGCGGCAGTTGCCGGTAAACGTGATGAACTGCGTGGCCTGAAAGAAAACGTGATCGTGGGCCGTCTGATCCCAGCCGGTACCGGTTACGCTTATCATCAGGATCGTATGCGCCGTAAAGCACAAGGTGAAGCACCAGTGGTTCCGCAAGTTAGTGCGGATGAAGCGACTGCTAACCTGGCTGAATTGCTCAACGCCGGTTTTGGTAACAGCAAAGACTAATCTCTTTGTTGGTCACCAAGCTAAAAACCGCTCCTTTCGGGGCGGTTTTTTTTTGCTTATTTTTCAGGATAAAAATGAAAAACCTATTGCAGCGGACGGCCTAAATGACGATCCCAATCTTTCCAAACGGGTTGTAGCCCTGCCAGCGTTAATGCCTGTGCAACCTGCTCAGGAGTGCGATTATCATGTGGAGCAAACTGTTCAAGTTCGGGATGATTATCTGCATATCCTCCCGGCTGAGTTTTTGAACCCGCGCTGACACTATTAATCGCCACTGGAATCACATTATCGCGGAAGAAAGGCGATTCGCGAGTTGAAAGTGACAATTCCACATCAGGAGCAAACAGGCGAAAAGCACAAATCAGTTGCAGTAATTGCGATTCACTCATCAAAGAGGCGGGTTCAATACCTCCGGCACACGGCCGTAACCGTGGGAAAGAGATTGAATAGCGGCTCTGCCAGTAAGTTTGTTGCAGATAAAACAGATGCTCCGCCAGCATGTAGCAGTCAGTGCGCCAACTGTTTGACAGGCCAATCAAAGCACCTAATCCGATCTTATCGATCCCCGCGCGCCCCAAGCGATCCGGGGTTGCCAGTCGCCAGTGAAAGTCCTGTTTATGGCCGCGCAAATGGTGCTGTTGATAAGTGGCCGGATGATAGGTTTCTTGATAAACCATCACGCCATCCAATCCCAGTGTTTTGAGCTCCGCATACTCTTCTTCTGCCAATGGCTGGACTTCCATCATCAATGAGCTGAATTTACTGCGGATCGTCGGGAAATGACGCCGAAAATAATCCATTCCGACTTTTGCCTGATGTTCACCAGTAACCAGTAGTAAGTGTTCGAAACCCAATGCTTTGATGGCTTCACATTCACGAATGATTTCAGCTTCATCCAAGGTTTTGCGCTTGATGCGATTACTCATCGAGAAACCACAATAAGTACAGTCATTGGCGCACAAATTCGAAAGATAGAGCGGGACATAAAAACTGACAGTGTTGCCAAATCGTTGGCGGGTCAGTTGTTGAGCTTTCTGCGCCATAGGTTCCAGATAGGCCGAGGCGGCAGGTGAAATCAATGCCATGAGATCTTCGCGAGTGGGTTTGACGGCACTAATCGCTCGCTCAACATCTGTGGCCGTTTTGCTGTTGATGCGCAGCGAGATATCATCCCAATCCAACCGCTGCCAGTGCTGACTAAAATCTTCAGACATGATTTTCTTCCTCAAGCTGGCTAAGAAAACTGGTCAGTGGGCTGGTGGCAGTGGCCTGCATCAGTTGATTTGCAGGGCCAAATCCGGCCTGGCGCGCCAACTCGCCGGACTCCACCGCTAAGCGAAAAGCATGGGCCATTTGCACTGGCGAGCGGGCAACAGCAATGGCGGTATTCACCAAAACAGCATCTGCGCCCAGTTCTATTGCCTCAAGAGCATGACTGGGCACACCAATTCCGGCATCGACCACCACCGGCACTTTGGCCTGTTCAATAATGATTTGCAGAAAGTCGCGGGTGCGTAATCCTAAATTTGAACCTATCGGTGCCCCTAACGGCATAACGGCGGCGCAGCCTGCTTCCTCCAGTCGCTTGCACAATACTGGGTCTGCGCCACAGTAAGGCAAAACAACAAAACCCTCTTTCACTAGAATTTCGGCGGCTTTGAGGGTTTCTATTGGGTCGGGCAGCAAGTATTTCACATCAGGATGAATTTCCAATTTTACCCAATGGGTGCCCAGTGCTTCGCGTGCCAGACGTGCGGCAAAAACGGCCTCTTGTGCGGTTTTCGCTCCGGATGTATTTGGCAGTAAGCGCACACCCAATTGGCGCAGCGGGGCCAGAATAGCATCGTTACCGGCCTGAAGATCCACCCGCTTCATGGCCATGGTAATCAATTGCGAACCGGAGGCTCGCAATGCTTCCAGCATCAATTCAGCCGTGGCAAATTTGCCCGTACCGGTAAATAAACGTGAGGTAAAAGTGGTATCGGCGATTTTCAGCATGTCAGCCCCCGGCAATTGCTTGGAATAGCAAAATGTCATCTCCCTCGTGCAACTGACACTTTTCCCAGTCAGTTCGAGGGATGATGACTTGATTAACAGCCAGCGCAGTACCCGGCTGGTGGCGATTCAGTTGTTGGAGCAGCTTGTCGGCGGTGATATTGCTCTCTATTTCAACGAGTTGGTCATTGAGCATGAGGCGCATGTGATGGATTGTCACAGCCCACCTCCACAGACAGGGCAATCGGGGGCTTGCGTGAGTTGTAGGGTGCTCCAACTGTGTTGCTTACCATCGAATAAACGCAATTTCCCACTTAATGGCGAGGCGAGCCCGGCCAGCATTTTAATGGCCTCAAGCGCTTGCAGTGTCCCGATAATGCCCACAACTGGCCCCAATACACCGGCGGTACGACAGTTGCGCTGCGGCAGCTCTTTATCAGGATAAAGACAGGCGTAACAACCTTGGGAATAGGGCGGTTCAATCACTAACAACTGCCCACTGAACCCGACTGCGCTGCCGCTGATTAAAGGTTTTTGTGCCGCGAAGCAAGCCGCGTTTACCTGATGACGAGTTTCCATGTTGTCACTGCAATCAAGCACCAAATCTACCCCTGCCACGGCCTCAATGAGTGTTTCTCCGGTCAGCCGCGTATCAAATACGATAGCTTCAATCAATGGATTGAGGTTTTGCAGATGGCGTTGCGCTAATTGAGCCTTATTTGTATTTCCCGCTGCGGGATGGCTGATATCTGTGGTGCGATACAGGATTTGGCGCTGTAAATTTGTCAATTCTAGTTGGTCATCATCAGCCAATAATAAGCGGCCAACACCCGCAGCTGACAAATAAAGTGCGGCGGGAGACCCCAGACCACCTAGGCCGATTATCAATACGCTGGCATTTTTCAGCTTCAACTGCCCCTCAGGACCAATATCTTCCAGCAATAATTGGCGGCTATAGCGCAAGAATTCACTGTCACTCAGCTCATGCTTATTTATCATCACCCAGCTCCTTACCCTCTATCAGGTGCAGCAATTGTGCTGTTGCCCGCTGCCAGTCATCGGCCTGAGTAATCGCGCTGACCACCGCCACACTGCCCACTCCGGTAGCCAATACGGCGGGGACTCGCTCAATACTGATGCCGCCAATAGCGACAGTGGGGTAATCTGGAGTGTGGTCGACCATTTGTTTGAGTACCGCCAGCCCCTGAGGGGATGACGGCATCTGTTTGGTCTGAGTGGGGAAAATATGCCCCATCGCGATATAGGAAGGCCGCACAGCCTTGGCGATTGCCAGCTCATGCTCATCGTGGGTGGAAATACCCAGCCGTAATCCAGCTTGTTGAATGGCTGCTAAATCAGTGGTTTCCAGATCCTCCTGCCCCAGATGAACACCATAAGCGCCATGTTTAATCGCCAATCGCCAATAGTCATTGATATATAGGCGTGCCTGATAGCGTTTGCCCAATTCAATTGCTGCGGCAATATCTTGTTCCACTTGCGCATCATCCAAATCCTTAATACGCAATTGGATAGTGGTTACGCCCACCGACAGCAGCCGTTCAATCCAAAGTAACGAATCGACAACGGGATAAAGGCCAAGCCGCTGTTTTTCCTCTGGAAAGCCTTTTTCAGCAGAAAATAATGTATTATCAGACGGGCTCATTATTCGCCTCCGCTTTCAGATTGGCGGGGCTGTGGTACAGCTCGCTGCCACGGGAGCGGAACTCGGCCGACATCTGCTCCATACCGGATTGCAGGATCTCTATTGGCTGAGCGGCTGCTTCTTGTGCTGCCGCCAGCTCTTGTTTCGCAGCATAATCACGCACTTCTTGCGAAATCTTCATGGAGCAGAATTTCGGCCCACACATTGAGCAGAAGTGAGCGACTTTGCCCGACTCTTGTGGCAGGGTTTCATCGTGATAAGCCCGGGCGGTTTCGGGATCGAGGGCCAAATTGAACTGATCTTCCCAACGAAATTCGAAACGGGCTTTTGACATGGCGTTATCGCGGATCTGCGCGCCGGGGTGGCCTTTCGCCAGATCTGCCGCATGGGCCGCAATTTTATAGGTGATAAGCCCTTGCTTCACATCATCTTTATTGGGTAGGCCAAGATGTTCTTTGGGGGTGACATAACACAGCATGGCGCAACCAAACCAACCAATCATGGCGGCTCCAATACCGGAGGTGAAATGGTCATAGCCGGGAGCAATATCGGTGGTCAATGGGCCTAAGGTGTAAAACGGCGCTTCGTGGCAATGCTCCAGTTCTTCAGTCATATTGCGGCGAATCATCTGCATCGGCACATGTCCTGGGCCTTCAATCATCACCTGCACGTCATATTCCCAGGCAATTTTGGTCAATTCGCCCAAGGTATGTAACTCAGCGAACTGGGCTTCATCATTGGCGTCCTGAATAGAACCGGGGCGCAGGCCGTCCCCCAGTGATAATGAAACATCATAGGCGGCGCAAATTTGGCAAATTTCACGGAAATGTTGATACAGGAAATTTTCCTGATGATGGGAAAGGCACCATTTCGCCATAATTGACCCGCCACGGGAGACAATGCCAGTCAGCCGTTTGGCGGTCATCGGTACATAGCGCAGCAGCACACCAGCATGAATAGTAAAGTAATCAACACCTTGTTCAGCCTGCTCTAGCAGAGTGTCGCGGAATATTTCCCAGGTTAGGTTTTCCGCCACGCCATTGACTTTCTCCAGCGCCTGATAGATGGGTACGGTGCCAATCGGAACCGGGCTGTTACGTAGAATCCATTCACGAGTTTCATGAATATAGCGGCCCGTGGACAGGTCCATCACCGTGTCAGCCCCCCAGCGGGTAGACCACACCAGCTTTTCCACTTCTTCTTCAATGGAAGAGGTCACGGCAGAGTTGCCGATGTTGGCGTTCACTTTCACTAAAAAATTACGGCCAATAATCATTGGCTCAGATTCGGGATGATTAATATTGGCGGGAATAATGGCCCGACCGGCGGCCACTTCTTGGCGAACAAACTCCGGCGTGATGTTTTCCGGCAAGTTAGCACCAAAGGCTTGCCCCGGATGCTGGTGGCGCAATACTTCACCGCGAATCCGCTCGCGACCCATATTTTCTCGCAGGGCGATAAATTCCATCTCCGGCGTCACTTTACCGGCTCGGGCGTAATGCAATTGTGTGACACATTTGCCGTCAATCGCTTTTTTAGGCCGTGGGAGATGTTCAAAACGCAAATGATCCAACCCTTCGTCAGCTAGCCGTTGTTGGGTAAAGCCGGAACTGACGGAGGTCAGTGCTTCGGTATCCTGGCGGTCTGCTATCCAGCTTGCGCGCAACTTAGGTAAGCCAGCATGGACATCCAGTTTGGCGCTCGGATCGCCATAAGAACCGGAGGTGTCATAAACGGGAATGGCTTCGTTATTTTCATAACTCGGAGTGTCTTTGCTGCCGCCTATCAATGTCGGGCTGAGTAGGATCTCGCGCATGGGAACTTGAATATCGGGCCGTGAGCCTTGCAGATAAATGCGTTGCGAGTTGGGGAAAGTCACGCCTTGCAAGGTATCGATAAATTGTTGCGCCTCTTCGCGCACTTGTTTACGGGGTACAGCTTTACGCGGGAGTAATGAGTTTTGAGTTGTATTATTAGACATAGCAAATTCCTACCAGTGTGGTTTATAGGGAAAATTGCTTGTCTGGAGCTTGGCGGGAGTAACGATGTTGGCCAGTGACCGGCAGCCACCTGTTAAAGGAGAGGAGACGGGCCTGTAGCGATAAATTACTCTTGTTCCCTTCGCGGGTATTAACCCGATCAGGTTCCGCGGATCCCGAATTAACGGTCTCAGCCTGCGTTTGCTTTCCGAAGAAAACAGGCGCTAGGCACTCCGACAAGAGTCCTTACTATACGAGGTTGAATTAAAACTACAAGCCTGTGCTGATCAGGGCGCTATTTTACTTGCCCCTCTTGAACCACCGGCTGGGCGGCTTGCCAGGATTCAGCCGCCCATTGAATTAATTGATCTTCCAGCCGAAAACGGGCATCAAGCGCTTCGCCGATATCGGATAAAGCTTGTTGAAACTCTGTACAGCTATCGTCATCGATCTCAATGTTTGTATAACGATCATGGAAAGCCATGATAGTTTGAGTGTTATTTTTTAAGGCAGGATAAACTTTGGTCGTCAGAGCCATTTTCGGGCTGGATGCACCTTCCACCTGTTTGATAATTCTGTCGTAGATATTGAAATGCCCAGAGGAGAGATAATCCACCAGATTATGACAAAAGTTCTCCAGCGCTTTTTCATTAAGCGGGGTATGCTTTTCTTTTTGCGGCTTAATACCGATCACTGTGCAATACGAGACCAAAAGTTCTTTACGTGCATGAAGCCATTGATCAATTAATTCATTACTGCCGCCAACGCGTTGAGTCAGGCTTTCCAGTCGGTTGAGCATGAGATCGACTCCGTGTAGTAATAATGGGTTACAAAAATGTAACAAGCCAGATTCTAGATTGCCAGTGAAGTCGAGGTTGTGCAACAACGATATGGAACTACAACTTACAGGTAAAGAAAGTGGCTGGTGGATTGTCAGCCATGAAAATAAATTATGGTTACCAAAAGGGGAGTTACCACAAGGTAATGCGGCCAATTGGTCATTACAGGGCGCAACCGCAAGGCAGATAGGTGAATGGCAAGGGCAGGCGGTTTGGCTTATTCGCCAGATGATGTCTGCGGATATGGGGTCAGTGCGGCAATTATTAGATGTGGATCGCGGTTTGTTTCAACTAGCGGGCCGGGGAGTGCAATTAGCCGAGTTTTACCGCTCTCACCGCTATTGTGGCTATTGTGGGCATCAAATGCATGCCAGCCGCACTGAGTGGGCTTGCCTGTGCAATCACTGTCGTGAGCGCTATTACCCCCAAATCGCCCCTTGCGTGATTGTTGCCATTCGCCGTGGTGATGAGATTTTATTGGCACAGCATGTTCGTCATCGTGGTGGTATTAACACGGTGTTAGCCGGGTTTGTAGAAGTGGGGGAGACGCTGGAACAGGCGGTGTCCCGTGAAGTGTTGGAAGAAAGTAATATCCACATTAAAAACTTGCGTTATGTGACGTCACAGCCGTGGCCATTCCCACATTCACTGATGATGGCCTTTATGGCGGAGTATGATAGCGGTGAGCTGCGTCATGATCCTAAAGAGCTACTGAATGCCGGTTGGTATCGCTATGACCAATTACCCTTACTGCCGCCGCCAGGCACCGTGGCACGTCGACTGATTGAAGATACCGTTGTTTTATGTCGCGAAGAGCAGGAAGATGCCAGCCAATAGCTAAAAAACCCTCTTTAGCCACAACAGGAAAGTATTATCTGGCATGCTACAATGCGGGTAGATAATCAAGGGAGCTTTGTCATGAATGAGTTGAAAAACGATCGTTATCTGCGTGCCTTATTACGCCAGCCGGTAGATGTGACTCCGGTGTGGATGATGCGCCAGGCAGGTCGCTATTTGCCAGAATATAAAGCCACCCGTGCTATTGCCGGGGATTTTATGTCGCTGTGCAAAAATGCTGAATTGGCCTGTGAAGTGACGATGCAACCATTGCGTCGTTATCCGCTGGATGCGGCGATTTTATTTTCAGACATTCTGACCATTCCTGATGCCATGGGGCTGGGGCTTTATTTTGAAACCGGCGAAGGCCCGCGTTTTCAATCTCCGATCACTTGCCGCGCAGATGTTGAAAAACTGCCCATTCCCGATCCTGAACAGGAATTGGGTTATGTCATGAATGCGGTGAGAACAATTCGCCGTGAGTTGGCCGGTGCGGTGCCATTAATAGGTTTCTCCGGTAGCCCATGGACACTGGCGACCTATATGGTTGAAGGCGGAAGTAGCAAAGCCTTTACTAAACTGAAAAAAATGATGTATGCCGAGCCGCAGACTTTGCATTTGTTGCTGGATAAGCTGGCTGACAGTGTCATTTTGTATCTCAATGCTCAAATTAAAGCTGGCGCGCAATCTGTGATGGTCTTTGATACTTGGGGTGGCGTCCTGACCGGTCGCGATTATGTTGAGTTCTCCTTGAATTACATGCATAAAATCGTTGATGGCCTGATCCGTGAAAATGATGGGCGGCGAGTGCCAGTGACCTTGTTCACTAAAGGGGGTGGGCAATGGCTGGAGGCGATGGCCGCCACCGGTTGTGATGCTTTGGGCCTGGATTGGACCACGGATATTGCCGATGCGCGTCGCCGTGTGGGCGACAAAGTTGCTCTACAAGGCAATATGGACCCGTCCATCCTTTATGCATCACCTGCGCGTATTGAGCAGGAAGTCAGCACGATTCTGGCCAGTTTCGGTCAGGGTGAAGGGCATGTATTTAATCTGGGCCATGGTATCCATCAGGATGTTCCGCCAGAACATGCGGGTGCTTTTGTTAAGGCGGTGCATGCGTTATCACAGCCTTACCATCAAGCATGACTATCGCAAAAAACTAATATCGAGAACGGGTTACCAGATGGTAGACACCAAAGCATTACGGGCAGAACAGCTTCAACGCGCATCTGAAATTAGTCTTCAAGATGATATCGCAAATGAGTCCGTACGCTTTATTGCTGGGGCAGATGTGGGTTTTGAGCAGCAGGGGGAAGTGACCCGTGCTGCTATTGCTATTTTGCGTTACCCCTCGCTAGAATTGGTCGAATATCAGGTTGCCCGCGTGGCAACTTCACTCCCGTATATCCCCGGTTTACTCTCTTTTCGTGAATATCCTGCATTATTAGCTGCTTGGGAGCAGTTACAACAACGGCCTCAACTGGTCTTTGTTGATGGGCAGGGTATTGCGCATCCTCGCCGTTTAGGGGTTGCCAGCCATTTTGGCTTGCTGGTTGATGTCCCGACCATTGGTGTTGCTAAAAGCCGTCTGTGCGGGCATTTTGAGCCGTTAGGCAATGATAATGGTGCATTACAGCCGTTGGTTGATGCCGATGAGCAGCTAGGTTGGGTATGGCGCAGCAAAACCCGTTGTAATCCGCTATTTATTTCACCCGGCCACCGGGTGAGTGTTGGCAGCGCATTAGAGTGGGTTCAGCATTGCATGGCGGGTTACCGTTTGCCGGAACCGACACGTTGGGCGGATGCAATCGCTTCAAACCGCCCGCAATTTCAGCGATGGATGGGGAAAAATCCTGATTTGCTTGGCAAGCATAGGGATATGATTTAATTTCGGGTACACTGCCGCGCAGATAATGAATAATGAGAACTCATCATGATACGTAATCCGATTCATCTACGTCTCGAAAAGCTGGAAAGTTGGCAACATCTGACTTTCATGGCCTGCCTGTGCGAGCGGATGTATCCCAACTATCAGCAATTTTGTCTGGAAACCGAGTTTGGTGATCCGGCCGTTTACCGACGTATTCTGGACCTTATCTGGGAAACATTGGTCGTAAAAGACGCCAAAGTAAATTTTGATAGTCAATTAGAGAAGCTGGAAGAGGCAATTCCTTCTGCTGATGACTATGCTATCTACGGCGTTTATCCGGCTATTGATGCGTGTATTGCATTGGGTGAAGCTATTCATTCGCGTTTGAGTGGTGAAACACTGGAACATGCCATCGCTATCAGTGAAGCGTCAATTCGCACCGTTGCGATGTTGGAGATGACGTTAGCCGGTAAAGAAATGACTGATGAAGAACTGAAAATCTTGCCCGCGATTGAAGAAGAATGGGATATCCAATGGGAGATTTTCCGTCTGTTAGCTGACTGCGAAGAGCGCGACTTAGATCTGATCAAAGGGCTACGTTCTGACCTACGGGAAGCGGCCGTTAGCAACATTGGCATAAATTTAACGCAATAAGACAAGAAAACGTGATTTAACGCCTGATTTGTCACGTCTTAAGGCTTCACATCTGCCCCCTGTCTGTTCTACATTTGGGGGGCGAAAAAAAGTGGCTATCGGTGCGTGTATGCAGGAGAGTGCTGTCAATCGGCATATCCGTCGCACTTGATGCTTTGCAAACGATAAACACACTGTAAGGATAACTTATGAATAAGACTCAACTGATTGACGTAATCGCGGACAAAGCGGACCTTTCTAAAGCACAAGCAAAAGCTGCTTTGGAGTCCACACTGGCTGCAATTACCGAATCTCTGAAAGATGGTGATCCAGTACAATTGGTTGGTTTCGGTACTTTCAAAGTAAACCATCGTAATGAGCGCACTGGCCGCAACCCACAAACTGGTAAAGAAATCAAAATTGCTGCAGCTAATGTGCCAGCGTTTGTTTCTGGTAAAGCACTGAAAGATTCTGTTAAATCTTAATAGTGTGTCAGTAAAAATAATAAGCAGGGGGGTGGCAAAGCCCCTTTTGTTTATGCAGCGGGTGCTGATGACCCTCGGTTTGGCCTTAGGTCTCAGCGCCTGTAGCAGTCAGTCAGGTCCTCCCCAATTCAGTGCCAGCGGTTATATTGCCGATAGCGGTGTGGTTCGCTTATGGCGTCAGGATAATGAACAGCAGCAGCCACAAGTGCTGATGAGTGTCTACAGCCCCTACTTTGGGGACAATACCCGCGTGACTTTCTACGAATATCAAAATGGTGTGCTACGGGAAATCCGGCGCAATGACTTGGGTCATGACCCGCAAAGTGTCGAATTACGTTTTGATGAGCAAGGACAGGTTAGTTTTATGCAACGCCAACTGGCAACACGGCGTGAGCAACTTTCTGTGGATAATATTGCGGTTTATCAGTTGGAAGCTAAGCGGATTCTGGAACTGAGCAGTGCGCTGCGCGCTGGCAATGTCCGGTTAATTCAGGGGCGTTGGCAGGACGGTCTTGTGACAACCTGTGCCGGGAAGACATCACGCCTGAGTCTTGATGATAATTCGCAAGCATGGTTAAGCAAACGCGGCGCAAATAGTGCAGAAGCTCTAGGTATCGCGTGGTTGGATTCACCGGAAGGTCAGCAATTATTGTTGGTGGCTAATCAGGACTTTTGTCACTGGGAACCTAAATCCGGCAGTTTGTAAGATTGTGGGGCACAACACGCCGCCTCCAGATATCCGCCATTTTTTAATCGCAGTTCTCGTGACTCGGCCCATCCATGGACCTCATCTCTGAGCAGTTGCTGCTTGCTGTCTCTTGAAATTTATTGGGTACAGAAAGATGCAACCAGATTATTTTTCGCGGGCAATCGCCCGGTAGCCAATATCTTTACGGCAGAAAGCACCTTCCCACTGAATATTCTCAGCAAGCTTATAAGCATGTTGCTGTGCCTGTGCAACTGTTGCCCCGAGTGCTGTGACACACAATACGCGCCCACCGCTAGTCACAACATTATTGTGGTTATCTAGCTTGGTTCCGGCATGGAATACTTTCCCGTCAGCCACTTCTTGCTGTGGTAACCCATGAATAACATCACCTTGGCGGTAATCAGCCGGATAGCCGCCAGCGGCCAGCACAACACCCAGGGACGGGCGTTCATCCCAATCAGAGGTTTTCTCATTCAATTTGCCCTGTGCGCCAGCTAAACATAACTCAACTAAATCTGAGCGCATGCGCAGCATAATTGGTTGCGTTTCTGGGTCGCCAAAGCGGCAGTTGAATTCAATGACTTTGGGTTGCCCATCAGCAGAAATCATCAGGCCAGCATAAAGGAAGCCAGTATAAACATTGCCTTCCGCCGCCATACCGCGCACGGTTGGCCAGATAACCTGATCCATTACCCGCTGATGAACTTCATCAGTAACAACTGGTGCCGGAGAATAAGCGCCCATGCCGCCGGTATTCGGGCCGGTATCACCATCGCCAACACGTTTGTGGTCTTGGCTGGTGGCCATCGGTAACACGTTTTCGCCGTCAACCATCACAATAAAGCTGGCTTCTTCGCCGTCGAGAAACTCTTCCACCACGATACGATGGCCAGCATCACCAAATGCATTGCCAGCCAGCATGTCATGGACCGCAGTTTCCGCTTCTTCCTGCGTCATTGCGACTATCACACCTTTTCCCGCCGCCAAACCATCAGCTTTAATGACGATGGGAGCCCCAATTTTGCGGACATAAGCTATAGCCGGTTCTACCTCGGTGAAGTTTTGGTAAAACGCGGTTGGAATATTGTGGCGCGCGAGGAAATCTTTGGTGAAAGCTTTAGAACCTTCCAACTGGGCAGCCGCTTGTGTCGGGCCAAAGATTGTCAGGCCCGCCGCCTGGAAAGCATCGACCACACCGATAACCAGCGGCGCTTCTGGGCCAACGATGGTCAAGCCGATGTCGTGGCTCTGAGCAAACGCCAATAAACCCGCAATATCAGTGGCGGCGATATCCACATTTTCTAAACCAGACTCTAACGCCGTTCCGGCATTACCTGGCGCGACATAAATTTTATCCGCTAAAGGCGACTGCGCGGCTTTCCAGCCTAAAGCATGCTCACGTCCGCCATTGCCAATAATCAAAATATTCATCTGGATAGCTCCATGGGACAGGTGCCTGAGCACGCATCCCACTTATATAAGAGGTTTAATTAATGACGGAAATGGCGCATGTCAGTAAATATCATCGCAATTCCGTGTTCATCCGCTGCGGCAATAACTTCATCGTCACGAATTGAACCGCCCGGTTGGATGACACAGGTGATACCAACAGCAGCGGCAGCATCAATACCGTCACGGAATGGGAAGAAAGCATCAGAAGCCATGGCTGAACCCGCGACTTCCAAACCTTCATCTGCCGCCTTGATACCGGCTATTTTGGCCGAATACACACGGCTCATTTGGCCTGCGCCTATTCCGATAGTCATATTGTCCCGCGCATAAACAATGGCATTAGATTTAACGAACTTGGCCACTTTCCAGCAGAACAGGGCATCACGCAGCTCTTGTTCGGTCGGCTGGCGTTTGGAAACCACCCGCAAATCCGCCTCAGTCACCATGCCCAAATCGCGGTCTTGCACCAACAGCCCGCCATTGACACGTTTGAAGTCCAAACCAGCAGAACGTTCTTGCCACTGACCGCAGGTCAGAACGCGGACATTCTGTTTAGCGGCTAATAGCGCCAATGCTTCCACACTGACGGAAGGGGCGATAATTACTTCAACGAACTGACGGCTGATAATAGCGCTGGCTGTCTCAGCATCCAACTCGCGGTTAAAGGCAATGATGCCGCCGAAAGCAGAAGTTGGGTCGGTTTTATAAGCTTTGTCATAAGCTGCCAGCAGAGAGTCAGCAATAGCCACGCCACACGGGTTGGCATGCTTGACAATCACACATGCCGGTTCGCCGAATTCTTTTACACACTCAAGCGCAGCATCGGTATCGGCGATGTTGTTATAGGACAGGGCCTTACCCTGCAACTGAGTTGCAGTAGCAACGGATGCCTCTTTAACATCTTCTTCTATATAGAAGGCGGCTTGCTGGTGGCTGTTCTCACCGTAACGCATATCCTGCTTCTTGATATAGTTAAGATTCAGGGTGCGAGGGAAGCGGCCTGATGGTTGCTCGGTATCACCATGGTAAGGTGGCACCAGCGCGCCGAAGTAGTTCGCAATCATACTGTCGTAAGCGGCGGTATGTTCAAAAGCTTTAATTGCCAGGTCGAAACGGGTTGGGTAGGTCAATGAGCCGTCATTCTCATCCAGCTCGGCAATAATGGCCGGGTAATCACTGCTTTTAACCACAATGGCGACATCTTTATGATTCTTGGCTGCAGAGCGCACCATGGTTGGGCCACCGATATCAATATTCTCAACGGCATCTTCCAGTGAGCAATCTGGGCGGGCGACAGTCTGGGCGAATGGATATAAGTTAACGACCACAATATCAATTGGCTGAATGTTATGTTGAGCCATGATGCCGTCATCCTTACCGCGGCGGCCTAAAATGCCGCCATGCACTTTAGGATGTAAAGTCTTAACGCGTCCATCCATCATTTCCGGGAAACCGGTATAGTCAGAAACCTCGGTGACTGGCAGGCCAGCATCAGCCAACAGGCGGGCAGTTCCGCCAGTAGAAAGTAACTCGATACCACGTTGTGAAAGTGCAGTGGCGAATTCAACGATACCGGCTTTGTCAGATACACTGAGTAGAGCACGGCGGATTGGGCGGCGTTGTTGCATGGTTTTATCCCTTGGCTTTGGAGTCGCAGTTGTTCTTCGCAATCAATAGAGCGTTACATGAATCTCTTCTATCTATATAGCGATATAAAGAGAAAAACAGATTCAAATAACGTCCCAACAGAGGGGCCACACCAGCCAGTAGTGACTTTTATACGAGAATAAGCCCTTAACAGAACCAAAATACGCTTTATTACGCGCCGTATTTCCTCATTTTATAAAAAACCACCTCATACCTTCGATATTTTGCCAACGAGGTCACTCTTTTTCGACGCGGGGAATTGTAGCGAAAACGATTGCGCGATGCTCGTCAATTTTAAGTTCAGTTTCAATCTGTGGATAAGTTTGTGTACAACAGGGTATAAGGCGGGGTTTTGCTGTGGAATGCAGCAAACAGTCATTTTTATTGAAATTAGCGGTTGCGGGCGGCGGAGAACTCCCTATAATGCGCATCCATCGAGACGGCACACAACGAATCAAGTAGTTAAGTGACCGGCAGAGAGAACAGAGAAAATCAACGAAATTAGTAGTTGACTCTGAATGAGGAAAGCGTAATATGCGCACCTCGCGTTACCAACCACCGGTTGATAACGCACTGCTCTTTAACAATTTATCAGACAATCTGTGTGGGCACTCGCAAGACGATATCGAAGCCTGTTTCGACAGGCAAAAGCAATATCAAAGTCTTGAAGAGTGACCAAAGCAGTACACATTTGAACCTCGGTTCGAATGCATATTTGCAGAAAGTAATCTTTGAGCATCGCTACTTTCATTAGTAGCAAATCAAACAAATCTTAAATTGAAGAGTTTGATCATGGCTCAGATTGAACGCTGGCGGCAGGCCTAACACATGCAAGTCGAGCGGCAGCGGGAAGTAGTTTACTACTTCGCCGGCGAGCGGCGGACGGGTGAGTAATGTCTGGGAAACTGCCTGATGGAGGGGGATAACTACTGGAAACGGTAGCTAATACCGCATGACCTCGCAAGAGCAAAGTGGGGGACCTTAGGGCCTCACGCCATCGGATGTGCCCAGATGGGATTAGCTAGTAGGTGGGGTAACGGCTCACCTAGGCGACGATCCCTAGCTGGTCTGAGAGGATGACCAGCCACACTGGAACTGAGACACGGTCCAGACTCCTACGGGAGGCAGCAGTGGGGAATATTGCACAATGGGCGCAAGCCTGATGCAGCCATGCCGCGTGTGTGAAGAAGGCCTTCGGGTTGTAAAGCACTTTCAGCGAGGAGGAAGGCATTGTGGTTAATAACCGCAGTGATTGACGTTACTCGCAGAAGAAGCACCGGCTAACTCCGTGCCAGCAGCCGCGGTAATACGGAGGGTGCAAGCGTTAATCGGAATTACTGGGCGTAAAGCGCACGCAGGCGGTTTGTTAAGTCAGATGTGAAATCCCCGCGCTTAACGTGGGAACTGCATTTGAAACTGGCAAGCTAGAGTCTTGTAGAGGGGGGTAGAATTCCAGGTGTAGCGGTGAAATGCGTAGAGATCTGGAGGAATACCGGTGGCGAAGGCGGCCCCCTGGACAAAGACTGACGCTCAGGTGCGAAAGCGTGGGGAGCAAACAGGATTAGATACCCTGGTAGTCCACGCTGTAAACGATGTCGACTTGGAGGTTGTGCCCTTGAGGCGTGGCTTCCGGAGCTAACGCGTTAAGTCGACCGCCTGGGGAGTACGGCCGCAAGGTTAAAACTCAAATGAATTGACGGGGGCCCGCACAAGCGGTGGAGCATGTGGTTTAATTCGATGCAACGCGAAGAACCTTACCTACTCTTGACATCCACAGAATTTAGCAGAGATGCTTTAGTGCCTTCGGGAACTGTGAGACAGGTGCTGCATGGCTGTCGTCAGCTCGTGTTGTGAAATGTTGGGTTAAGTCCCGCAACGAGCGCAACCCTTATCCTTTGTTGCCAGCACGTAATGGTGGGAACTCAAAGGAGACTGCCGGTGATAAACCGGAGGAAGGTGGGGATGACGTCAAGTCATCATGGCCCTTACGAGTAGGGCTACACACGTGCTACAATGGCAGATACAAAGTGAAGCGAACTCGCGAGAGCAAGCGGACCACATAAAGTCTGTCGTAGTCCGGATTGGAGTCTGCAACTCGACTCCATGAAGTCGGAATCGCTAGTAATCGTAGATCAGAATGCTACGGTGAATACGTTCCCGGGCCTTGTACACACCGCCCGTCACACCATGGGAGTGGGTTGCAAAAGAAGTAGGTAGCTTAACCTTCGGGAGGGCGCTTACCACTTTGTGATTCATGACTGGGGTGAAGTCGTAACAAGGTAACCGTAGGGGAACCTGCGGTTGGATCACCTCCTTACCTAACGATACGCATTGCGCAGTGTCCACACAGATTGTCTGATAGAAAGTAACGAGCAAATAAGGCCGGGCTGAGAAATTAGTCGGGCTTTAGTACCTTGTTGGGTCTGTAGCTCAGGTGGTTAGAGCGCACCCCTGATAAGGGTGAGGTCGGTGGTTCAAGTCCACTCAGACCCACCAACTCATCCCCATACTGCGTTACAGTCACACTCGTTTATAACAATAAACGTCGCGTATCTGTGCCTTGTCTGAAAATGAGTTGCAGCAATAAGGTGATTTGCTTTTTATATGGGGCTATAGCTCAGCTGGGAGAGCGCCTGCCTTGCACGCAGGAGGTCAGCGGTTCGATCCCGCTTAGCTCCACCATATAAAAAATTATTTCAAAACGTACTGCGGTCGTAAGACTCAGTGTGTTGTGAAATATTGCTCTTTAACAATCTGGAACAAGCTGAAAATTGAAACAATACAGCTGAAACTTATCTCTCCGTAGATTTACTGAGATAAGGATTAACCTGTATTAGAGTCTCTCAAATGATCGCAATACGACGATGTCTGTAAAGACACCTTCGGGTTGTGAGGTTAAGCGACTAAGCGTACACGGTGGATGCCTAGGCAGTCAGAGGCGATGAAGGGCGTGCTAATCTGCGAAAAGCGTCGGTAAGGTGATATGAACCGTTACAACCGACGATACCCGAATGGGGAAACCCAGTGCAATTCGTTGCACTATTGCATGGTGAATACATAGCCATGCAAGGCGAACCGGGGGGAACTGAAACATCTAAGTACCCCGAGGAAAAGAAATCAACCGAGATTCCCCCAGTAGCGGCGAGCGAACGGGGAGGAGCCCAGAGTCTGAATCAGTTTGTGTGTTAGTGGAAGCGTCTGGAAAGTCGCAGGGTACAGGGTGATACTCCCGTACACAAAAACACACTTGCTGTGAACTCGATGAGTAGGGCGGGACACGTGACATCCTGTCTGAATATGGGGGGGACCATCCTCCAAGGCTAAATACTCCTGACT
Source organism: Yersinia canariae (assembly GCF_009831415.1). NCBI lineage: Bacteria > Pseudomonadati > Pseudomonadota > Gammaproteobacteria > Enterobacterales > Yersiniaceae > Yersinia > Yersinia canariae. The sequence goes on along the minus strand of NZ_CP043727.1, from coordinate 4,303,495 downwards.
GACCGATAGTGAACCAGTACCGTGAGGGAAAGGCGAAAAGAACCCCGGCGAGGGGAGTGAAATAGAACCTGAAACCGTGTACGTACAAGCAGTGGGAGCACCTTCGTGGTGTGACTGCGTACCTTTTGTATAATGGGTCAGCGACTTATATTTTGTAGCAAGGTTAACCGAATAGGGGAGCCGTAGGGAAACCGAGTCTTAACTGGGCGTCTAGTTGCAAGGTATAGACCCGAAACCCGGTGATCTAGCCATGGGCAGGTTGAAGGTTGGGTAACACTAACTGGAGGACCGAACCGACTAATGTTGAAAAATTAGCGGATGACTTGTGGCTGGGGGTGAAAGGCCAATCAAACCGGGAGATAGCTGGTTCTCCCCGAAAGCTATTTAGGTAGCGCCTCGTGAACTCATCTTCGGGGGTAGAGCACTGTTTCGGCTAGGGGGTCATCCCGACTTACCAAACCGATGCAAACTCCGAATACCGAAGAATGTTATCACGGGAGACACACGGCGGGTGCTAACGTCCGTCGTGAAGAGGGAAACAACCCAGACCGCCAGCTAAGGTCCCAAAGTCATGGTTAAGTGGGAAACGATGTGGGAAGGCATAGACAGCCAGGATGTTGGCTTAGAAGCAGCCATCATTTAAAGAAAGCGTAATAGCTCACTGGTCGAGTCGGCCTGCGCGGAAGATGTAACGGGGCTAAACCATGCACCGAAGCTGCGGCAGCGACACTTAGGTGTTGTTGGGTAGGGGAGCGTTCTGTAAGCCGTTGAAGGTGACCTGTGAGGGTTGCTGGAGGTATCAGAAGTGCGAATGCTGACATAAGTAACGATAATGCGGGTGAAAAGCCCGCACGCCGGAAGACCAAGGGTTCCTGTCCAACGTTAATCGGGGCAGGGTGAGTCGACCCCTAAGGCGAGGCTGAAAAGCGTAGTCGATGGGAAACAGGTTAATATTCCTGTACTTGGTGTTACTGCGAGGGGGGACGGAGAAGGCTAGGCTAGCCGGGCGACGGTTGTCCCGGTTTAAGCATGTAGGCGGAGCGACTTGGTAAATCCGGTTGCTTATCAACGCTGAGGTGTGATGACGAGTCACTACGGTGATGAAGTAGTTGATGCCAAGCTTCCAGGAAAAGCCTCTAAGCATCAGGTAACATTAAATCGTACCCCAAACCGACACAGGTGGTCAGGTAGAGAATACTCAGGCGCTTGAGAGAACTCGGGTGAAGGAACTAGGCAAAATGGTGCCGTAACTTCGGGAGAAGGCACGCTGGCATTAGGTAAAGAGACTTGCTCTCGGCGCCGAAGCCAGTCGCAGATACCAGCTGGCTGCAACTGTTTAATAAAAACACAGCACTGTGCAAACACGAAAGTGGACGTATACGGTGTGACGCCTGCCCGGTGCTGGAAGGTTAATTGATGGGGTCAGCCGCAAGGCGAAGCTCTTGATCGAAGCCCCAGTAAACGGCGGCCGTAACTATAACGGTCCTAAGGTAGCGAAATTCCTTGTCGGGTAAGTTCCGACCTGCACGAATGGCGTAATGATGGCCAGGCTGTCTCCACCCGAGACTCAGTGAAATTGAACTCGCTGTGAAGATGCAGTGTACCCGCGGCAAGACGGAAAGACCCCGTGAACCTTTACTATAGCTTGACACTGAACATTGAGCCTTGATGTGTAGGATAGGTGGGAGGCATCGAAGCGTGGACGCCAGTCTGCGTGGAGCCAACCTTGAAATACCACCCTTTAATGTTTGATGTTCTAACTCGGCCCCGTGATCCGGGGTGAGGACAGTGTCTGGTGGGTAGTTTGACTGGGGCGGTCTCCTCCCAAAGAGTAACGGAGGAGCACGAAGGTTAGCTAATCACGGTCGGACATCGTGAGGTTAGTGCAAAGGCATAAGCTAGCTTGACTGCGAGAGTGACGGCTCGAGCAGGTACGAAAGTAGGTCTTAGTGATCCGGTGGTTCTGAATGGAAGGGCCATCGCTCAACGGATAAAAGGTACTCCGGGGATAACAGGCTGATACCGCCCAAGAGTTCATATCGACGGCGGTGTTTGGCACCTCGATGTCGGCTCATCACATCCTGGGGCTGAAGTAGGTCCCAAGGGTATGGCTGTTCGCCATTTAAAGTGGTACGCGAGCTGGGTTTAGAACGTCGTGAGACAGTTCGGTCCCTATCTGCCGTGGGCGTTGGAAGATTGAGAGGGGCTGCTCCTAGTACGAGAGGACCGGAGTGGACGAATCACTGGTGTTCGGGTTGTCATGCCAATGGCATTGCCCGGTAGCTAAATTCGGAAGAGATAACCGCTGAAAGCATCTAAGCGGGAAACTTGCCTCGAGATGAGTCTTCCCTGGGGCTTTAAGCCCCCTGAAGGAACGTTAAAGACTATGACGTTGATAGGCTGGGTGTGTAAGTGCAGCGATGCATTGAGCTAACCAGTACTAATGATCCGTGAGGCTTAACCTTACAACACCGAAGGTGTTTTGTGTTTGAGAGAGATTTTCAGCGACGTTCCGAGATTGGGCTGGCTGGCTGTGTGTAGGATTACATAGCGGGTTAGTTTAGACAGAATTTGCCTGGCGGCCATAGCGCGGTGGTCCCACCTGATCCCATGCCGAACTCAGAAGTGAAACGCCGTAGCGCCGATGGTAGTGTGGGGTCTCCCCATGCGAGAGTAGGACACTGCCAGGCATCAAATTTAGTTGCTGATATGGCTCAGTTGGTAGAGCGCACCCTTGGTAAGGGTGAGGTCCCCAGTTCGACTCTGGGTATCAGCACCAGTTACATGGGTTAAAGTTCGGTAGTTGTAGAAAAGAATTTACCTGGCGGCAATAGCGCGGTGGTCCCACCTGACCCCATGCCGAACTCAGAAGTGAAACGCCGTAGCGCCGATGGTAGTGTGGGGTCTCCCCATGCGAGAGTAGGACACTGCCAGGTATCAAATCAAGTAAAGACCCCATGCCAAAAGCGTGGGGTTTTTGCTTTTCAGCTTTTCAGTAAATATCTATATTTCTACCTTTTGATAAAGTGTCAGTGGCCTATAGATTGGCTGATCAGTATTTTCATATCATTCATTAAAAATCATATCATATTGATAAATACTCCCTAACCCTCTGTTGATACAGGGGGTTTTTGCATTTCTATCATATATAAAATAAATATTGGCCGTTTGCTACACTCTAGATGCTGAAATCATCAGCAATGAAACATTTTCAGGTTGTCTCAGATTGCTCGACTTTTTACTGAAAACCCGCTATCTTCGGGCATCTAGAAGTCTAAACGTATAAACGGATATATTGAGGATATAGGCATGCCAATTCGGGTTCCTGATGAATTACCTGCGGTGAGTTTCTTGCGTAATGAGAATGTTTTTGTCATGACCTCATCGCGTGCGAAAACTCAGGAAATTCGGCCCCTGAAGGTGTTGGTTTTGAATCTGATGCCTAAAAAAATTGAGACGGAAAATCAATTCCTGCGTTTACTCTCTAACTCGCCTCTACAGATTGATATTCAATTACTGCGGATTGACAGCCGCGAGTCAAAAAATACACCTGCGGAACATCTGAACAACTTCTATTGTGATTTTGAGGATATTCAGGAGCAAAACTTTGATGGTTTGATTGTGACAGGGGCTCCGCTGGGGTTGGTCGATTTCTGTGATGTTGCTTATTGGCCACAGATTGAGCGCATTATTGCCTGGGCAAAAGATCATGTTACTTCGACCTTGTTTGTGTGTTGGGCGGTACAGGCGGCATTAAATATCTTATACGGTATCCCTAAGATGACGCGCGAGACTAAGCTCTCAGGTATTTACCCGCACCAGACAGAGAAACCACTGGCCCTCCTCACGCGCGGGTTTGATGAGACATTCTTGGCCCCCCATTCCCGCTATGCAGATTTCCCCGTTGAAGTGCTCCAGCAATACACGGATTTGGACATTCTGGTCTCATCGGAAGAAGCGGGGGCATATCTGTTTGCCAGTAAAGATAAGCGAGTTGCGTTTGTCACGGGCCACCCTGAATATGATGTTGATACCCTTGCCGGTGAATATCAACGGGATCTGGCCGCGGGTCTGAACCCTCAAGTTCCGCTCAATTATTTCCCCAATGATGATGCTTCATTACCACCAAAAGCATCCTGGCGCAGCCACGGGCATCTGTTGTTTGCTAATTGGTTAAACTACTACGTTTACCAAATCACGCCATTTGATTTGCGCCATATGAATCCTACCCTCGACTGATATTTCCTCTCTTTTAATGTTAACAAAGGCGGCTGAATCGAGGCCGCCTTTCTGTTTTTGGCTCTGATGGAGCCTATTTCCCTCATGTAAACTGGTCTGATCTCTTTATTAAACAATAAGTTATCATGCAAAAAAATAACTAATGGAAGTCAGTTCCTATCCGCCTAATATTTATCATTATGTTAACAATATGATAATTAAAGATTAAATAATTATTTTAAATAAAAATGGAAATCGTTTTTGATTTTCTAAATTAATTGATTATTCTTAGTTCTGTCGGGGTGAAAAGTAACCATAAAATCTGGCCTTCAATTTCTGGTTGGAACGCATTACCCGATACGAATCCAAGAATGACGCTACATTAGCGTTGATGTGAAAGTCGTGAGATTGGGAAGGGGAAGGGAAATGACACAACAGTTGGTTGGCACGGAGTTAGTTTTCACACAGCAATTTACTGCTGCAGAGCGACAGGTTTTGCCGGATGAAGCTATCGAATTCTTAACAGAATTGGTGCCGAGATTTGCACGATCTCGCAGCGAGCTCCTTGCAGCACGGGCATCGTGGCAAAAAAAGATAGATCAAGGCGCATTGCCGGATTTTATTTCGGAAACTAATTCCATTCGTGATGGTAACTGGAAAATCCAGGGAATTCCTGCTGACTTACGTGATCGCCGTGTTGAGATTACCGGGCCTGTTGAGCGCAAAATGGTGATTAATGCCCTTAATGCCAATGTGAAAGTCTTTATGGCTGATTTTGAAGATTCACTGGCCCCAAGCTGGGACAAAGTCATTGATGGTCAGATTAACCTGCATGATGCGGTGAAAGGGACGATTTCCTATGCAAATGAATCCGGCAAAATTTATCAGCTTAAACCTAATCCTGCGGTACTGATTGCACGGGTTCGTGGCCTGCACTTACCGGAAAAACATGTGACGTGGCAGGGGGAGCCAATCCCAGGTGGCCTGTTCGATTTTGCTTTGTATTTCTATCATAACTATAAGCAATTACTTGCCAATGGTAGTGGCCCATACTTTTATCTGCCAAAGATGCAGTCTTACCAAGAAGCCGCGTGGTGGAGTGATGTTTTCACCTTTACCGAGCAGCGTTTCGACTTACCGCAAGGCACCATCAAAGCCACGGTATTAATTGAGACGTTACCTGCGGTATTCCAAATGGATGAGATTCTTTATCACCTGCGCCATCATATTGTGGGCCTCAATTGTGGCCGCTGGGACTATATCTTCAGCTATATCAAAACACTGAAAAACCATGCTGATCGCGTGTTACCCGATCGCCAATCGGTCACTATGAATAAGCCGTTCTTGAGTGCTTACTCCCGTTTACTGATAAAAACCTGCCATAAACGTGGTGCTTTGGCGATGGGGGGCATGGCGGCATTTATCCCGAATAAAGATCCCGTCATAAATGCGCAGGTATTGGATAAAGTCCGTGCAGACAAAGAGTTAGAAGCCAGCAATGGTCATGATGGCACATGGGTCGCTCACCCAGGGCTTGCTGACACAGTGATGGAAGTCTTTAACAAGGTATTGGGCGACCGACCAAATCAATTAGACGTTAGTCGCGAGCAAGATAAACCGATTGCCGCCGCTGAATTATTGGAGCCTTGCTCTGGTGAACGCACCGAAGCAGGGATGCGAGCGAATATTCGGGTGGCGGTGCAATACATTGAAGCATGGATATCTGGCAATGGTTGCGTGCCGATTTATGGCCTGATGGAGGATGCCGCGACGGCAGAGATTTCCCGTACTTCTATCTGGCAATGGATACATCACCAGAAAAGCCTGAGCAATGGCCAGACGGTGACGAAAGAGCTGTTCCGAAGCATGTTGAGTGAGGAAATGCAGGTAGTGAAGTTTGAACTTGGTGCAGAGCGTTTTGATGGCGGGCGGTTTGAAGAAGCCGCACGTCTGATGGAGCGGATTACAACACAAGACGAGCTTATCGACTTCCTGACCTTACCGGGCTACGCATTACTGGCCTGAGTCCGTTATTAAACCCTACAAAATTAGACAATAAGGAATATCACCATGGCTACCTCTCGTACTCAACAAATTCAGCAATTGGAACAGGAATGGACATCACCGCGCTGGGAGGGAATTACTCGCCCGTACAGTGCTGAAGAAGTGGTTAAGTTGCGCGGCTCGGTTAACCCAGAATGCACACTGGCGCAGCATGGCGCTAAGCGCTTATGGGAATTGCTGCACGGTAAATCACGTAAAGATTATATCAACTGTCTGGGGGCATTAACCGGTGGTCAGGCCTTGCAGCAAGCGAAAGCTGGGGTCGAGGCTATTTATCTGTCGGGCTGGCAGGTTGCGGCTGATGCTAACACTGCATCAAGTATGTATCCGGACCAGTCGTTATACCCGGTCGACTCAGTTCCTGCGGTGGTTAAACGGATAAATAATAGTTTCCGTCGCGCAGATCAGATTCAATGGTCGAATAATATTGAGCCAGGCAGCAAAGGTTATACTGATTATTTCCTGCCCATTGTCGCGGATGCCGAAGCCGGTTTTGGTGGCGTGCTGAATGCGTTTGAATTAATGAAAGCCATGATTGAGGCGGGTGCTGCTGGGGTGCATTTCGAAGACCAACTGGCCGCTGTGAAGAAGTGTGGTCATATGGGTGGCAAAGTATTGGTGCCGACTCAGGAAGCTATTCAGAAGTTGGTTGCTGCGCGTCTGGCTGCTGATGTTCTCGGGGTTCCAACCCTGCTGATTGCCCGCACTGATGCTGATGCGGCTGACCTTCTGACCTCAGATTGTGACCCGTATGACAGCGAATTTATTACGGGTGAGCGCACTGCTGAAGGTTTCTTCCGTACACATGCTGGTATTGAGCAAGCTATCAGCCGTGGTCTGGCTTATGCCCCTTATGCCGATTTGGTATGGTGCGAAACTTCAACGCCAGACTTGGCGTTAGCTAAACGTTTTGCTGATGCTATTCATGCACAATTCCCAGGTAAATTATTGGCTTACAACTGCTCGCCATCATTTAACTGGAAAAAGAACCTGACAGACCAGCAGATTGCCAGTTTCCAGGATGAGTTGTCAGCCATGGGTTACAAATATCAATTTATTACTCTGGCGGGCATCCACAGCATGTGGTTCAACATGTTCGACTTGGCTCATGCTTACGCGCAAGGCGAGGGTATGAAGCACTATGTTGAGAAGGTGCAACAGCCAGAATTCGCAGCTGTTGAACGCGGCTATACATTTGCATCTCATCAACAAGAAGTGGGCACCGGCTACTTTGATAAAGTCACTAATATCATTCAGGGCGGCCAGTCATCGGTAACAGCATTGACTGGCTCGACGGAAGAACAGCAATTTTAATTCGCTGTTTGAATGACCGTGTATTTTATCAGGAGCCTGCTTATGCAGGCTCTGTTCCGTATGGCAGGGGGTGAGCATGGTGACAAAGCTGGAACAATTAATCGCTCAGACAATTTTGCAGGGATTCGATGCGCAATATGGGCGTTTCCTGGAGGTTACTGCGGGCGCTCAACACCGTTTTGAACAGGCGGATTGGCAAGCAGTACAGCAGGCGATGAAAAAACGTATTCACCTCTATGATAGTCATGTGGGATTGGTGGTTGAGCAACTGAAACATATCACGGATCAGCGCTGTTTTAATGTGGATTTCCTCGCGCGGGTAAAAGAAATCTACACAGGGTTGTTACCGGATTATCCCCGTTTTGAAATAGCCGAAAGTTTCTTTAATTCAGTTTATTGCCGGTTATTCAAACACCGTGATTTAACACCGGATAAATTGTTTGTTTTCAGTTCACAACCGGAGCGGCGCTTTCGTGAGATCCCCCGGCCATTAGCGCGTGATTTTACTCCCCAAGGTAATCTGAGCGGCATGTTACAACTGGTACTCAATGATTTACCGCTACGTTTACCATGGGAAGATTTACCCAGAGACATTGGCTACATTGTGGCGGCATTGCGGAACACATTTACAGATGAACAACTGGTGAGTGCGCGCTTTCAAATTGCGAATGAACTGTTTTACCGCAATAAAGCCGCCTGGCTGGTAGGGAAATTGCGATTCGCGGACGAAGTCTTCCCATTCCTGTTACCTATTCATCATAATGAATCCGGCGCGCTATTTATTGATACCTGTCTGACCAGCAAAGCTGAGGCCAGTATCGTGTTCGGCTTTGCCCGCTCTTATTTTATGGTCTATGCGCCATTACCTGCGGCGATGGTGGAATGGCTGCGGGAAATCTTACCCGGCAAATCTACTGCTGAATTGTATATGGCTATTGGCTGCCAAAAGCACGGCAAAACCGAAAGCTATCGTGAATATCTCACTTTTGTTCATCAATCTAGCGAACAGTTTATTATTGCGCCTGGGGTCAAAGGCATGGTGATGTTGGTCTTTACCTTGCCGTCATTTGATCGGGTTTTTAAGATAATTAAAGATCAGTTTGCCCCGCAAAAAGAAGTCAGTCAGGCGCGGGTTTTAGAATGCTATCAATTGGTTAAAGAGCATGACCGGGTAGGGCGCATGGCGGATACCCAAGAGTATGAGAATTTTGTCATTGATAAAAATCGCATTAGTGCTGAATTACTGACAGAGTTGCGGCGGGAAGTGCCAGAGAAACTGGAAGACTTAGGTGACCAAATCATTATTAAGCACCTGTATATGGAGCGGCGGATGACGCCATTGAATCTCTATATGGAGCAGGCAAATGATCAGCAATTGAAGGATTCTATTGAAGAATACGGTAATGCCATTAAGCAACTGGCTGCGGCGAATATTTTCCCCGGTGACATGCTGTTTAAGAACTTTGGTGTCACTCGTCATGGGCGCGTAGTGTTCTACGATTATGATGAAATTTGCTATATGACTGAGGTGAATTTCCGCGATATTCCACCACCGCGTTATCCTGAGGATGAGATGGCCAGCGAGCCATGGTATAGCGTGTCACCCAATGATGTTTTCCCTGAAGAGTTTCGCCACTTCTTGTGCAGTGACCGGAAAGTGCGGCACTTTTTCGAGGAAATGCACAGTGACCTGTTCCATGCCAGTTATTGGCGTGGGTTACAACAGCGTATTAAAGATGGGCATGTGGAGGATGTTTTTGCCTATCGACGGAAACAACGATTCTCCCAGCGATCTTTAAATTAACGGCGACTGCGCGTGCGGATTTTGGGTTTGCACTGTGCTCGAACTCCTCACGTATTACCTATACGCTCTGGGTTCTGCGCGCAGGGCGCACCCAAAATCCTTTTGCTTGACATGCCTTAATTTTGTTTAAAATCAATGAATAATGCGTATCTTCACTCTGATTACCTACTGCGATTATGAGCTAATTAATTCAGGCGCTCAATAATCATCGCCGTACCTTGGCCTCCGCCAATACACAATGTTGCCAATCCCATGGTTTTATCGTGGGCTTGCAAGGCGTGTAACAGAGTGACCAGAATACGTGCGCCGCTGGCACCTATCGGGTGCCCCAGCGCAATCGCACCGCCATTGACGTTCACTTTTTTTGCATCGAATTCTAATGTTTTCCCTACCGCCAAGAACTGTGCAGCAAAGGCTTCGTTGGCTTCAATCAAGTCAATATCTGATAATGTCAGCCCGGTTTTCTTCAGCGCGTTAAGGGTTGCCGGTACTGGCCCCATGCCCATCAAGGCAGGAGCGACACCCCCACTGGCATAACCTCGGATACGGGCCAGCGGGGTCAAACCTAACTGCCGGGCGCGGCTTTCTGACATCACGACCAATGCCGCCGCTCCATCATTGATACCGGATGCATTGCCAGCGGTAACTGTACCGTCTTTGCTAAACGCCGGGCGCAATTTTGCCAAGCCTTCTGCTGTCGTCGCCGCTTTAGGGAATTCATCGGTATCAACGATGATATCGCCTTTCCTGTTTTTCACTGTCACCGGCACAATCTCTTTCGTGAAAGCACCGCTTGAAATAGCGGCTACCGCTTTTTGCTGTGAGGCCAACGCCAGCGCATCTTGAGCTTCGCGACTAATGCCATATTCTTTCGCGACATTCTCTGCCGTGATGCCCATATGGTAATCATTGGTGGCGCACATCAAACCGTCTTTGAGGATCACGTCGAATAACTGGCCATCACCCAGACGATAACCCCAACGTGCTTTGCTATCCATCAGATAAGGTGCCTGACTCATGTTCTCCATGCCCCCGGCGAGAATCGTGTGAGCATCCCCAGCTAAAATTGCCTGAGCCGCTAATGCCACGCTTTTCAAACCTGAGCCACAAACTTTATTGACGGTATAGGCGCTGACGGTATCAGGTATTCCACTTTTCAATAGTGCCTGCCGCGCCGGGTTCTGGCCCAGCCCGGCCTGAAGCACATTGCCCAAAATAACTTCATCAACATTGTCACCGCTGATACCGGCGCGCGCCATGGCTTCCCGCAGCACGATTGACCCTAAATCGACCGCACTGACCGGTGCCAATGCGCCATTAAAACTCCCAATCGCCGTACGTACGGCACTGACAATTACAATACTTTCCATAAATCAATTCCTTATATCACGACGCTAGATGAGGGTGAGGCCGATAATGAAGATGACGCCAGAGAACAGCAGGGCGGTGACGCAATAGCCCATGATGTCCCGGACCCCCAAACCGGCAATTGCTAACGCAGGTAGCGCCCAGAAAGGCTGCGCCATGTTCATCCATTGCTCGCCATAGGCGATAGCCATCACGGACTTACCTAAGTCGGCCCCCAGTGCTTGGGCGGCAGGAATCACGAATGGCCCTTGGATAACCCAGTGACCGCCACCCGAAGGCACGGCAAAGTTAATCAGCGCGGAGCTGAAGAAGGTCATGATCGGGAAAGTGTCTTTGGTGGCGACATCGATAAAGAACTCGGTAATCAGACCACCGAGACCGGAATGCTCCATCATGAGCTGGATACCGGCATAGAATGGGAATTGAACCAAAATGCCCGCTGTACTTTTAGTCGCCGCAGAAATAGCGCGCATATAAGCCATTGGGGTTTTGTGCAGTAAAATACCGGCAATCATAAACATCATATTTACGGTATTAATCGTGATGTTGAAGCCTTTTTCCCAGAAGTTCATCCCCAGATAAGCAATACCGAGTGCGCCAATAATGAACGCAATGATGCGGCTCTCTTCCATCTTCTCTGCGATGGGCGCATCAGCAGATAAGGTTTTCTGGAAGCTGGGTTCTTCTGCTAATAGCGCCGGGTCAACACTCACCACTTCATGGGGTTTTGGTACCATCATGCGGGTAACAAAAGGCATGACGAGGATTAATCCCAAAGTAATGAACAGGTTATAGCCGGTGAAAAGGGTTTCAGATACCGGAATAAGGCCGGCAATATGTTCCACTGGGTTGCCCGGTGTGGCCGCCAGCAGAGGCATGGAGCCGGAGAAGCCGCCACCCCAAGTCAGGAAGCCGATGTAAGCGCAGGCAATTAACAGCGGATAATCGGAGCCAGGAATGCGGCGAGCCACTTCGCGTGCAAACATCGCGCCGACTACCAGCCCAAATCCCCAGTTGATGACGCAGGCCACCGAACCGAGGAAAGTCACCAGCATCACCCCTTGGGCAGGAGTTTTGGCGACGGACGCGGTCAGAGTCAGAATCCGTTTAACAGGGGCTGAAGTTGCCAGCGCATGGCCGGTGACAATAATCAGCGCCATCTGCATGCCGAATGCCAGCAAATTCCAGAAGCCATCGCCCCACATATGCACCATTTCAACCGGTGTGTGGGGAGTCAGCGCCAGCGCGATACCAAAAGTCAGCATCGTGAGCAACATGGCGAAAATCAGCGGGTCAGGTAAATAGCGGCTGACAAAACCGGTTAAAAATCGAGAGATGCGGCCAATCATACAGCACCTTCCTCTACTGCAACTGGCATGGCTTTGAGGTCAGGTGATACCGAGAATTCGGCATCAGTTTTCGCAGCAATAGTTTCCAACGTGATACCCGGTGCATATTCTTTCAGGACCAACTGGCCCTGTTCGAAGCCGAAAACAGCCAACTCAGTGACCACCATGCTGACTTTATTCTTAGCCGTGAGTGGCAGTGAGCAGTGTTTGAGGATCTTGGATGAACCATCTTTGGCGCAATGCTCCATGGCAATAATGACCCGCCGCGCACCCGTGACCAGATCCATTGCACCGCCCATACCGGGAACCATTTTCCCCGGCACCATCCAGTTGGCCAGATTGGCGTGCTGATCGACCTGCAACCCCCCAAGGACACTGACATCGACATGACCACCACGGATCAGTGCAAAGGAAAATGCGCTATCAAAGGCGGCACCACCGGGCAAAATACCGCAGGGCAAGCCACCGGCATTGACCAGATTCGGGTGCGCTTCGGTGACGGGGGCTAGCCCAAGAAAACCATTTTCAGATTGCAGGGTGATATGAATATCAGTCGGTAAATAATTGACCACTTGAGTAGGTAACCCAATGCCCAAATTCACAATGTCGCCATCGTGTAGCTCAAGGGCGACGCGGCGAGCGATAAGTTCTTTAGCGTTCATTATTGGTTCTCCTGCGGGCAAACAATGTGGTCAATCAATGCGGCGGGGGTAATAACGCAATCAGGGGTAATACTGCCGATATCAACCACAGACTCTGGTTCTGCGATAACAATGTCGGCAGCCAGTGCCATGAGCGGGTTGAAGTTACGGGCGCTTAATTGGTAGGTCAGATTGCCTTGATAGTCACTGAGGTGGGCGCGAACCAGTGCCAGGTCGGCGCGCAGAGGCAGTTCCAGCAGATATTCGATATCATTCAGAGTAATCTTTTGTTTTCCCTCCTCGACCACAGTACCAACGCCAGTCGGTGTCAGGAAACCGCCAAGGCCAGCACCACCACAGCGGATACGCTCCGCCAATGTCCCTTGTGGAACCAGCTCGACTTCCATTTCTCCCGAGATCATCCGGCGGCCCGTTTCTGGGTTCGTGCCAATATGAGAAGCAATGACTTTCTTGACCCTACCGCTGGCGACCAGTGGCCCGACGCCAGTATCAACGAAAGCGGTGTCGGTACTGATTAACGTCAGATCTTTTACGTTGGAGTTCAGTAATGCGGAAATAAGACGGGGCGGTGCGCCGACGCCCATAAAGCCACCGATCATGATGGTCATGCCATCACGGAAATGCTCAGTAGCCTGCTCAATATCAATGAGTTTTCTTTTCATAGTTATCCCTTATATTTGATACCCAAAAAATAGTTTCAATTAAGGAATTGCAACGACTATGCCAATTAAAATGTTATTGTTTATTTTTGTTTAAGGATAATTAACTCGCTGATATTGATTGGGTTAATTTAAATGCGAAAAATACAGTTAATAAGATGTGATATTAATTAACAAGAATGTGTGCAATTTCTTGCACAGGGGTGCACATCTTGTTTCTCTTATTTTATAGTCAATAATTAATTAAAGATTAAATAACGCCCGGCCATCAAATAAATTTGATTTCGAGCGTTTTATTTTTAATAAGTATAAATAATAAAGTTAATGTTTATTTATATATTGTCTTGGGGGATTTGTGACTGAGAATCGATGCGGTATTCTTGTAATTTATACATTAATGCTCGCCGACTGATACTTAATGCTCGCGCGGTTTGTACTCGATTGTCCTGATTATTCGCCAGCGCAGCACAGATCAGTTCACGTTCATAAGCTTTCATATTTTCTTTTAAACTTAACCCCTGTTCGGCAAAGATACCCCGGTTAACATTGGGTTGGGCTTGTGCTTTATGCTGTATATGTTCGGGTAAATCATCAGGGAAGATGATAAATCCGGTACTCATAATGACGGCGCGCTCAATGGCATTTGAAAGTTCCCGAATATTACCCGGCCAAGGATAAGCATCTAGAATTGCTTGGGCGCTGGTATCTATTTCAATGATTTCTTTACCATTTTCAGCATTGAATTTTTGCAGGAAGTGCCTGGCTAACAACGGAATATCTTCTGGTCTTTCCCGCAGAGGCAATGGGGAAAGATGAATGACATTCAGGCGATAAAAGAGGTCTTGCCGAAATTCACCTTGTTCTACCATGGTCGGCAAATTTCGGTTGGTGGCGGCAATTAGGCGGATATCTGTTTTAATGGTTTGGCTGCCGCCTAAACGTTCGAACTCTTTCTCTTGCAGGACTCTCAGTAATTTAACCTGAAGATTGAGTGGCATTTCGCCCACTTCATCTAGCAGCAGTGTACCTTGATTTGCACGTTCAAATAGGCCCTGGCGTTGCATATGAGCGCCGGTAAAAGCCCCTTTCTCATGGCCAAATAGTTCACTTTCTAATAAAGATTCCGGTAATGCGCCGCAGTTTATTTTAATAAAAGGCCCTTTGGCTCGCGGGCTATTATAGTGAATGGCCTTAGCGATCAATTCCTTACCAGTTCCGCTCTCACCTGTTATCAAAACACTGGCATGACTCATCGCAATTTTGGCCGTATCACGACAAAGTTCCATCATTTTGGCGCTATTCGTGAGCAATCGGCCCCATTGGTAGCTATCAGATAGGGCGCGATGCAGGCGGTTTATCTCTTGTTTCATCTCCTGTAATTGCATGGCGCGGCTGATAATGATTTTAAGCTCATCCAAATCAAAGGGCTTAATCACATAGTCAAATGCCCCCAGACGTAGGGCTTCTACTGCGGTCTCAACTGCTGCATAAGCTGTCATCAGTATTACCGGTGTTTCCTGATGGGTTTGCCGCATGATTTGTAAGGCTTCAAGACCACTTATTTTCGGCATTCGGATATCCATGAGTACGATATCCGGTGTTTGCTGTTTGAATAGCTCCAATGCCTGTTGCCCATCAGCGGCGCAAAGAGGTTGATGCCCATCAAGACTAAAAGCCGTGGTTAACATGCGGCGAACGTTTTCTTCATCATCAACAATCAGAATACGATAGGATTTTTTCATAATATATTTCCTGCGCCATGCTTTACTGGCAATATAATAATAAATGTAGTTCCTTTGTTAGGTTCACTTTCTAACCTAATATCACCGTCGTGGGAAGCAATAATGCGCTGGCTGATGGATAATCCTAATCCGGTTCCCGAGGGTTTAGTGGTATAAAAAGGATCAAATATTTTTGATTTAATGTTATCTGCAATACCACAACCGTTATCTGTAATTGTTATTTTCTGATAATTATCATCCAATGTTTGAGTTGAAATGACAATTTCTCCACGGGCAGTGATCGACTGAACGGCATTGATTAGAATATTAAGTAGCACCTGCTTTAATAATTCCCCATCCGCTTCAATATCACTTAAAGTTTCATCTGGCTGAACATGGAAGTCAACTCTTGCTTCTACGCCTTTCGTTTTGACCAGAATTAAGCTTTCTTTCAGAATTTGATTTAAATTAACTTGATGATAACGCCCAATGCGGGGTCGGGAAAAATCAAGTAGCTGCTGGATGACACGATTAATCGACTGCACTTCTTTCAGGATAATATGGGTGTATTCGAGGCGTTGTGGATCTTTTTCACTGTCTTTGAGAATCTGAACAAATCCACTAATCGCGGTGAGTGGGTTGCGAACTTCATGAGCCACCCCGGCCATTAATTCCCCTAATGTTGCCAGCCGTTCGGCTTGTTCGATGCGGCGCTGCACTTCTTTTTTAGCCGTTAAATCCGTAAATATTGCCAATGCACCAATCGTATCCCCCTGCGCATTCCGCAATTGGCTGGTACTGATACTAAGTTGCATCGTGTTATTTTTTCCAGGATAATCAAGCTCTAACGCCACATGTTCAATACCACGATAGAGAGTGTCCAGCACTGGGCTGTCGAAATCTATCTTTTCAAATATTTCCGCGTAAGGTTTGCCTATCAGTTCCTTGCGGCTATATCCGGTGATGAGTTCTCCGGCGGGATTAATCATGGTAACGCAGCCATTAATATCAACGGAAATAACGCCATCAGCGGCGCTTTCAAGAATTAATTCATTGAGAGTTTTTGTTTCGCGCAGGGCGCGGGATAAAGCATTCACACTGTCGGATATTTCACCCATTTCTCCTTTCATTGCGGGGAGTTCAGTGTTGAGGTTCAGTGATAAGTTAGTCAGACTGGATTTGATAATATCGATGTCAGAGGCGAAACGGCGTGAGAACGCAATAATCAGCCCTAAGCTCAATAATAAGCCGATGCTAATGACCACGATAATTTTGATATCCATCGACATGGCTTGGCGATCAATATCATTCGACAGTTCGTTAGCCCAGATATATCCCTGAATTTGGTTATCACGTTTGATAGGGATCATGGCATTCATAATATTGCCGCGAACCTGAGAGCCACTGCTTACCTGCGGTTCTCCACGGTTCATGACTTCATGGCCAGGGTGATTCGGATTAATGCTAATTCCGACAGCATTGCCATATTGCGCCTGTGGGGCGTAGGTAATAATGGCGTCTAACTCTTTGTTATAGTAACCGGCGCCAACACCGGAAAAAGCATGAGTGATTTCATCGGTGATTGGCGCCAGATGTTGGTTCAATGCCTTAATGCGCTGCTCTCTGGGTAAGTCGCGATAAAGAGTAAAGCTGTCGGCCAGTGCATTATCCAGCAGGGCAGTAACGGCAAACAGCTTGGCTTTTTTCTCTTGTAATAGAGCATCACGCCCTTCAGTTTCAACCAGATAGCCAATAATCAGTGTTGGCAGTGAAACCATAATGATTGCCAGAACAATCATTTTACTCCGCAAGGTATGCGGGCGTAATTTATGGGGAAATAGCTTTTTGATGAATACGTTCGTACCTGACAATAATGAATACATACCGGCCAAATCCTGGCAATACCGTTTGTCGGTCAACATACGGCGGCTTGTACATTAGTTACGATTACCACCGCCGTAAGATTGAGTGATTTCTTTCGCAGCATGAATGACCAGCGCGCCAAGTTCTGTGACGCGATCGTCGGTAATGCGCGATACCGGGCCGGAGATGGAAATAGCCGCAAAGGCTTCGTGGTGTTCATCGAACAGGCAAGCTGCGATACAGCGCAGACCGAGAGCATGTTCTTCATCGTCAAAGGAATAGCCTTGCTTGCGGATAAGCGCCAGATTCTCTTTCAGACTGGCGGGGCTGGTGCGGGTATGTTGGGTGTAAGCGTGTAACCCTTTCTTATGTAATAACTGTACCAGTTGGTCGTCTGGCAGGGTGGAGAGAAAAGCTTTACCGGCACCAGAGGCATGCATGGGCAGTTTGCCGCCAATCGGCGCGGACATGCGCATCAGTGCGGTACATTGCACTTGGTCGATAATAATGGCTTGATAATCACTGTGATCAAGTACCGCCAGATTCACCGTCTCACCCGATTCATCCATCAAACGGCGTAGCATGGGGTGAACCATTGCCAGCAAATTGCGGCTTTGCAAAAAGCTGCTGCCGACAATAAAGGCGTGTGCGCCCATGGTCCAAAGACCCAAATCACCCACCTGACGGACAAAACCTTGCTGTTGCATGGTGGTTAACAGGCGATGAGTTGTAGAATTAGGTAAACCCGCCTGTTGTGCTAAATCTGTGAGTGCGACACTTCCCTGCGCTTCGGAAATATATTCCAGTAATTTTAGGCCTCGTGTCAGTGATTGAACCTGACCGGTTGGTGCTGTGGTCGTTTGTGCGGCTGCCTTGGGTTTCTTTCCCCGTTTAATCGAAATCGGTAACGCCATAAATCAGCCTCTCATCTATTATTATGGAACTCATTTTCGTTTTTCAATTATGCATGCAAACAGGAAAAAATGCTCATCCGATGAGCTGGGTTTTCTACCTGAAAAAGTCTCAACTGTGACTGGCCTCATTACACCGATAACTTGTGCTAGGATGACAGACAGGTTTGTAAGGATAAGTTTTCAGCATGTCTGATACGAATAAACAACAAAAGATGTATCAGATAATGGCAAGGCAACAGGGTAAAGAGGCGACAGTGGTGGACACAGTTACAAATAATAAGGTTAAGGAATTACATCAGCAATTAGCACAACGGATCTTGGTGCTGGATGGTGGTATGGGGACCATGATCCAGAGCTATCGACTGGAAGAGGCGGATTACCGAGGCGCGCGTTTTGCTGATTGGCCCAGTGATCTGAAGGGGAATAATGATTTATTGGTGCTCTCCAAGCCGGAAGTCATTACTGCTATTCACAATGCCTATCTTGAAGCTGGCGCTGATATTCTCGAAACCAATACCTTTAACTCCACCACCATTGCCATGGCGGATTATCAGATGGAGTCGCTGTCAGCTGAAATTAACTATGAAGCTGCCCGTCTGGCCCGCATCTGCGCCGATGAATGGACTGCCCGGACACCAGAAAAACCCCGCTATGTCGCCGGGGTGCTTGGGCCAACTAACCGAACTGCGTCTATCTCGCCAAAAGTGAATGATCCGGCGTTCCGTAATGTCAGTTTTGATCAACTGGTTGAAGCTTATCGTGAATCGACTCGCGCGCTGATTGAGGGCGGTGTTGATCTGATTATGATTGAAACCGTCTTTGATACCCTGAATGCCAAAGCGGCCACCTTTGCGGTTGAATCTGAGTTTGAGGCCATGGGTGTGCTGTTGCCGGTGATGATTTCTGGCACCATTACCGATGCTTCCGGCCGCACTCTATCAGGTCAAACGACCGAAGCTTTCTATAATTCCCTGCGCCATGTGCAGCCGCTTTCTTTTGGCCTCAATTGTGCTTTGGGGCCAGATGAATTGCGTCAATACGTCGCCGAGTTATCGCGCATTTCTGAATATTATGTCAGTGCGCACCCGAATGCGGGTTTGCCGAATGCTTTTGGTGAATATGATCTGGAGGCCAAAGAGATGGCCGAGCAGATTGGCGAGTGGGCGCGAGCGGGCTTCTTGAATATTGTCGGCGGGTGCTGCGGCACCACACCACGTCATATCGCCGCGATGGTGAAAGCTGTCGCCGGCGTTGCACCACGTCCATTGCCAGATATTCCGGTCGCTTGCCGTTTAGCCGGGCTGGAGCCACTGACAATCGATGCCAACACGCTGTTTGTTAACATCGGTGAGCGAACTAACGTGACGGGCTCGGCCCGTTTCAAGCGGCTGATAAAAGAAGAAAAATATGGCGAAGCACTGGATGTGGCTCGCCAGCAGGTTGAAAGTGGCGCGCAAATCATCGACATCAATATGGATGAGGGCATGTTGGATGCTGAAGCGGCGATGGTGCGCTTTCTCAATCTGATCGCCGGTGAACCTGATATTGCCCGAGTGCCGATTATGATCGACTCCTCGAAGTGGGATGTCATCGAAAAAGGCCTGAAATGTATCCAGGGTAAGGGCATCGTCAACTCGATTTCGATGAAAGAGGGCGTAGATGCTTTTATTCATCATGCCAAACTGGTGCGGCGCTATGGCGCGGCCATGGTGGTTATGGCCTTTGATGAACAGGGGCAAGCTGATACTCGCGCGCGCAAAATTGAGATTTGCCGCCGCGCCTATAAAATTCTGACTGAAACAGTGGGTTTCCCGCCGGAAGATATTATTTTTGACCCGAATATTTTCGCCGTCGCCACCGGGATTGAAGAACATAACAACTACGCCGTCGACTTTATTGAAGCTTGTGCCGATATCAAAGCTGAGCTGCCGCATGCCATGATTTCAGGCGGCGTCTCCAATGTTTCGTTCTCCTTCCGTGGTAATGATCCGGTGCGGGAAGCTATTCACGCGGTATTCCTTTATTACGCCATTCGTAATGGAATGGATATGGGAATCGTCAATGCCGGGCAGTTAGCTATTTATGACGACCTGTCGGATGAACTGCGTGATGCGGTTGAGGATGTCATTCTTAATCGCCGTGATGACAGTACGGAACGCCTGTTGGATCTGGCGGAAAAATACCGTGGCAGTAAAAGTGATGAGGTGGCGGTTCAGCAAGCGGAATGGCGCGGCTGGCCGGTAGCGAAGCGCCTGGAATATTCACTGGTCAAAGGGATTACCGAGTTTATCGAGCTGGATACTGAAGAAGCCCGGCTGGAGGCCGACCGGCCAATCGAGGTCATCGAAGGGCCGCTGATGGCCGGGATGAATGTGGTGGGTGACTTGTTCGGTGAAGGGAAAATGTTCCTGCCACAAGTGGTAAAATCCGCCCGAGTGATGAAACAAGCGGTAGCCTATCTCGGACCTTATATTGAAGCCAGTAAACAGAAAGGCACTACGGCGGGCAAAATCCTGCTGGCGACAGTCAAAGGTGATGTGCATGACATCGGCAAAAATATTGTGGGTGTGGTGCTGCAATGTAATAACTACGAAATTATTGATTTGGGTGTGATGGTGCCGACCGAGAAAATCTTGCGCACCGCGCGAGAAGAAAAGGTCGATATTATTGGTTTGTCTGGCCTGATTACGCCATCACTTGATGAGATGGTGAATGTGGCCAAGGAGATGGAGCGCCAGGGCTTTACCTTGCCATTGCTGATTGGCGGCGCAACCACTTCCAAAGCGCATACTGCGGTTAAAATCGAGCAAAATTACAGCGGCTCCACCACCTATGTTTCTAATGCCTCGCGTAGTGTTGGTGTGGTTTCAGCCCTGTTATCAGACACGCAACGCGATGAATTTGTGGCGAAAACTCGCAAAGAATATGAAACAGTCCGTATCCAGCATGCCCGCAAGAAGCCGCGTACGCCACCGGTCAACCTGCAAGTTGCCCGGGATAACCAAACGGTTATTGATTGGGAGAATTACACGCCGCCAGTGGCGCACAAATTAGGTGTGCAGGCGGTGGAGGCTAGCATTGAAACTCTCCGCAATTATATCGACTGGACGCCATTCTTTATGACTTGGTCGCTGGCGGGTAAGTACCCGCGCATTCTGGAAGATGAGGTGGTCGGGGAAGAGGCTAAGCGCCTGTTTGCTGATGCTAATGACATGCTGGATAAGCTGTCGGCAGAGAATTTGCTGCATCCAAAAGGGGTCGTCGGCCTGTTCCCAGCCAACAGTGTTGGAGATGATATTGAGATTTACCGCGATGAGCGGCGTGATGAAGTGCTGGTGGTCAGCCATCACTTACGGCAGCAAACGGAGAAAACCGATTTCCCGAACTATTGTCTGGCGGATTATGTTGCGCCTAAATCCAGTGGTAAAGCTGATTATTACGGCGCTTTTGCTGTTACCGGTGGGCTGGAAGAGGATGCGTTGGCCGATGCCTATGATGCTCAACATGATGATTACAATAAAATTATGATTAAGGCGTTGTCTGATCGACTGGCAGAAGCCTTTGCTGAATACCTGCACGAGCGGGTGCGTAAGGTATATTGGGGTTTTGCGCCCAATGAAAATCTGAGCAATGAAGAATTAGTGCGGGAAAATTATCAAGGGATTCGCCCGGCACCGGGGTATCCGGCATGCCCAGAGCACACAGAGAAAGGCCAAATCTGGCAGTTATTGGATGTGGAAACCCACACTGGCATGAAACTGACGGAATCCTACGCTATGTGGCCGGGGGCATCAGTATCAGGTTGGTATTTCAGTCATCCGGACAGCAAATATTTTGCTGTAGCACAGATTCAGCGTGATCAGGTTGAGGATTATGCGGCCCGCAAAGGGATGCCAGTTGCTGAAGTTGAGCGCTGGCTAGCACCTAATTTGGGCTATGATGCTGATTAATATTGCTTAAATAACAAGGAGATTGCCGTCATGGCAATCTCCTGAAGTTGCTGAAGTACACCGATAAGCGCTCACACGGCACATCTCCCCCGCTTATCAATTTTTTCACGGCCTATCATGCCCTGATAAACCGAGCATTATAGAGATTACAAATTATTCGCTGTCTTTTTTAACGGGCTTACCTGACCAATAACCGGCTAACAGTGAGCCAGATAAGTTATGCCATACAGAGAACAGCGCCCCCGGCAGTGCGGCCAGTGGTGAGAAGTAAATTTTACCCAAAGTGGCGGCCAGCCCCGAGTTTTGCATACCCACTTCAATCGCCAATGTCCGGCAGGTTGACTCATCAAAGCCAAATAATTTCCCACCCCAATAGCCACTTAACAAGCCAATACCGTTATGCAGGATAACCGCAATAATGACCACAAAACCGACTGAGGCAATGTGGCTTTGGCTACCGGCGACCACCGCGCTAATGATGGCGACAATACAAACCATCGACATAGCAGGCAGGTAAGGTTCAATACGTTTAACCGTTTTAGTAAAAGTATGATGGACAATCAAGCCCGCGGTAATGGGGATAACCACGATTTGCAGGATGCTTTTTAACATGCCGACCACATCCACGCTGATGGTGGCATCGACATATAAACGGGTCAGCAGAGGGGTTGCGAATACCCCAACCAAGGTCGAAACCGCAGAGATAGTCACGGAGAGCGCAACATCACCTTTCGCCAGATAAATCATGACATTAGATGCGGTTCCACTGGCGACACTCCCCACCAGCACCATGCCGGCAGATAAATCCGGCGGCATGCGAAACAGTATCGCCAGAATCCAGGCGGTGAGCGGCATAATCAAATAATGCAAAAAAGTTGCCGCCGCGACCGGTGCCGGGCGCGATAACACGCGTTTGAAATCATCCAGCCGCAGAGTGACCCCCATAGCAAACATAATAAGCATCAGCAGTGGGCCCACATAAGGGCCGATGCCGATAAATGTTGTTGGGCGGAAATAGGCCGCGACTGAGAGCAGTAATGCCCAGAGTGGGAACAGCCGGGTGATTTTGACTAACATGAGGCGAGTGTCCTTAATCGTCAGTGTCAGAGATAAGAAAAACCGGACGAAAGCGCCCGGTTTGTTATAAAACAATATTGTCGAGTTTACTGGTAATTCAAATAATTGGTTATTTAACAGTTAGTTATTTAACGGTCAGTTACTCAAACAAATTGTGATGCAGAGTCTGCACCACTTTTTCTGCATCATTGCCGGGCACCAGGAAACACAGGTTGTGGCTGCTGGCTCCGTAGCAAATCATGCGAATATTGAATGGGTCTAACACGCCGAAAACTTCTTTGCCCACCCCACAGGCTTGCGACAAGTTGTTACCGATAATAGCGACCAATGCCAGATTTTCTTCTACTTCGACCCGGCACAGGGAGGAAAGCTCGGTCAGTAGCGAGCTGGTCAGCAAGCTGTCGCCGGTCGAGGTCGAGCCGGTGGTATCCAGTGTCAGCGCCACACTCACTTCTGAGGTGGTTATCAAATCCACTGAAATATTGTGGCGCGCCAGAATATTAAAGACTTCCGCCAGAAAACCACGTGCGTGCAGCATGTTCAGGCTATGCAGGGTCAGCAAAGTTTGTTTGCGACGCAGCGCCAAAGCTCTGAATAATGGGGGATTGTAAGTTTCATTGCACACCAGCGTGCCGCCCGCCTCGGGATCTTTGCTCGAGCCGACAAACACCGGAATGTCACTGCGCACTGCTGGCAATAAGGTGGCGGGATGCAGCACTTTGGCACCAAAAGTCGCCATTTCAGCGGCTTCTTCAAAGGCAATTTTATCAATACGTTTTGCACCGGGAACCACGCGCGGGTCAGTGGTATAAATCCCGGGAACGTCCGTCCAGATATCAATGCGGCTGACATTAAGTGCTTCACCCAACAGTGCCGCAGTGTAATCACTACCACCACGGCCAAGTGTGGTGGTGCGTCCTTTACTTTCGCTGCCGATAAAACCTTGCGTCACGATGATGGCATGCTCGATGCGCGGCGCTAACTGGGTTCGAGCCAGTTCAGCCAATGCATGGGTATCTGGCTCGGCTCGGCCAAAGCGATCATTGGTGCGCATGATTTTGCGTACATCAAACCATTCCACCGCCACTTGGCGCTGGCGTAACAGTTCGACAAATAACAATGTCGACATCAACTCGCCGTGGCTGACCAGCTCATCTGTCAATGCTGCCGAGGTCGCCAGACTGGCGGCTTCTGACAGCATGCCAATGTTCTCCAGCATGCGGTCAATTTCTTCACGGATAACAGCCGGATTAGCGAGTTGAGCGAGAATACTGTATTGAATACGGCGTATTTCATCTAAATGAAGGGCGCGTGTTTCCTGTTCGCAACCATCGGCCAGCGCGACCAACAAATTGGTGATACCGGCTGAAGCCGATAAAATCACCAAACGAACATCCGGGTTCGATAAAACGACATCAGCGCTGCGACTCATGGCATCAAAATCTGCCACGCTAGTACCGCCAAATTTGGCGACCACAGTCGGGGAGGGGGCGCTGCGAGTCTGTTGGTTAGCTACTTGAATCATCTAAAAAAACCTCGTGTCAGGGATGCCATCTTGGGTGGTCATCTGTATTAGCCTTGGCACAAGGGAAGAGCGATAAGTCAGGGGGCAGGCGTAGAAATAACACTACGTTACACCCAGAAGCGCTCCACCTTGTTGACCGCCCTACAAGGAACGGCATTGGTGACAACCCAGAGGATTCAGCCCCTGCAGTCGACACGCTGATGGCCGAAATCATCGTGTCTCGGCGTCGCTCCCCCTCGAATGTCTTCAGCGGATCACGGCTCCTCCGACACTTTACCTGGGCGACGCACCTCTTCTGGCTTACACACATGGTGCGTAAGTAGGTCTTTAGGAATAACGGGTTATCGGCTTTCTGTCAACGATATGACCATGAGGTATTTTCATATTTAATAAATCGTCACTTCATATAACTAATTTAACTGGATATCGACTGACAATGCGCCATTTGCCTGATGGGATAGCCTTTGGAGGAGTAGGAAGGGAGGAAAACACGGAGCAGATCAAATGTTGTTTCGAGAGATAATACCTATCGCAAGAAAAGAGATCTCAATCACAGGGTAACAGGATACAATCAATGTATTCGTTTCATTAATCCTTAAGCCTAGAAGAGCGCCGCTATGAAAAATATTAATCCTAGTCAAACCGCTGCCTGGAAAGCGTTACAGCAACACTTTGAACAGATGAAAGACGTCACAATCAGCAGCCTGTTTGCTAAGGACGATCAGCGTTTTAACAAGTTTTCAGCGACTTTTGATGATCAAATGCTGGTGGATTTCTCCAAAAACCGCATTACCAGCGAAACTATGGAAAAACTGCAAGCGCTAGCCAAAGAAACTGATCTGGCAGGGGCGATTAAGTCCATGTTCTCCGGTGAGAAAATCAACCGGACTGAAGACCGCGCGGTGTTGCATGTTGCTCTGCGCAACCGCAGCAATACCCCGATTGTGGTTGATGGCAAAGATGTGATGCCGGAAGTGAACGCGGTACTGGCGAAAATGAAACACTTCTGTGACCGCGTGATTGGCGGTGACTGGAAAGGTTATACCGGCAAAGCAATTACCGATGTAGTCAATATCGGTATCGGTGGTTCAGACCTCGGCCCTTACATGGTGACCGAAGCACTACGTCCATACAAAAATCATCTGAATATGCATTTTGTTTCTAACGTTGATGGCACCCATATTGCTGAAACATTGAAACCGCTGAACCCAGAAACGACATTATTCTTGGTTGCATCAAAAACTTTCACCACGCAAGAAACCATGACCAATGCCCACAGTGCGCGCGACTGGTTCTTGTCTGTCGCGAGTGATCCGGTGCATGTTGCTAAACACTTTGCGGCATTGTCGACCAATGCTAAAGCTGTTAGCGATTTTGGTATTGATACCAACAATATGTTTGAATTTTGGGATTGGGTCGGCGGCCGTTACTCCCTGTGGTCTGCTATCGGCTTATCTATCGCGTTATCAGTGGGCTTCGAGCATTTTGAAGCGTTGCTCAGTGGCGCACACGCCATGGACAAACACTTCGCAGAAACACCGGCGGAGAAGAACCTGCCAATTCTGTTGGCATTGATTGGTATTTGGTATAACGATTTCTTTGGCGCAGAAACCGAAGCTATTCTGCCTTATGATCAATATATGCACCGTTTCCCGGCTTACTTCCAGCAGGGTAATATGGAATCTAACGGTAAATATGTTGACCGTAACGGCAACCCGGTTGATTACCAGACTGGCCCAATTATTTGGGGCGAGCCGGGTACTAACGGCCAACATGCTTTCTATCAGTTGATCCATCAGGGTACTAAATTGGTTCCTTGTGACTTTATCGCGCCAGCTATCAGTCATAACCCCCTGAGTGACCACCACGCGAAGCTGCTGTCTAACTTCTTCGCACAAACGGAAGCACTGGCGTTCGGTAAATCATTGGCAGAAGTTGAAGCTGAATTTGCTGCTGCAGGTAAAACACCTGAGCAAGTGGCCCATGTTGCGCCATTCAAAGTGTTCGAGGGTAACCGCCCAACTAACTCCATCCTGCTGCGCGAAATTACGCCGTTCAGCTTGGGGGCGCTGATTGCGCTGTATGAGCACAAGATCTTCACGCAAGGGATTATCCTGAACATTTACACCTTCGACCAATGGGGTGTAGAGCTGGGCAAACAACTGGCTAACCGTATTTTGCCAGAGCTGGCTGATGACAAAGATGTGACCAGTCATGACAGTTCTACCAATGCGTTGATTAACCGTTTCAAAAGCTGGCGTTAAGCTTAAGGGCTAAGCTCTCTGATCCGTGCTTATTAGCCCCTTACCCAGTAAGGGGCTTTTTTTCGACCGGATCATTTCACCTACTTTCAATAGGAGTATTTATGGCCAAAAATTCGCGCTCACAGTGGATAGCCAAAAATCTACAGCGTTTACTGAATGTGGGGTTGATTGCATTGGCCGCTATTTTGGTGGTCTTTTTGATAAAAGAAACCTTCCATCTTGGCAAGGTACTCTTCGTCAATAATCAGGATACGTCTTCTTACATGCTGATTGAAGGGATTGTGATTTACTTCCTGTACTTCGAGTTTATTGCGTTGATTGTTAAGTACTTTGAGTCCGGCTATCACTTTCCATTGCGCTATTTTATTTATATCGGGATCACTGCGATTATCCGGCTGATCATTGTCGATCATGAAAATCCGATTGATACGCTGATTTATTCCGGCTCCATATTGCTGCTGGTGGTGACGTTGTATCTGGCGAATACCGAGCGGCTAAAAAGAGAATAGCTGTTTACTTGATGCATAAAAATGGCGGCCATGACGGCCGCCCAAGACACAGTACCAGAGGGAAAATACATCAAGTAAAGCAGCGGCATAAATTCAGATAATTGATGATGCTAATCAAAGGGGAAATGTTCCGTTCGGGTCGTAGCAGCGTGAGCTGCCGGAGTGCCCATAGGAACAGTCACCCCTTTAGCACCAATTTAACCTTTCACCCCACCGGCGGTTAACCCACCGACCAGCCAGCGCTGCGCCAGTAAGAAGACGGCGGTGATTGGGATGGCAGAGAGCACGGCGGCAGCGGCAAAATCGCCCCACAGGTAATTTTGCGGATTCAAATATTGCTGCATACCCACCGCCAGGGTGTAACTATTCACATCGCGCAACAGTAATGACGCGACCGGTACTTCAGTGATGGCGGCAATAAACGACAAAATAAATACGACGGCTAAAATGGGCACAGACAGCGGCAATAGCACCAGTCTGAAGGCTTGCCATGGTGTTGCGCCATCCAAGGCGGCAGCTTCTTCCAGTGAATTATCAATGGTTTCGAAATAGCCTTTGATGGTCCAGACGTGCAGGGCAATCCCTCCCATATAAGCAAAAATAACCCCACCATGGGTATTCAGCCCGATAAATGGCAAATATTGCCCCAAGCGGTCAAACAGAGCATATAGCGCGACCAAAGACAGCACTGCTGGGAACATCTGGAAGATCAACATCCCTTTCAGCAGGGTACTTTTGCCACGAAAGCGCATGCGGGCAAAGGCGTAAGCACAAGTGGTAGAAAGTGTGACAATACCAATCGCGGTGATCACGGCAATTTTGATTGAGTTCCATAACCACAACATGACCGGGAATGGCGGTGGTGTCACGCTACCGTCAGCAAGAGTCACACTCATACCCAGTGCTAGTTTCCAATGTTCCCAAGAGATTTGATCCGGGATTAAGCTCCCTGTGGCAAAGTTGCCGGGCCGCAGTGAAATGGTAATCACCATCAGCAGTGGGAACATAATCAGCGCGATAAAGCACAACATGAGAAAATGGGTGCCTAATAGACGCAAACGCTGGGATTTAGGTTGAACCATGGCCATCTGCATCTCCTCCTTAGTCAAAATTCATTTTGCTGGCTTTCAAATTCAGTATCGCGAGTGCGCCTACCAGAATGAAAATCAGTGTTGCGATGGCCGCCGCCAGACCGAAGTCCTGCCCGCCGCCCCCTTCAAAGGCGATACGATAGGTGTAGCTGACCAGTAAGTCGGTGTACCCCGCAGGCGTAGTGGTGCCAATCATGTCTGGGCCACCATTGGTCAGTAACTGAATCAGTACGAAGTTGTTAAAGTTAAAGGCGAAACTGGCAATCATCAGTGGCGTCAATGGCTTAATCAACAAAGGCAAAGTGATGCGGAAGAAATTCTGGAACGGGCCTGCGCCGTCCATTGCCGATGCCTCATACAAATCATCAGGAATTGCTTTCAACAGCCCCATACACAAAATCATCATGTAAGGGTAACCCAGCCAAGTATTGACGATCAGTATCATGCTTTTCGCGGTGATAGGGTCGCTAAACCAGGCCGGTTTAATACCAAATAAGTGGTTCAGCATCAGGTTGATTTCACCAAAGCTTTGGTTAAATAACCCTTTGAAAATCAATATCGAGATAAACGCTGGCACGGCATAGGGCAGGATTAGCAGCACCCGATAGACGGCTTTGCCTTTCAGGGAATCCCATTGCACGACGCAGGCCAGAACCATACCGACCGCCACTGTCAGCACGACAGTCAGCAGTGAGAAAATAATGGTCCAGATAAATATTGAGATGAAAGGCTTCTGAATGCCCTCGTCATGCAGCACCCGCAGGAAGTTTTTCCAGCCGATAGTGACAGTAAAACCGGGGCTGAGTTTTTCACCTTCCCATTGCCCGTCGGCATTGATGGCCTGATAGAAACCGACCTCCGGATTTGGCCGATAGGTCACACCCGTTTGTTGATTAATCAGTTCTTTACCATCAGCACCTAGCTTATAAAGCGGGCTGGTACCCGAAAATTGGCGCAGTGAGCTCATGCGCAGTTCACCGCCACCTGGCAAAATCGCCACCAATCCACTCAGCGCCTGACGATTTTGGGTAATAATACGCAAGGAAGCGCGCTCGGTGGTTTGTTCGGCACTGGCTGGCGTAACCTGTATTTTTTGCTCACCGGTGGCATTCAAGCTGAATGGCGCTGAAATCAGGACAGTATTGTCATCTGGATTCGTCAGCTGCAATCGCCATTGGTCACTGCTTGGATAAAGACCAAAGGTATAGGTTTTGCCGGTCTGGAACTGCCGGTCCATTAACACGAACTGGGCGCGTTCAAATGTTAACTGGTTGGTACTGCTGTAGTTGGTGAAGGCAATGGCGATGGTGCAAATCAGTGGGAACAGAACAAACAGCCCCATCCCGGCAACACCCGGGTAAACATAGCGCCAGGCATAAGCGCGGCGATTGGCGAAAACATACAGCCCCAGACTCACCAGAATCAGCGTCACAATGGCAAAAAGATATTCACCTTGAGCATACATCAACACGATCAAATAGCAGGTGAATAGACTTAATGTGCCGATAATCAGCCATTTAAGGACATCACTTTGCCACCAGGCGGTTTTCTTTTTACGGCTTTGATACTCGGTGTGGGATAACTGCATAATGGTCCCTTTCATACTCTTCGTACTTGAAGTTACAGCGGTGTTAGCTGCTCTCACTCACCCGAATCACTGACTTATGTAAGCTCATCGGGATTTGTTCATTGGCTGCCTTGCTGAACGTCAATGACTTTGCACATCGTGACAGCATGACAACTGAAAACTGGGTCGGGGCACGGCGAACCGCGCCCCTTTGCAGGTGAAACTATTATTTGACGATACGTGCCGCTGCATCGTTAAGGGCAGCTTCCACAGTTTGACGCCCACTGATGGCGTTTAACACCGCACTGCGAGTTGCGTACCAGAAGGCGGCCATTTGCGGGATATTCGGCATGATTTCGCCTTTGGTGGCGTTATCCATCGTCGCCGCAATCCGCGGGTCTTTTGACAGTTGCTCTTGGTATGATTTCAGTGCAACAGCTCCCAGTGGCTTATCTTTATTGACTTCAGCCAGGCCTTGGTCAGTGATGAGGTAGTTTTCCAGGAATTCAGTCGCCAGTTCTTTATTCGGGCTGGCGGCGTTAATACCGGCAGTCAGAACACCCACGAACGGCTTGGAAGGTTGGCCATGGAAGGTTGGCAGCAACGTCACGCCGTAATTGATTTTACTCTTATCAATATTTGACCATGCCCATGGGCCATTGATGGTCATCGCGGTTTCGCCTTTGTTAAAGGCCGCTTCTGCGATGGAGTAATCAGTATCAGCATTGATGTGCTTGTTTTTCACCAGATCGACAATAAATTGCAGACCCGCTTTCGCCCCGGCATTGTTCACGCCGACGTTTTTGACATCATAAACGCCGTTTTCAGATTTGAAAGCATAACCGCCGTCAGCGGCGATAAGTGGCCAAGTGAAGTAGGGTTCTTGTAGATTCCACATGATGGCGCTCTTGCCATTTGCACGCAGCGCGGTATCCAGTGCAGGAATTTCTTCCCAAGTTTTTGGTGCTTCCTTGACTAAATCTTTGTTGTAAATCAGAGACAAAGCTTCGACTGCGATTGGGTAGCCAATCAACTTGCCATTAAAGCGTACGGCATCCCATGTGAAGGGGAACAGTTTGTCTTGGAAAGCTTTAGACGGGTGCAACTCTGCCAGTAAGCCGGATTGCGCGTAGCCACCAAAGCGGTCATGTGCCCAGAAGATAATGTCCGGGCCGTCGCCGGTCGCCGCCACTTGTGGGAATTTTTCTTCCAGTTTATCTGGATGCTCAATAGTGACTTTGATGCCGGTATCTTTCTCGAATTTTTTACCGACTTCTGCTAACCCGTTATAACCTTTATCGCCATTGATCCAGATAACCAGTTTACCTTCTTCAATTTTGGCAAAAGCAGAGGAAGAGAGCACCAGCGTAGTTAACGCTGAAAGAGCCAAAACACGTGCGGTCTTACCAATGCCGGATTTTGTGAAGCTGCGAGTCATAATCCAATCCTTTTATCCAATTTTGTGGGTATCGACTTTCTTGTGAGTCATTACATGCATTTATTACAGAGACTAATACATTACGCTGACATATTGAGTCACAACTAGATACACCATCATCCTCCCCCCCTCTACGCCCCCCGACGAGTTATTGTGACCTACTTAACACTGCGGCCTATTCTGTGGTGTCAGACACAATAATGTAGGTCGAAATTTGCTTAGCAGATCACATATTTGTATTTGTGATGGAACTTCTGATCGCGGTGGTCGTTCCCTCATCCTCCCATCTCCTCCCCCATGAAAAAC
Source organism: Yersinia canariae (assembly GCF_009831415.1). Classification (NCBI taxonomy): domain Bacteria; kingdom Pseudomonadati; phylum Pseudomonadota; class Gammaproteobacteria; order Enterobacterales; family Yersiniaceae; genus Yersinia; species Yersinia canariae. The sequence continues at coordinate 4,271,832 of NZ_CP043727.1, read as the reverse complement.
TTCATTACGGATGATTACCAAATAGTGGCACTCCCGCATTATCGCCGTCATTGAAAAGCGGTGCCGTCATCGAAACAGCGTCAACACCCTTGAAACTCAGCACCTTTGAAATGCGGTTACCAACGAAATGTGGTTGTTCGGTTAATTATTACCCAGGCAGATCAGGACGTTGAAGCGTTAATCAACGTGCAGCCCTATACTCAGGCCGCGACGTCGTCCGGGGCAACCTTGCTAAGGCATGGCGGAACGGCGCGCAGCAAGAGAGTCATCAGGGGACTGGGAGTAATGCGATGGGTCATGCCGGAATTTGCTTCCGCCATTTTTCTTCAGTCAGGTTCATATGAAAAGTTGTTTGCGTAAGCAAAGGAGTAACAGATGGCTAATGTAACGCTGAGTGGCGTTTATAAGGCCTTTGGTGAGGCTGTGATTTCCAGAGACATCAATTTGGAAATCGATGACGGTGAGTTTGTGGTTTTTGTTGGGCCATCGGGCTGTGGAAAGTCAACGCTGCTGCGGATGATTGCCGGCCTTGAGGACATTACCTCGGGCGAGTTGTTGATTGGTGGTAAGCGGATGAATGAAGTGCCGCCGTCTGAGCGCGGCATTGGCATGGTGTTTCAGTCATATGCGCTTTATCCCCATTTGTCTGTAGCTGAGAACATGTCTTTCGGCCTGAAGTTGGCTGGTGTGAAGAAAGCGGAAATTAACCAGCGGGTGAATCAGGTAGCTGAAGTGCTGCAACTGGCTCACTTGTTGGAGCGTCGGCCTAAGGCTTTGTCAGGTGGTCAGCGTCAGCGTGTTGCGATCGGCCGGACCTTGGTCGCAGAGCCGGATGTTTTCCTGCTCGACGAACCGCTTTCCAACTTGGATGCCGCACTGCGGGTTCAGATGCGCATTGAGATATCACGCCTGCATAAGCGCCTGCAACGCACCATGATTTACGTCACCCATGACCAGGTCGAAGCCATGACACTGGCGGACAAAATTGTGGTGCTGGATGCCGGCAATGTGGCGCAAGTCGGTAAGCCGCTTGAGCTGTATCACTACCCAGCCAATCGCTTTGTTGCGGGCTTTATCGGCTCGCCAAAAATGAATTTTTTACCGGTTAAAGTGACCGCCGTTGAACCAAATCAGGTGCAAATAGAGCTGCCCAATCCAAATGGCCAGTTAGTGTGGCTGCCGGTGGAAGGTACTCAGGTTCAGGTCGGTGCAAATATGTCTTTGGGTATTCGCCCGGAACATCTGCTGCCAAGCAGTGCCTCTGAAGTGACGCTGGAAGGCGAGATTCAGGTGGTAGAGCAACTGGGTAATGAGACTCAAATTCACATCCAAATCCCTGCAATACGTCAAAACCTGGTCTACCGCCAGAACGACGTGGTGCTGGTAGAAGAAGGTGCAACATTCGCCATCGGTTTGCCGCCGTATCGCTGTCATCTGTTCCGTGAAGATGGTTCTGCGTGCAAGCGGTTGTACCAAGAGCTGGGCGTCTAGTTACCACGACGCCGGGCTTCGGAAAATGTAAAGCACGCATGCCGACAGGCAAATATAACAGGAGATTACTGATGACTACTCTGCGCAAGTTACCGATAGCACTGGCTGTTGCCGCTGGTGTCCTTTCCACTCAAGCTCTGGCTGTTGATTTCCACGGGTATGCGCGTTCCGGTATCGGCTGGACGGGTAGCGGTGGCGAACAGCAATGTTTCAAAGCCACTGGTGCTCAAAGTAAATACCGTCTGGGTAACGAATGTGAAACTTATGCGGAAATTAAATTAGGCCAGGAGTTGTGGAAAGAAGGTGATAAGAGTTTCTACTTAGATACCAACGTCGCGTATTCCGTTTCACAGCGTGATGACTGGGAATCCACTGATCCGGCTTTCCGTGAAGCCAACGTGCAGGGTAAGAATCTGATCGAAGCATTACCTGGCTCCACCATGTGGGCCGGTAAACGTTTCTACCAACGTCATGACGTCCATATGATTGACTTCTACTACTGGGATATTTCTGGCCCAGGTGCGGGTTTAGAGGCTATTGATCTGGGCTTCGGTAAATTATCTGTGGCAGCAACCCGTAACTCAGAAGCGGGTGGTTCAAGTGCCTGGATTGACAATCAGCGTAAAGATGCCGACAAAACTGTCAACGATGTGTATGACATCCGTTTAGCCGGTTTAGAAACTAACCCAGGCGGCACATTGGAATTTGGTGTGGATTACGGCCGCGCCAACACTCAGGATAGCTACGCGTTAGCACCTAATGCGTCTAAAGATGGCGTGCTGCTGACCGCTGAACACACCCAAAGCATGATGGGCGGCTTTAACAAATTTGTTATTCAGTACGCCACTGACTCCATGACTTCATACAACAGCGGCCATTCACAAGGGACATCTGTAAACAACAACGGTCACATGCTGCGTGTTATCGACCACGGTGCCATTAATCTGGCTGAGAAGTGGGACATGATGTACGTCGGCCTGTATCAGGATACTGACTGGGACAACAACAACGGCACCACTTGGTACAGCGTGGGTGTGCGCCCAATGTACAAATGGACGCCAATCATGAGTACCTTGCTCGAAGCGGGCTACGACAATGTGAAATCACAACGTACCGGTGACCGTAACGGCCAATACAAACTGACATTGGCACAACAATGGCAGGCAGGCGACAGCATCTGGTCACGTCCGGCCATCCGTGTCTTCGCAACTTATGCCAACTGGGATGAGAAGTGGGGCTATAACGATGTTCGCGGCGGCGTGGACAATGGCTTAGCGCAAAATGGCACCATTGGTACCGACAGCCGTGGTAAAAATAATGAAGTGACCTTCGGCGCGCAATTCGAAGCTTGGTGGTAACAGGAGTGATGCAGCCGTCCTTTCGGGCGGCTGTTCTGTTTGTAAAACACAATAAAGTGATAACCCAAAAGATTTCGAGCCGCAGCAGGGCAGTAGCTGAGATGAATAAAGGCAACCAACACTGCTGCGATTTGAAAGATGAAGGGTTATGGATTGGTTAACTTTGCCGACCTTGCCTGTGCACAGTTAGCGCCGACGCTCAATGTATGAGGGTATAACAATGAAGAAGAATCTGCTGACACTTTGTCTGGCATTGGCTCTGGGGGGGATCACACCTCTGGCGGTTCAAGCCGAATCAACGATTTCTCCGGCGAATGTTTCCATCGCGCCGACTATCAGTACCGCGACATTACAACAGTTGCCATGGCAGCCATTAGTGCCGCCGGCGACGCAAGATATCAAACTGACGACCTCCAGCCCGCAAATTTCCCAAGGAAATGTTCAAGGGGCGGTTGCTGCGTTTGCACTCCCTGCGGATCGCGGCTCCATGGAGATTACGCTCAGCAGCTTAGTCACTGATAACCAATTATTTTCCCCTAGCGTATTAGTGTTAGATGAGCAGATGCGCCCGGCGGCTTATTATCCATCCAGCTATTTCACTTATGAAAAAGCGGGAATTATGACCAGTGACCGGTTGCAAGGTGTCATGAAACTGACTCCGGCATTGGGTCAAAAACAAATCTATCTGCTAGTTTACACCACCCGCGATGATCTGGCCAAAACCACCAAATTACTGGATCCGGCCAAAGCCTACGCCATGGGCGTGGGGAATGCGGTGCCGGATATTCCAGACCCGATTGCCAAACATATCCCCACCGGTAATTTGAGAATTAAAGCTACCGCCGAGCAAGGCATGGGCAACGTAATGATTGGTTTGATACAGTCTGCGCCGGTTTCAACGCCAGTGGTGGTGGGCAGCACGGCGCAACCTGCACCTGTTGCGGCACCAGCACCGGTAAAACCAGCAGAGCCAATGCTGAGTGAAACTGAAAACTACTTCAACCAGGCGATTAAAGACGCGGTGAAATCCGGTGATGTCGATAAGGCGCTGAAACTGTTGAACGAAGCGGAACATTTGGGCTCAACTTCAGCCCGAAAAACCTTTATTGGTAGTGTAAAAGGCAAGGGGTAAATCCCGGCACTGCCGAATATGGCTGGATGATTGGTGCGCTTTGGCGCACCTTTTTTCGTTGGGTCTTATCTATGGCGGCTCGATAGAGAGATAAAAGATAAATAAGAATTTACAAGACTGACAATTGAACTGACCTCTGTATTTTGGATGGCATACCGGGAGTGATATCAAACAGCTCCTTCTTGCTCAGCTAGTTAATTAAAGGAACTAATTGATGCTCAAGAAAACTCAGTTTTGTCTATTGGTTGCAGTACTGCCTTGCTCGGCCCCGTTTGCAAAAGAAACCCACTCTTTTGCTCCATCCGCTATCATCACTCAACTTGCTGATTCCCCTGAATTGCCGATAAAAGTAACGGCACGCGATCATCTTTTATTGGAAAAAATGGCAGACAAGCTGCCCAATGTCAGTTCGACCGCTGATCCTGTGTTCGGCCAGGCAATGCGATTAATTGATGACGCCAATGAATGGGAGCAGAAACTGTGGTCTCAACAATTCGCTCAAATCAGTGATGCGCGGGTGGGAAGAATTGTGGATCTTTACCTGCAACTGTATGACGCGCAACATGTTGAATCTGCGGAAAGTTTGGATGATTTACTGCATTTAAGACCGGGGTTAACCACCGAGCAAGGATATCAAAAAGCCCGGATAGCCAGTCTGGAGCGGAGGGTGTTTTTTTAAGTTGTTCCAAAAAGGCCTGACTCTGTCCACAGACGAAGAGCTCACCCCGCTCGCCGCCCTGAACCTTGTCTGGTGGCTGCATCAAGAGAGTCAGCCCACTCTGGCTGAATTAGCCGCCTCAATTTATCGGCCTGAACATAAAGAAATTCGACTTCAGGCGGCAATACTTTATAACTATTCCCATTATGGGAACCGCTATGGCGACATAGAGGATATCTCTGCTAATGAATTAGCGGGTTGGGGGATGGGCCAACTGGATGCACCGGGGCAGCCGGTTTTGAGCGCCAGTAAGGCGTTAAGAGTTCTTCATGAAGGGATGAATGCCCCTCCCGCGATATTGCAGTCGCCGGCGGCTTATCTTGCCAATGGATTTGCGCCGAAAAATGCCCAAGGGAGCTATCTGACGGACCAATTGCCCGAGATGATTTTGCAAGGATGCAACTTGGTTGGTTTTGATACGTGTAGCCAGCAGGATTTTACTCAATTTCTTGATTTCCAACATCCCATCGGCGGTCTGGCATTTTCGCTAAAAACCACACTCAAGTTACATTATCAATTACAAGGCAAACCCATTGATGAATTGGATGGGAAGGATGCTGAGCAACTGTATGGTTTATTGGTCGAGGAAGAAATACATTTACAACAAACTGGCGGGATGCGCTACAGCCCGACGGTTATCTTATTATCTCATTTCAGCCAGTCTAATGAGGTCGAGCCTCTGACTGTTGAGCAAATGGCCCACGCATTCAAGTATATTGCTGGGGAAATTGGTGCGTCTGATTTACCTGACGCGGCACAAAGTACATTTATTCGACTTCAACAATTAGCTGACAATATTATTGACGGCACAGCTATTGATTTGGAGCAAGCAAGGTTTGTGTCGGACCTCAAAAGTATTGCCCCTTTTTTTGCACTAAACCCACCGCTATACACTCTGGCGCTGCGCGGAGTATATAAAACTGATCAACAAAAAATAGAACGGCAATTAGATTATCTCGACATGCGCTTAGCCTATCGCCACCCTCCCGCCGCGTTTGATGATAATCAGGCGATAAGAGAAATCCTGAGAGAAAAGGGGGTCAAGGACATTAATTTACCTCGGAAATATACCTATCGGCAGGATCTCCAGCATGGCTATGCTCAGAAAGAGTTTGATTCACCTTTTGACGAATTTAAACGGCGGCGAAATTCCAGCAACCACTTTGTCGCCTATATGTCGATACCCGGCAATAACGGCAGGATGATTAATGTTTTTGACACGCTGGATGCGAAAAAAGCTGAATATTATGCTCGAATCAAAGGTCATCCGGCACTTCGAGCGCAGGCCATTGAAGCATTAATTGATAGTGGAGAGCGGCCAGAGAGCAGTCGGTTACAACATAAAATCAATACTCTTGCTGAGGCCTATCAGCCGGAATCTGAGAATACACGTTTTTGGGGCAATGCCTGGAAATCCTTGGAAAATCATTGGGTTTGTAAAGTGCCGCTACCGAATCCGATGTGTACTATTGCCCGAGTTGAAGGGCCGCGCTACCGCAATGATAAAGAGGGTATCGCCGCAGGAATGACGGCTATGATGATGGAGGCTGGCCAGCTTAGGGGCATGGAAAGGGGAGTGAAAATGCTAGAGAATTCCCCGCAAGCTGTTGATTCTACGCTATCTCCCAGTGTGTTGGCGGGAGGAGATGAGGTTATTGCGAATGAAACCCCGAAAGTCGCGCAGCATGAGACTGAAACTGAAATAAACCCACCCGAAGAGGCCCGTGAGCCGATTCGGCAGGCGATACAAAACTCGCGTGGAAAACTCATTGAAGTACAGCAAGTTCGGCTTAAAGACCCATCAGTACCCAGTGGGTCACGTGACGTTTGGGTCAGACAAGGTGGCGGCGGTACTTATTGGGCCGTTGATTTAGCCACCGGCCAGGATATGGGCGTTATTTTGAAAGAAGGCCCTGAATTTATCAAACCGGGCCGGTTACCGGGAGGGGCACCTAATCGCTTTACCGAAACTCACTTATTAACTAATGCCGACTTTGATTGGTTGGAGGAGAGCGCATTAAGGCATGCTTGCCAAGGGAAAAACCCTTGTGTTTTAACTTCATCCGGCATATTCACTTACCTGAATACTGGCGAAATAAGTTTAGCGGAGAAATTTTTTGAACCGTTACGTGAAAATGTGGCCGCCTCAACAAGCTCCGGAAAGTTTTTACATGAATTTCTTGAGCAGTTTCAACAAGAAGGTATCGAAATAGAGGTTTCAATATTTCAGAATGACCCCAAAAATTCTCTGAGTTCCTTTAAACAAACCATCCAATCTTTTCCGGAAAGAGTGAATGTTTATCCATTTGATTTAAATGTGATAAAGGCGGAAATTAGTCAGTTGCAACCCGGCGAAAGCATTCTATTTCTCCCTGAAAGAACACATGTTATCACCATTGTGCAAACCGCCAATAAAGAAGGGTTATATGTTTTTGATACAAATTTAAGAAATGCAGAGTGGTTGGAATCAATAGATCCTTGGATAAGAACGGCTTATGAAAGTCTGACTCCTGAACTCATCACTCAGGGAAACAAAAAATACCTTTCAGGGCAAGAGGCAGCAGATTTACTTGAGATGTATTTCAGGCCGTCTAGTCGACGTTTTGACACTGGTGCTGCAATCATCCGTTATAAGGGACTGACTTCCCCAGATTAAGCAATAATAAGAAATCGCGCGATGTGAAGTGACTTTCTTTTGTGATCGTATTAAAAGGCAACCTGATGTCACCGGATACCCAATCTGCGTTACAATGCTTAACTGTTTATTCATTATCAGTCACCAATTGTGGGGATGACTGTTTTATCCTCGGCAGGGAGCGGGCCGTATGTCTACCGGCGATGCATCAATTTTAAAACCTATCAAATGGTGTGCCATTGAGTCGCCAAATATTCCTGCTGATGTCGCTGATTGGCTGATGGAATTGGGATCGATGACCCGGCGTTTTGAGCAACATTGCCAGCAGGTTCATGTTGAACCCCAGCGGGCGTGTTTTATTACGCGTGATGAGTTAGGGGAAGATGCTGAGCATCTGCCGATAAGTCAGCGCTATTGGTTACGCGAAATAGTCTTGTGTGGTGATAATCAACCTTGGCTACTGGGTCGCACGGTTATCCCAGAAGAAACGCTGTCTGGCCCTGATAAGGCGCTGGTGGATTTGGGAACATTACCCCTTGGACGCTATTTATTTGGTGGCAACAATTTAACCCGGGATTATATTCAAGTTGGGCGACAGGATGAACTTTGGGCGCGCCGCTCGTTGCTGCGCTTGTCAGGTAAGCCTCTGTTATTGACTGAAGTTTTTTTACCGGCCTCGCCGCTTTATGTAATTTAAGGGGGGGGGAGATTTTGGAGAGTGAGAAATTGAAGGGAAGTCATATTCAGAGCAAATGGCGGGTTTATTGCCGTTTGATGCGGGTCGATAAACCCATTGGCTCATTGTTGCTGTTGTGGCCAACACTGTGGGCATTATGGTTGGCAGGGCAAGGTATTCCTGACACCAAAATACTGATTGTTTTTGTCTTGGGTGTCTTTTTCATGCGCGCCGCCGGTTGTGTTGTCAATGATTACGCTGACCGGCGTATTGATGGTTTTGTGAAACGCACGGCTTCACGACCTTTACCCAGTGGCCTCGTCAGTGAGAAAGAAAGCAAAATTCTGTTTATCGTCTTGGTATTGCTCTCGTTTGGGTTGGTATTAACACTCAATAGCATGACCATATGGCTGTCACTGGCGGCGCTGGCATTGGCTTGGGTTTACCCCTTTATGAAGCGGGTAACACATTTGCCGCAGGTGGTGTTGGGCGCGGCGTTTGGCTGGTCAATTCCGATGGGATTTGCCGCCGTGAGTGAAAGCTTACCTTTGGTTTGCTGGTTGTTATTACTCGCCAATATCTGCTGGACGGTAGCTTATGATACCCAATATGCCATGGTTGACCGCGATGATGATCTGAAGATTGGTATTAAGTCGACTGCCATTTTATTTGGCCAGCATGACAAATTGATTATCGGTTTGCTGCAACTGGCGACATTAGTATTAATGGTGGCGATTGGTTGGTTAATGCATTTAGGTGGCGCATTTTATTGGGCAATCCTGCTGGCTGGCGCACTGTTTGTCCACCAACAGAAGATGATTGCCGGACGTGAACGAGACCCCTGTTTTCGCGCATTTTTGAATAATAATTACGTGGGATTGGTGCTGTTCTTAGGAATTTTTATCAGCTATTTGTAATCAACGCACCGCTAGCAAACAGTCAAAAAAATGGCCAGATTCGTCATCCGGCCATTTTATTTATTACTTTTGCTTAGTGCTGCGAGGCATTAATTCTCTTCTTTATCCTCTGCCTCGGGTTCAGGCAGTAGATTATTGGTTTCAGCCGGCATACTGACACTTTCAATCGTCAGCTTCACTTCCGGTGTCATCAACGCACTCAGCATGTTGTAAACTTCCAGCGTATGTTCTTGAATGGCATCACCGCTATCACTGATATAGCCCTCTTCGCGCAATGTGCCCACCAAGGTTGAGAACACAGCTTTATCGAAGAATTCCGGTGCGTTAATCCCATGCAGAACAGACAAGCGCTGCGCCATAATACGGCTCTCTTTCTCCAGCGCCCCCCGGTTGATGCTGGGGTTTGCACTGAGTAACGACAACGTAATGGCATAGCGTTGCAGAGTTTCGCGTACACCGGCGGCCAGTAATTGCAGTGGGCGAATGCGGGCCGGATTCAGCACCAACTCATTCCCTTTATCGCAAATCAACTGCTGGCGAGCCAGTTCATCCACCAATGTATCCAGTGTTTGTGGTAATTGTTCTTTACTGTAATGCAGGAACAATTCGGCTTTCAACATTGGATAAATCATGCCGATTTGGCGCAATAATTCTGCGCGCGTAATACGGCGATGGTACATCACCATACTGGCAATCAATGATGGCAGCATCAGTAAGTGCTGGATATTATTGCGATAATAGGTCATCAGCACGGCTTGTTCCCGTGGCAGAATGATAATGTCACCGATAGTGTCTTTCTCCACCTCAAACTTATTCATATTCAAGGCGTGATTAAGTAACTCTTCCGGCGTTTTGTCCGGCACAGTGACATCTTTCGCATAAGGCACATTGCGCATCAGTTGCAGGTAGCAATCGAGTTGCTCCAGTAACTGCTCGCGGGTTAGTGAGCGCTGACGTGAGGCTAACAATGCGGTGGAACACAGATTCATAGCATTGGCGGCTGCCGCATTGTTAATTCGGACCATAATCTTACCGGCCAAATCATTCACAGCTGGAGTCAACCAACTTGGGCGCTGTGCTTCAATAGGGTCGATAGCATCACGCCACTGCGGCACAGTAGTGTTGAGATAGGTGGTCAACGGGATTGGTTCACCAAAGTTGACATAGCCCTGACCGAGATTGCGCAGCTTGCGCAAACCACGCAGCATCTGCAATAGACTCTCTTTCTCTTTGGTCGCGCCCCGTAACTCTTTGGCGTAAGTTCCTACTTCCATCACATGCTCGTAGCCGATGTAAATGGGCACTAACGTGATTGGGCGTGAGCCGCCGCGCAACATGGCCTGTATTGTCATCGACAGGGTGCCAGTTTTGGGTTCCAGCAGACGGCCAGTTCGTGAGCGCCCGCCTTCAACAAAGTATTCTACTGAATAGCCTCGGGTGAATAATTCACCCAGATATTCACGGAACACTGTTGAGTAGAGTTTGTTGCCTTTAAAGGTCCGGCGGATAAAGAAAGCACCTAAACGGCGGAAAATCGGGCCAGCAGGCCAGAAATTAAGGTTAATACCAGCAGCAATATGCGGCGGTACCAGCCCTTGGTGATAAAGCACATAGGAGAGCAGCAGGTAGTCCATATGGCTGCGATGACAAGGCACATAGACAATTTCATGACCATCCTGCGCCAACTGCCGCACGCGCTCTGCATTATGGACATTAATCCCTTGATACAAGCGGTTCCATGTCCAACTCAACACTCGGTCGGACAGACGCACTGCTTCGTACGAGAAGTCGGCGGCAATTTCTTCCATCAGTGTAATGGCGTTTTGTTGCGCTTTCTCATGGGAGATTTTCTTGGTACGGGCTTCATCTGCGACCGCTTTTTCAATCGCTTTGGATGTTAACAGCTTTTTGAATAGGTCTTGACGGGCCGGCAGACTCGGGCCAACCGCGGCCAGGCGCTGACGTGAGAAGTGCATCCGCGCTACGCGTGCCAGTTTATGGGCGATAGTTTTGTCAGTACCATGCTCACGGGCCATCCGGCGCAGTGATACTGTGGTCGAAAAACGCACAAAGCTATCGCGCCCCAGCCACAATACGGCAAAGAATTTTTCTACGCCGTTTAGTACGCGCAGATGTGGCGTTCCATGGCCTTCACGGCCCGGAGAGCGACCAAACATCACCGAAACCGGCAGCATTTGGATATCCAGCTCCGGGTTATTGCGATGCAGATCCAAATAATCGTGGAATAGCTTTACTGATTCCTGTTTAGGGGCGTAATAGCGAAACACCCGTGGGCCGTTATCGATAAAGACATGGCTGGGAAGTTGCACGCCATCGATTTCCAATGGAATCAATGGGTCGGGCAAATCCTGCGCCTGACACTGCGCTCGCAAAGTCAGCAAATCAGCCTTAGAATTGTAAGGTAAAACGTACAGAATAGGACGAGACGGGTCTAACCCTAACTCAGTCACAGGATCTGCCGGAATAACCTTACTTTTTACCAGCATTTTTAGCGGTAAATTCAGTAACTTGTAATATATTTTACGCCAACCTGACATAACTACATGAAGCCTCTTGTTAGCAATTCGTCGCAAGGATACCAGAAACTGGTTTTGAGATCTGTGGTGATGAGACAACAGAAAGCGGCAAAAATCATCATTAACTTAAGATAAAGGCAATAAAATATGGCAAATCAATCAACAGGATTAACCCGAGTTTATAAAGCAGCCGGTTATTCTGTGAAAGGCTTAGTTGCAGCCTGGAGAAATGAAGCCGCATTTCGCCAAGAATCTGTGGCTGCCATACTCGCTATCATACTGGCCTTCTGGCTGGATGTAGATGCTATCGCGCGCATTTTATTGATCGCGAGCGTGGTGTTAGTGATCATTATTGAAGTCATTAATAGTGCGATTGAAGCTGTGGTGGACCGCATCGGCAGTGAATTCCATGAATTGTCGGGCCGAGCCAAAGATATGGGGTCTGCCGCTGTGTTTTTGGCCATCATGTTGGCGCTCTTTATATGGATAACCGTGCTCTGGCAATATGTCGGTTAAAAATACGGCTAACAACGCTGTTGATGTAAACAGTGATTAATCCCTGTTTTTATTCACTCTTTGGTTCCCAACACCCGCATAGCTGTATATACTCACAGCAAGACTGTATAAACAAACAGGGGGCGGAATGAAAGCACTTACTACCAGGCAGCAAGAGGTTTACGACCTTGTGCGCGATCACTTATCGCAAACAGGTATGCCACCGACCCGTGCCGAAATTGCGCAGCGTCTGGGGTTCCGCTCTCCTAACGCCGCTGAAGAGCATTTAAAAGCACTGGCCCGTAAGGGTGTTATTGAGATTGTCTCCGGCGCGTCCCGTGGCATCCGTCTGTTGATGGAAGAGGAAGACGGCTTACCACTGATTGGCCGAGTCGCGGCAGGTGAGCCACTGTTAGCGCAGCAGCATATCGAAGGGCATTATAAAGTCGACCCTGCCATGTTTAAGCCGAGTGCAGATTTTCTGCTGCGGGTTAATGGGATGTCGATGAGAGATATTGGTATTCTGGATGGTGACTTGTTGGCGGTGCATAAAACTCAGGATGTGCGTAATGGGCAAGTGGTCGTTGCGCGTATTGATGATGAAGTGACGGTAAAACGCCTGAAAAAACAGGGTAATATCGTACAGCTTCTGCCAGAAAACAGTGAGTTCCAGCCAATTGTCGTCGATCTGCGTGAGCAAAATTTCACTATTGAAGGGCTAGCTGTTGGTGTTATCCGCAATGGCGACTGGATCTGATTTTAATGCTACACATATACCCTTCGACAAGAAGGGTATATGACTCTTTTAACCCTCATAATATTTAGCCTATTTAGTTTGAGAGCATTCCGATAATAAGCTATTACCTACTGTTTTAACTGCATATTATTTATTTTTATTTTTAATTTATTGCCCTAATAGCAGTGATTAATATCAATTAGACTTTAATTGTCAGCATCCTCTGCTATAGTTATTCATACGGTAAGCGAAGCAATAATATTTAAATTATGTCTGAGAATGACTAATATAAATAAAATATTTATAAATTGAAATTACTTGCCGTATTAAATTAAACATATCCAAAAACCAAGTTGACGGAGATATTATGAATAAAGATCAAGCCGACGGTAACTGGAAGCAGTTTAAAGGTAAAGTGAAAGAGAAATGGGGTAAGCTGACTGATGATGACCTGACGGTTATTGAAGGTAAGCGTGACCAGCTGGTGGGTAAAATCCAGGAGAAATACGGCTATCAAAAAGAGCAAGCCGAGAAAGAAGTTAAAGCTTGGGAAGACCACAGCAAATATCGCTGGTAGCAGCGTTAAATGGAATTAACCTAATATCGATATAAATTAATCGAACCTTTCAACTTATAGAATGTGAAGTATTAATATACTTTTTCACATGGTTGTTACGATGAAATAAAAGAGAGTGTTAATGATAAAAACATTCTGTTTATTTATAATTTTATATCGATGTGACACATGGATGTGTCGTATTTAATATGCGTTACTTTTTAAGTATTCTAATTTTTCATATCTTCAGACAATGTATAACCCACCGACTTTCTACCGGTAGTCAGATTATTATCCGCCAGAGTTATTTCTTTTTTATTACAATAGAATGGTCATGATCACAATGATCGTGACTTTCACATGCTTCGACCTTCCCGCATTCAGTACATAAACCATGGGCTTCTACCACGCTATGGCGTAGGGTAAAACCAGATTGTTGTGCTAACAGCGCCAGAGCTTCTTCAATGCCGATCGTGGGGCGTTCAGTCACAATCTTGCAGCGATCACAGATAAATAGCGCAGAGGTATGAGTTGGCTCTTCAAAATGATGACACAATACGTAACTATTGGCTGATTCGACGCGGTGAATAAACCCTTGCTCCAGCAAAAAATCTAATGCGCGGTAAACAGTGGGCGGCTTAGCTTGTGGCTCGGAAACTCGGAGCAGGTCCAATAAATCATAAGCACTGATTGCGCCAGGTTGTTCTGCCATTAAGCGTAATACTTCAAGACGCTGCGGTGTCAGCCGGACGTTACGTTGTTGGCACAGACTTTCAGCCTGAGCAAGCAGCTTTTCCAGGTTGGTTGGCTTCATGATTTCATCCCGCAGTATTTGAATGGAACAGATTTTATCATATTAACCTGTTGCTCAATATCCCTTTATTGACATATTCTGAGATTAAACCACTGGCGTCTGTTTTGAGGTTAAATTAATTAAAAGTAAAACTTTCAAGCAGTGTTAATGCCCACGCCAATAAAAAATCAGGATGTATAAATGACTCAAAGTAATGGTATTTTACAATCTACGTTTGTTAGGATATTGTAAAAGGGCTTTTGCTATGGGAAAATAAATAAACTATTTTTTGTAGAGATGAGAATGTCTTCTGATATCACAAAGTACAGGGCGGAGTTAGATGGTTTAAGGGCTGTTGCAGTGATATCCGTGCTTTTATATCACGTTAAATTTTCACTTTTCGGTTATGAGGTATTCAAGGGCGGTTTCCTTGGTGTAGATATGTTTTTTGTATTATCTGGCTACCTGATCACAACAATAATTTTTTCACAAATGAATACTGGTGTTTTTTCTTTAAAAGATTTTTTTATTAGAAGAATAAAAAGAATACTGCCAGCAATGATTATTGTGTTGTTATTATCTTCTGTTTTGGCCTTTTATTTTTTATTGCCTGATAGTCTTGTTGTTTATGTGAAAACATTATTGGCATCTTTGTTCTTTGTGTCTAATTTATATTTTTTTGGTGAGGATACTTATGTATCAGATTCCAGTGAATATAAACCATTGCTGCATACTTGGAGTTTGTCTGTCGAGTGGCAATTTTATCTTATTTTCCCTTTTTTATGCATCTGGTTATTTAAGAGATTTAAAGATAAAAAACTAACTATAATATGTTTCATTTTTTTGCTCTCATTAGTATTGTCTAACATTTTAGCCTACCGCCAGCCCAACTTTGCATTCTATATGTTACCGAGTAGAATGTGGGAACTGATGGCGGGAAGTATTGTTGCTATTATTATTTTAGAAAACAAGCTTAATATTAGTAAGTTTTATTATAAAACACTCCCTATAGTGGGGTTTATCTTAATAATTTTGTCTATTGTATTTATTGATGATGGAATGCTGCATCCATCCGTCATTACATTAATACCTGTGTTAGGGACTTGCCTAATAGTATTATTCTCTCGTGAGAAAGATGCCGCCTCTTATTTTTTATCACTTAAACCAATGATTTTTATCGGGGCGATATCTTATTCTATTTATCTTTGGCATCAACCATTATTTGTTTTTTATAGAATTAAAATAGGCGAAATTAGCACTTTCATATCCATCATATTGATTTTATTATCAATAGCTCTATCCATATTATCTTTTTATGTCATTGAAAAACCATTTAGGAAAAAACAACTCTCCCGCTGGAAATTGATCTCGATGACCGTATCAGCGATAATTTTAATCGTGTTTTCAGTATTTGTATTAGTTAAGAACAGCTCTGCTGATCAGACCGACAGTTTAATGTCTCCTTTAGCCAAAAAAATGTATGAGGATTTTAAAGTCCCTGAGTTTAGGCGTCTAATGGGAAAGACTAAAGATGCAAATTATTTTTCGGGTGAGAAAACAATTGAGTGCATAAATAGAAGTCCCCTGGAAGCATGTAGGTTTGGTGATGAAAGTTGGGTTGTTCTTGGTGACAGTTATGTCGCATCATTTGAATATGCATTACAGAATAAATTAGCAGCAACAGGCCATGGCATCATATCCTTAACATATGAACAATGTTCATTTGTCTCTGAGAAATTATGGTTTGGTACTGCCCCTGAGTGCCCCGGAATTAATCGTCAACGTTGGCAGGTAATTAATAATTTCACAGATAAAAAAACATTCCTAATTGCAGCTAATTATGCTCAGTTTAAAGATGTTAATGTGGTGGAAGAGGGCGGTCAGGAATTGAATGGCAAGCCTGTTGTTGGTAAGGATTTAGTTTGGGAATCTTTTGCTGAGAATATTAACAAGTTACTTTCTTTAGGGCACCGAGTCGTTGTGATATACCCAATACCTAGCATTAGTACTGATGTAAAAATAGAGTATTTTAGATTGCTAAATATGACGAACTCCCATATTAATAAAGTATATGATAAAAGAACAAAAGGTTATTATGCTGCACTCAGCTTGGGTGAAACACTCGATAGCTATCTCACACCAAACCCTAATCTGATTATTATCAAACCGGTTGATAGTTTATGCCGTGATAACCGTTGTTTAATTATTAATAAAGATGGCGGGCTCTACAATAATGGAAACCACTTGTCTAATGCGGGCGCGAGATTAGTTCTTGAGGACGTTTACCAAAAGCTACCGCGATAAGGCCTTATTAAGGTTTTTCAGGACACAGCGCGCCGGTGGCATCGGCGCGAGGGTGTTTTTCTATGCTATAGTAGGTCATGATTTTCCCTTACCCTCTATCAGTATCCATCTATCAGGGACTGTCTAGGGCTGACATAGAACACGACAAAATGACCCAGAATGCACGAAAATAACACATTCACACATTCAGCCGTAACCGCCGCTACAAGCGAATTTAAAGGCAATTATCCCCTACAGCGTTTTTCCGTCGCGCCGATGCTCGATTGGACAGATCGCCATTGCCGTTACTTTCATCGTTTGTTAACCAAACAGACTTTGTTATATACCGAGATGGTCACCACGGGTGCAATTATCCATGGTAAAGGCGACTATCTGGCTTACAGCGAACAAGACCATCCGGTTGCATTACAGCTCGGTGGCAGTGATCCGCATGCTTTAGCTCATTGCGCCAAATTGGCGGAACTTCGCGGCTACAATGAAATAAACCTCAATGTCGGTTGCCCCTCTGATCGGGTGCAAAATGGCCGTTTTGGTGCCTGTTTGATGGCGGAAGCCAGCTTGGTCGCTGATTGTATCAAAGCTATGCGCGATGTGGTTTCTATTCCGGTAACGGTCAAAACCCGTATTGGGATTGACCAGTTGGATAGTTATGAGTTTTTGTGTGAATTCGTGCAAACCGTGGCTGAACAAGGTCAGTGTGATATTTTCACTATTCATGCCCGCAAAGCCTGGCTTTCAGGATTGAGCCCAAAAGAAAACCGCGAAGTCCCCCCGCTGGATTATGAGCGAGTTTATCAGCTAAAACGTGATTTTCCGGCCCTGACTATCGCGATTAATGGGGGTGTAAAAACACTGACCGAAGCTAAAGAACATCTCAAACATGTTGATGGGGTGATGATGGGGCGCGAAGCTTATCAAAACCCGAGTATTTTGACGCAAGTGGATCGCGAACTGTTTGATCCGAATGCGCCAGTGGTCGACAGCGTCAAAGCTATCGAAGCTCTTTATCCTTATATTGAGCAAGAACTGTCGCGCGGTGCTTATTTAGGTCATATAACCCGGCATATTCTGGGTATTTTCCAAGGGATCCCCGGCGCGCGCCAATGGCGTCGTCATCTGAGTGAGAATGCCCACAAACCCGGCGCGGATGTTTCTGTGGTCGAGCAGGCGCTGGCGTTGGTGACCCGTCCTTGAAGTAGCAGGGGGTTAGCTGCGCTAACTTACCCGAATCACTTACTTGAGTAAGTGATTCGGGATGCGCTCACTGGCTGCTGACCTGCAATTCCAATGATTTGGGTATAATAGTGTAGTAAATTAACTAAAAGTTAGTGAGATTGGCCATGTCTGCTGGTTTCCCTGACAAGATTATTTTATCTATAATTAGTAAATTCAATCTGTTAGCTATTTTATTTAAATTGGCACGTTTCTTGTAACACTCTTAATAAACTCTTTGTCTACATCATTGTATTTAATGATGTGATGGCGAGACTTAAACAATTATTAAGGAGCCAGCCATGTTCGAACTTCTCTTTGTTATTGGTTTTTTCATCATGTTGATGGCGACCGGCATCTCCTTGTTGGGCATTTTTGCCGCATTGTTGGTGGCCGCGGCCTTTATGATGCTAGGCGGCTTATTTGTGATGATGATTAAGCTGTTGCCATGGTTGATTTTGGCCGTTGTGGTGGTCTGGATATGGCGCTCAATGCAGAAACCGGCGATTCGACGTTATTAAATTTTTACTTTCTTGCGGGGGCGATCACAGGCTGAAAGTTTAGTGGCGCAAATTGTTAGAAAAACGTGTTTTTTCCTAAATTGGCTTGTTAGGATACTATCCGATACGATTTGGTATCACATTTTCATCCTCTGTTAGAGGAAAATAGCTGTATAAACGGCACGTTCATTTAAGTGAACATAACTCTGACAGAATACTCTGCTGTACCCCTACAAATGTATCAAAGAAACAGTATAATCGGAGCCTCGAATAATAGAGGCTCTGATTATTACTTTTATAGTGTAAGGCGAATGATTAAATATTCATCATTTGTAAGGCTAAATAAGGCGTTATAGAAGTAAAATAGTCAAAGATTAGATATTAGTGAAGAATCTATTATAGTTAGCAATAATATAAGCTATTTGAGCGACAAACGCTTCCTTGATGATTTTACTTTCCTCTTCGTCTTTACATTTCTTTTTTAGATCAAAAAAGCTTTGTTGCATTAATTGGACAGTAACGTCGGCAGATTTTTGAAATGCAGATAAGTTATTGTTTTTACCGAATTCATTCAGTAACAAATCAAATCGTTCGTCGGCAAAATCCCGCAGTATCTGTACTTCTTCATTGCTTATTTTATTGTCACAATAAAAAGCGTTCAAAAGTGTTTTTATATCTCTATTAGTTTCTGAATTATGCATAATTAAAACCTCAATGAATGTAATGTATGTAATGAATAACGTTGCTGAAATATTACAAATTGAGGATATATAGATAGTGTGGTGAGAGCAATCAGGATACTGCTGTCAATTGTCCTAAAGTAATAGTAAATAACTTTTTTAATAAGAATTAATTTAAATAATGGATAGCCATATTAAGCTATCCATTATTAGTATGAAAATTATGGGATCAATAAACTAGAACCGGTTGTTTGGCGGCTTTCTAATATTTCATGGGCGCGGCGCGCGTCACTCAGTGGGAACTGCTGAGCTTGAGCCACATCCACCTTAATTGCTCCACTGATAATCAATGAAAATAGCTCATGACTGGCACTTTCCAGCTCTTGTCGATTCGTGACATAGACGTTAAGGGATGGACGGGTAACATATAACGCGCCTTTTTGGTTCAGTATGGCAAGGTCGACCCCAGTCACTGGGCCGGAAGCATTGCCAAAACTGACCATTAAACCCCTGCGTTTAAGGCTATTTAATGAGTCCAGCCAGGTGCTTTTCCCCACTGAGTCATACACCACGCCCACTTTCTCGCCGTGGGTCAGCTCCACCACTCGCTCGGCGATATTTTCTTTGCGATAGTTGATGGTGGCCCAAGCCCCGTTAGCTTTGGCTAATTCGGCTTTTTCATCGGAGCCGACGGTACCAATCAGTTTCGCCCCCAGTGCTTTTGCCCATTGGCAGGCAATCAACCCGACCCCTCCCGCGGCGGCATGGAATAAGAAGACTTCGCCGGGTTTGATTTCATGGGTTTGGCGTAATAAATATTGGACTGTCAGCCCTTTAAGGAATGAAGCTGCCGCTTGCTCAAAAGATATTTGCTCAGGAAGTAATGCAATTTTTTCTGCGGCGACATTATGGATTTCACTGTAAGCCCCAAGGGCTGATTGGGCATATACCACCCGATCCCCAACTTTGATGGTGTTAACTGCGGAACCAATTTTAGTCACCACCCCTGCGGCTTCGGTGCCCAGGCCACTTGGAAACTGCGGCGGTGGATATAGGCCGCTGCGAATATAGGTATCAATGTAGTTAATGCCGATGGCTTTATTTTCGACCTGAACCTCATGTGCCGCGGGATCTACAGGTGTGAAATCGAGATATTGCAACACTTCCGGCCCGCCAGTGGTGCTAAATTGAATATGTTTTGCCATGCTAGCTCCTAGGAATAGGTGTATTTTTACCTTATAGAGTTCTACATCAGGAGTCAGTATCTTGCTAATACCGATAAGTAATAGGGAATTCATAATTACCCGTCGGATATCATCGCGTATACTAAGCCACTGTATTTTTTATTCGTCATTTTCCTCTTCGCAACAAAGGTAAAGAACACTTTTCATGGCAGCAAAAAAACCAACCAACAATATGACAGAGCCACGAGACCGCCAGATGGAAGGGCTGAAACTCCCGCCTCATTCGCTGGAGGCAGAGCAGTCCGTGTTGGGCGGTTTGATGCTGGATAATGAGCGCTGGGATAACGTCTCTGAGCGCGTTGCCAGCAAGGACTTTTTCAGTCGCCCACATCGCCGGATCTTTACTGAAATGCAGCGCTTGCTGGAAAACAGCAAGCCGATCGATTTGATCACTTTATCCGAGTCACTGGAACAAAAAGGTGATTTGGAATCGGTAGGCGGCTTTGCCTATCTGGCAGAATTGTCCAAAAATACGCCAAGTGCTGCGAATATCGGCGCTTATGCAGATATCGTTCGTGAACGTGCAGTTGTCCGCGAAATGATCTCTGTCGCCAATGAGATAGCCGATGCCGGTTATGATCCCCAAGGGCGCAGCAGTGAAGATCTACTGGATCTGGCCGAATCTAGAGTGTTCCAGATTGCAGAAAGTCGGGCAAATAAAGATGAAGGGCCGAAAAGTGTCGATCAGATCCTCGAAGCCACTGTTGCACGCATTGAGCAGCTCTATCAACGGCCACATGATGGTGTCACCGGGGTTTCAACCGGTTTTACTGATTTAGATAAAAAGACGGCCGGCTTGCAGAAATCAGATTTAATCATTGTCGCGGCGCGTCCATCGATGGGGAAAACCACCTTTGCGATGAACTTATGCGAAAACGCCGCGATGATGCAGGAAAAACCGGTGTTGATCTTCAGTTTGGAGATGCCAGGTGATCAGATAATGATGCGTATGTTGGCATCTTTATCACATGTCGATCAGACCCGCATTCGTACTGGTCAATTGGATGATGAGGATTGGGCGCGTATTTCCAGCACCATGGGCATATTGATGGAAAAACGCAATATGTATATCGATGACTCATCCGGCCTGACCCCAACTGAAGTGCGCTCCCGCGCGCGGCGTATTTTCCGCGAACATGGCGGCTTGAGTCTGATTATGATCGATTACCTGCAATTGATGCGGGTGCCGTCGCTTTCGGATAACCGCACCTTGGAAATCGCCGAAATTTCACGTTCTTTGAAAGCCTTGGCGAAAGAATTACAAGTGCCCGTGGTGGCGCTGTCTCAGCTTAACCGTAGTTTGGAGCAACGTGCTGATAAGCGGCCAGTAAACTCCGACTTACGTGAATCGGGTTCTATTGAGCAGGATGCTGACTTAATCATGTTTATTTATCGTGATGAGGTTTATCACGAAAACAGTGATGAGAAAGGGATTGCACAGATTATTTTGGGTAAACAGCGTAATGGCCCGATTGGCTCAGTGCGGTTGAAATTTAATGGTCAATGGTCACGCTTTGATAACTATGCTGGCCCACAATACGACGACGAATAGCGAGTCATAAATATCCCCTTCGAGTTTGATGCTGCCTTCCGGCAGTACCCATTTTTTTGGGTATTAAATTGATAATTAAGGATAAGAAATGAAAGCGGCAACAGCAGTCATCGACCGCCGCGCTCTGCGACATAATTTGCAACAGGTTCGGCGCATGGCACCGCAAAGCCGCCTGATTGCAGTTGTGAAAGCAAACGCTTATGGCCACGGATTATTAGAAACAGCGCATACCTTGCAGGATGCCGATTGCTACGGGGTGGCGCGGATTGGTGAAGCGCTGATGCTGCGATCTGGCGGAATTGTCAAACCGATTTTGTTGTTGGAAGGTTTTTTTGCTGCCGAAGATTTGCCTATTCTGGTGGCCAACCGCATTGAAACTGCAGTACATAGCATTGAGCAACTGGAAGCGCTGGAAGCCGCTAATCTCTCCGCCCCAATTAATGTTTGGATGAAACTGGATACCGGTATGCACCGTCTGGGAGTTCGCCCAGAACATGCGGAGGCTTTTTATCAGCGCTTAAGCGCGTGCCGCAATGTCATTCAGCCAGTCAATATCATGAGCCACTTTAGCCGAGCGGATGAACCGCAAGTGGACACTACCCGCCAGCAGCTTGATTGCTTTGATACTTTTGCTGCCGATAAGCCCGGTAAGCAATCTATTGCGGCGTCCGGCGGTATTTTACTGTGGCCAGAATCGCACCGTGATTGGGTTCGCCCCGGTATCATTCTGTATGGTGTTTCACCGATGGATGAGCCCTATGCCAGCCATTTTGATCTGTTACCCGCGATGGCACTGAAATCCAGTCTGATTGCTGTTCGTGAGCACAAAGCCGGTGAACCTGTGGGCTATGGCGGCACTTGGATTAGTGAGCGGGATACCCGGCTGGGTGTGGTGGCGATTGGTTATGGTGATGGATATCCGCGTAGCGCCCCTTCAGGTACACCAATGTGGCTCAATGGCCGTGAGGTCGGCATTGTTGGCCGGGTTTCAATGGATATGATTTCCGTTGATTTGGGGCCAGATGCCACGGATAAAGTCGGTGACGAAGTGTTGCTGTGGGGGGCTGAATTGCCGGTTGAGACAATCGCCGCGCGCACCGGTATCAGCGCCTATGAATTGATTACTAAGCTGACCTCCCGTGTTGCGATGGAATATCTGGGGGAATAAGGTAAGCTGCTAACTATACTCATCGTAATTCAAATTGCAGATGTGCTGGCAGCTTTCGCTCATTTGAGTCACTGACTATGCCCGTGACCCAATGGCTGAGTTGCCGTCTCCCTGGAACGCGAATGATTTAGGGTGTAGACAATAATTATCGATAAAGGAGAGCAGCACCGTGTTCCAAAATGTTGACGCCTATGCAGGTGACCCGATCCTGTCGCTGATGGAAAGTTTTAAAGCCGATAACCGCGCACATAAAGTGAATTTGAGTATTGGGCTTTATTATAATGAGCAGGGTGAGATCCCATTGATGCAGGCAGTCAAAGCTGCCGAAGCGCAATTAAGTGCTCAGCCACATGGAACACCCGTCTATTTGCCGATGGAAGGTCTGCAACCTTATCGTAGTGCTATCCAGCAGCTGTTATTTGGCGCAGAACATCCCATATTGCAACACAAGCGGGTGGCGACAATCCAAACCGTGGGTGGCTCTGGTGCATTGAAAGTCGGTGCTGATTTTCTGAATCATTATTTCCCCGATTCACAGGTTTGGGTCAGTGATCCCACTTGGGAAAACCATGTTGCTATTTTTAGTGGCGCAGGTTTTAAAGTGAATACCTATCCGTATTTTGATAACGACAAATTGGGCGTGAAGTTTGACCAAATGCTAGCGACACTCCAGCAGTTACCGGCCAAAAGTATCGTGTTATTACACCCTTGTTGCCATAACCCAACGGGGTCGGATCTGACAAATACACAATGGGATCAAGTGATTGAAGTGGCTAAAGGCCGGGATCTTATCCCATTCTTGGATATCGCCTATCAAGGTTTTGGTGCCGGATTGAATGAAGATGCCTATGCTATCCGCGCGATGGCGGCAGCAGAATTGCCCTGCTTGATCAGTAACTCCTTCTCTAAAATCTTCTCCTTGTATAACGAGCGGGTCGGCGGTTTGTCTGTCGTGTGTGAAAGTGAAGAAGCTGCGGGCCGTGTATTAGGGCAATTGAAAGCAACTGTCCGCCGTAACTATTCCAGCCCACCAAACTTTGGTGCGCAGGTTGTTGCTAAAGTGCTGCATGACACTGAATTACGGGCACAATGGCAGGCTGAAGTGGAGCAAATGCGCCTGCGTATTATTGAAATGCGCAGCACTTTGGTCGACGCGTTGAAAGCCTCATTACCGAATCGTAATTTCGATTACTTGCTGCAACAACGCGGCATGTTCAGTTATACCGGTTTTAGTGCCGCTCAGGTGGAGCGCTTGCGTGAAGAGTTTGGTGTGTATCTGATTGCCAGCGGCAGGATGTGTATGGCGGGTGTTAATCACAGTAATGTTCAGCGCGTTGCCGCGGCTTTTGCTGCAGTGCAGTAATCTGGATGTCGTATTATTTACATTAAGGCGATAGCAATATCGCCTTTTTCTATTATTTTTTTCCCCACTTTTCCGCGACTTATCTCCACATCCCGCTAGTTTTTCCCACGGCTGATGGCTGTAAATTGATTAAAGAATATACTAATTGATGTGGTAGATACATGCCAAACGATCATTCATCGCTCACAGTAAATCTATTGTTATAGGCGCAAGCTAGCAATTCAGTATGTTGCTGTAACTGATGAAATGAAGTTTTTATGGAATAAAAAACTTATGAGGCCCTTTCGCGAGACGGCATCGGCCTATGATAGGAGATATCCCCATGAATAATTCGGCATTACTGGAATACTGCATGTCCAAACCGGGGGCAGAGCAGAGCGACCATGAGGAATGGCAGGCAAATCAGATTAAAGTGGCAGATGTGATGTTTGCTATGGTGGGTGAGACAGGCGGACGCCCCTCTATTTCATTGAAAACCAGCCCTGAATTGGCCGAAAGCCTACGAGAGCAACATCCGGAGATCGTGCCGAGTGAACACTTGAATAAAGCGCACTGGAACACGGTGTTTCTGGATGGCAAATTACCGAACTCACAGTTCTATTCGTTAATTGACCGCTCTTATCAATTGGTATTCCAAGGGTTACCAGAGCACAGAAAACAGGAGTTGGTGGTCTGAGGGCTAAAAAGAGCCTCTGGGACAGATAATTTCCTGCCCCAGAGTGCTAGCCTGATATTCTATTTACGTTTTAACATCGGTTTGAGGAATCGAGCCGTATGTGATGCTGCGCATTCGGCAACGGTCTCAGGAGTGCCGGAAACCAAAATTTCACCCCCGCCACTGCCACCTTCTGGCCCCAAATCGACAATCCAGTCTGCGGTCTTGATAACATCCAGATTATGCTCAATAACCACAATAGTATTGCCCTGATCGCGCAGCTGATGTAACACCGCCAAGAGTTGCTGAATATCAGCGAAGTGCAAACCGGTGGTGGGTTCGTCCAGAATATACAGCGTCTGGCCAGTGCCGCGTTTTGACAGTTCGCGTGACAATTTGACGCGCTGCGCTTCCCCACCTGACAAGGTGGTGGCTGACTGGCCCAGACAAATGTATGACAGGCCAACATCCATCAAGGTTTGCAGCTTACGCGCCAATGCTGGAACAGCATCAAAGAACTCGCGCGCCTCTTCGATTGTCATCGCCAACACTTCGTGAATACTCTTACCTTTGTATTTAACTTCCAGCGTCTCGCGGTTATAGCGCTTGCCTTTGCATTGGTCGCAAGGCACGTAAATATCCGGCAGGAAGTGCATTTCAACTTTAATCACCCCGTCGCCCTGACAGGCTTCGCAGCGGCCGCCTTTGACGTTAAAGCTGAAACGGCCCGGTGTATAACCGCGAGTGCGCGATTCGGGTACGCCGGCAAATAGCTCGCGAATTGGCGTAAAGATACCGGTATAGGTCGCCGGGTTAGAACGCGGAGTCCGGCCAATCGGGCTTTGGTCGATATCGATAACTTTATCGAAATGCTCCAGTCCTTGAATCTCGCGGTAGGGTGCGGGTTCGTTGGTGGTAGCGCCGTTCAACTGGCTTTGGGCGATGGAATATAAGGTATCGTTGATCAGGGTCGATTTCCCGGAGCCAGAAACACCGGTAATGCAGCTAAATAGCCCGACAGGCAGTGTTAACGTGACATCTTTCAGGTTGTTGCCGCTGGCCCCAATCAGTTTCAATACTTTGCTCGGATCACCGGCGACCCGTTGCGCCGGAATCGCGATTTCCCGCTTGCCGCTGAGGAACTGGCCGGTCAATGACTCAGGGGCGGCCATAATGTCGTCAACCGTGCCCTCTGCGACCACTTCACCACCATGTACGCCCGCACCTGGGCCGATATCAATCACATGGTCGGCGGCACGGATAGCATCTTCATCATGCTCCACCACAATGACGGTATTACCCAGATTTCGCAGGTGAATCAATGTTTCCAGCAAACGCTCATTATCACGCTGATGCAAGCCAATGGATGGCTCATCCAGCACATACATCACGCCAACCAGCCCCGCACCAATCTGGCTGGCTAAGCGGATACGCTGCGCCTCGCCGCCGGACAGGGTTTCTGCCGAGCGCGACAATGACAGGTAATTTAGCCCAACGTTAACCAGGAACTTCAGCCGGTCGCCAATCTCTTTCAGTATTTTCTCGGCAATCTGCGCCCGCTGACCGCTCAGTTTCATATTCTGGAAGAAGGTCAGTGCGTGGCCAATGCTCAGTTCGGAAATCTCTGGCAACGTGGTGTTTTGGACAAAAACATAACGCGCTTCTCGGCGCAGACGCGTGCCGTGGCATGAGGCACAGGAGCGATTGCTGATAAATTTCGCCAGCTCTTCGCGCACCGCACTGGATTCCGTCTCTTTATAACGGCGCTCCATATTGTGCAGCACACCCTCGAAAGGATGGCGGCGCACGGTGGTATCACCGCGGTCATTAATGTATTTGAATTCAATGGTGTCTTTGCCGGAACCGTAGAGCACGGCTTTCTGTATCGCCGTATCCAGCGAGTCAAATGGCGCTTCGATATCAAACTTATAATGATCAGCCAGTGAGCGCAGCATTTGGAAGTAATAGAAGTTACGGCGATCCCAGCCACGAATCGCGCCACCCGCCAGTGACAGTTCGGGGTTTTGCAGCACACGGTCTGGATCAAAAAACTGCTGCACGCCAAGGCCGTCACAGGTTGGGCAAGCACCGGCTGGGTTGTTAAAGGAGAACAGACGCGGTTCTAACTCACTCATGCTATAGCCGCAAATTGGGCAAGCAAAGTTGGCGGAGAATAACAGCTCTTCGGCGTGAGGATCGTCCATATCGGCGACCACGGCAGTCCCGCCGGATAGCTCCAATGCAGTTTCAAATGATTCTGCCAGGCGCTGCGCCAGATCTTCGCGAACTTTAAAGCGGTCGACCACCACTTCTATGGTGTGTTTCTTTTGCAGCTCTAATTTTGGCGGATCGGACAGATCGCAAACCTCACCATCAATCCGCGCCCGGATGTAGCCCTGCATCGCCAGGTTTTCCAGCGTTTTGGTATGTTCGCCTTTGCGATCTTTTACCACCGGGGCCAGTAGCATCAAGCGGCGGCCTTCCGGCTGGCTGATGACGTTATCCACCATCTGACTGACGGTTTGCGCCGCCAGCGGCACATCATGATCCGGACAGCGCGGCTCACCGACACGGGCGAACAGCAAGCGCAGGTAATCATGGATTTCAGTGATGGTACCCACGGTGGATCGCGGGTTATGAGAGGTCGATTTTTGCTCAATGGAGATAGCCGGGGAGAGACCTTCAATATGGTCGACATCCGGTTTTTCCATCAGCGATAGAAATTGGCGCGCATAGGCGGAAAGAGACTCAACATAACGGCGTTGCCCCTCGGCATACAGGGTATCAAAAGCCAGTGAGGATTTGCCTGAACCCGATAGACCGGTGACAACAATCAGTTTGTCGCGCGGGATAATCAGGTTGATATTCTTAAGATTATGGGTGCGAGCGCCCCGAACTTCGATATTATCCATTCAAACACTTCCCGGATGTAAACTGAGCCTCTCACCGTGTCTTTCTCATTTTTTTACCTTAAAAAACAAAGGTAAAAAGCAATAAATCGGCGTACTTTGTCACGCCAAAAAAGGACACAGCCAGTACGAAACGAATAATTATGACACAAAAAAACCTGAATGGATATCCAGTATCTGAGTGCAATCAAGACTGTTATTACGATAAATCTGCAATACATTTCGCACTTATGATCAGTTGTGTCGTTTGGTCGTTAGCGTGTTAAACTTAGTCGTTTATACTGCACAAAATTTATTTCATCAGGAGAGTTCACATGGCCAGCAGAGGCGTAAACAAAGTGATTTTGGTCGGGAATTTGGGCCAAGACCCGGAAGTCCGCTACATGCCGAATGGCGGAGCTGTTGCCAATATCACCCTGGCCACTTCCGAAAGCTGGCGTGATAAAGCAACCGGCGAGCAGAAAGAAAAGACGGAATGGCACCGTGTCGTGCTGTTCGGCAAACTGGCAGAAGTTGCTGGTGAATATCTGCGTAAAGGTTCTCAGGTTTATATTGAAGGCGCATTGCAAACCCGTAAGTGGACAGATCAGGCTGGTGTTGAGAAGTACACCACTGAAGTTGTTGTGAACGTTGGCGGCACTATGCAAATGCTGGGTGGTCGTCAAGGCGGCGGTGCTCCGGCAGGTGGTGGTGCGTCACAAGAGGGCGGCGCGCAGGGCGGTTGGGGTCAACCTCAACAGCCACAAGGTGGCAACCAGTTCAGCGGCGGCCAGACTTCACGCCCGGCTCAATCTGCACCAGCAGCACAGCCGCAAGGCGGCAATGAGCCACCAATGGATTTCGACGACGATATCCCGTTCTGATCCCATTAGGGCTAAGAACCGCAATAGTATCGGCGATAAAAATCAAACCCTGCCTCGGCAGGGTTTTTTATTGTCCCGTTAAATCCCTCCCAGTGGGCGGTGATTTTAAATCCTCTGTTATCATTGGGTTGCCTGCTTCATATACCGTTGGCAACCTCATAAACCAAAATATTCTTTTATCACTATAATCAATACTCTGATGTTCATCATATGGAGCTTGATATGGTCATTGTTCACCATCTGAATAATTCGCGTTCACAGCGTATCTTGTGGATGCTGGAAGAGTTGCAAGTCCCGTATGAGTTGAAGCGCTATCAGCGCGATCCCGGTAGCTTGCTGGCACCACCTGAATTGAAAAAAATCCATCCATTGGGGAAATCACCCGTGATTACTGATGGAGATCTGACCCTGGCGGAGTCGGGAGCTATCATTGAGTATTTGCAGGAAACCTATGATGCACAAGGCTTGTTTAAGCCCACCGGCCACTATGACCGCCAGCAGTTCCGTTACTGGATGCATTACGCTGAAGGTTCATTGATGCCGCTACTGGTAATGAAACTTATCTTCAGCCGCTTCGGTGGGCCGCCAGTCCCGTGGATCATCCGCCCAGTCGCCAAGGCATTAGGTGATGGAGTGCAGAAAAGTTATCTGAATAAGCAAATCGCCACCCATCGAGATTATCTGGAACAGCATTTAGCGAAAAATCAGTGGTTTGCGGGTAGTGATTTTAGTGCCGCAGATATTCAGATGAGTTTTCCTATTGAGGCCATAAATGCACGTGGCGGCCTCGAGGGGTTCCCAAAACTACAAGATTTCTTAGTGCGAATTCATCAGCGCCCAGCTTATCAACAGGCGGTTGAAAAGGGCGGTGCCTTCAAGTTAGCAAGCTGATACCCCAGCCAAGAAAACGAGTGTGAGGCTGCTCACACTTTCGTTTCGCCCCACAATAAATGCGCCCAGACAAATTAATGTAAGAAAATGCATTAAATATCGCTTTCTGATGTTGATTAGTCGCTGTGAATAGCTAGATAATCGTTTGCCTTGAATTTCATCTGCCCTAAACTTCGATTTTTTTCAGTCATGCGTGTTTCCAGCTAATCGTTTGCTATTTTCTCCGTCATATCGGCGTTGGGGGAATTGACGAGTTAATCGGCAGGGACGGAAACGATTACGTATTGGAAGGGCGTGTGGCTTATTGACTACTTTAAATTGACACACAGGGGACATAACCATGTCTAGCACCAATCCTCAAGCGAACCAGGCAGTCAAGCCGAAGGGTTCGCTTGATGCGTTTTTCAAGCTTAGTGAACGTGGCAGTAATGTACGCCAGGAAGTGCTGGCCGGTCTGACGACTTTTCTGGCGATGGTCTATTCGGTCATCGTCGTGCCGAGCATGTTAGGTAAAGCCGGCTTCCCGCCAACCGCTGTGTTTGTTGCGACTTGTCTGGTTGCAGGCTTAGGCTCTTTGCTGATGGGCTTGTGGGCAAATTTGCCGATGGCGATTGGTTGCGCCATTTCATTGACGGCGTTTACTGCTTTTAGCTTGGTATTGGGCCAACACATCAGTATTCCTGTGGCATTGGGTGCAGTATTCCTGATGGGGGTACTGTTTACCATTATCTCCGTCACGGGTATCCGCTCATGGATATTGCGTAATCTACCAATGGGCGTAGCACACGGCACCGGTATTGGTATCGGCTTGTTCTTGCTGCTGATTGCCGCCAATGGTGTCGGCTTGGTTATCAAAAACCCAATTGAAGGTTTGCCGGTAGCGCTGGGCGCATTTACCTCCTTCCCCGTCATTATGACGTTATTGGGCTTGGCGGTGATTTTCGGTCTGGAGAAGCTGCGGGTGCCGGGCGGTATTCTGTTGGTGATTGTCGCCATCTCTATTATTGGCCTGATTTTTGACCCAAGTGTGACTTACCAAGGGCTGTTCGCCATGCCAAGTCTGGCAGATGCTAATGGTAACTCATTGATTTTCAGTCTTGATATTATGGGCGCGCTGAAGCCTGTGGTATTGCCAAGTGTGCTGGCGTTGGTGATGACGGCGGTCTTTGATGCCACCGGAACCATCCGTGCGGTCGCGGGGCAGGCAAACTTGCTGGATAAAGACGGCCAGATTATCAGTGGCGGCAAAGCACTGACTTCTGACTCCGTCAGCAGCATCTTCGCCGGTTTAGTGGGCGCGGCTCCTGCGGCGGTTTACATTGAATCTGCGGCCGGTACTGCGGCAGGCGGCAAAACCGGTCTGACCGCGACTGTCGTCGGTATTCTGTTCTTGCTGATTTTGTTCCTTTCGCCGCTTTCCTATTTGGTTCCGGTGTATGCGACGGCTCCCGCATTGATGTACGTCGGTTTGCTGATGCTGAGCAATGTTTCTAAATTGGACTTCGACGATTTTGTTGATGCGATGTCCGGTTTACTCTGTGCTGTGTTTATCGTGCTGACCTGTAATATTGTTACCGGTATTATGTTGGGCTTCAGTTCACTGGTGATTGGGCGTATCTGCTCCGGTGAATGGCGTAAATTGAACCTTGGTACTGTGATTATTGCCGTGGCGCTGGTGGCATTCTATGCTGGCGGTTGGGCAATTTAAGTTGTGAGTCTTTACCGGCATCGGGATTAATCTGCTCCCGATGCCGTCACTCTTTTTAATATCCCTACTTTCTTTGTTTTCCTGCAATCAGTAACTGATTTTTTCCCCGTTTCATAAAGAATTGATCTACTATCAGAAGCTACGCTCCGACCCTATCTACGGGGGGAGGCGGTCAGGTTTATGTTGAGTTGAGTTGAGTTGAGTCTAAGGAAAGCATGGAAATCTTTTTTACAATCCTCATCCTTATTTTGGTGGTGTCGCTTTCCGGCGTTGTCACCCGGATGTTGCCGTTTCAAATCCCCCTCCCATTGATGCAAATTGTTTGTGGTGCCTTATTGGCTTTCCCCCACTTTGGTTTGCATGTCGATTTTGACCCAGAATTATTCTTGGTGCTGTTTATTCCACCGCTGCTGTTTGCCGATGGTTGGAAAACACCGACACGGGAGTTTATTCATCATGGGCGGGAAATCTTTGGTCTGGCCTTGGCCTTGGTATTGGTCACGGTTGTCGGTATCGGTTACCTGATTTACTGGATGGTGCCGGGCATCCCGCTGGTTGCCGCCTTTGCTCTGGCGGCAGTATTGTCGCCCACCGATGCCGTGGCGCTGTCCGGTATCGTGGGGAAAGGGCGAATCCCTAAATCAATTATGGGCGTACTGGAAGGGGAGGCATTGATGAACGATGCTTCTGGTCTGGTGGCGCTGAAATTTGCTATTGCCGTTGCCATGGGCACCATGGTGTTTACGGTTTCCGGTGCTACGCTGGAATTCCTGAAAGTCGCCATTGGGGGCTTGTTGGCCGGTGTAGCTGTTACCTGGCTATACAGTAAGTCGCTGCGCCTGATGAGCCGCTGGAGTGGTGATGACCCGGCAACACAAATTGTGTTGCTGTTGTTATTGCCGTTCGCCTCTTACTTGATTGCAGAGCATATTGGTGTGTCCGGCATTTTGGCCGCCGTTGCTGCGGGCATGACTATCAGCCAGTCTGGTGTGATTCGTAATGCCCCACTGACGATGCGGTTACGCGCCGACAGCGTATGGTCGATGTTGGAGTTTGTGTTCAACGGCATGGTGTTTATCCTGCTAGGTCTGCAATTGCCGGGGATTCTTGAAACCTCGATTGTGCAGGCTGAATTAGACCCGACTATCCAAACCTGGAATCTGTTTGCCGATGTTGCCATTATTTATGGCGCACTGCTGGTGTTGCGCTTCGGCTGGCTGTGGTCGATGAAGAAAATCAGTAAGCGCTTGCTGATGAAGCGGCCATTAGAATTCAGTAACTACACGACTCGTGAACTGTGGGTCGCGTCATTCGCTGGGGTTCGAGGGGCAATTACGCTGGCAGGTGTACTGTCCATTCCGTTATTCCTCAGTGATGGCTCGGCCTTCCCATCCCGCTACCAATTGGTGTTTATCGCCACTGGCGTGATTTTACTGTCGGTCATTGTCGGGGTTATTGCATTGCCACCCTTATTGCGTGGTGTGATTGTGGCCGATAAGAGTGTCAGCCGCGAAGAAGTTCGTTTGGCGCGAGCGGCAGCGGCGGAAGTGGCGATTGTCAGCTTGAATAAGATGGAAGAGCGCCTGGCTGCCAGCAGTGAGGAGAATATCGATCCGGAATTGCTGAAAGAGGTTAGCTCTCGCGTCATTGGGACTTTACGACGACGCACAGGCAGTAAAGATGAAATTGAAAACACATTACTCATCGAAAATCTGGAGCGGCGCTTTCGCTTAACGGCCCTGCGGGCGGAGCGTGGCGAACTGTATCACTTGCGCGCCACGCAGAAAATCAGTAACGAAACCCTACAAAAATTGCTGCATGATTTGGATTTGCTAGAAGCGCTATTGATTGAAAAAGAAGGTTAATTCCCCCTTAATCCGGCCACTACTGCGTGGCCGGTTTTATCTCCACCAATGAACCATTGGGCCAAAACTCCCGACAGCGGCTTATCCATGCCTGTGCGCTGTGAGAAAGATAACTTCCCTGACGCCAGATCAATCCTAACTGCCATGGCATCAGTGGCTCTAATGGCAGCCATAACAGCGCATTTTTATCCAGCCGCTGGCAAATAGGTTCTGGCAAAATAGCGATACCAATATCGGCTTGCACCATTGCGGCGAGAAAGTCCCATTGACCGCTGCGGACAGCAATTTGGGGGGTGAAACCACCGGTGGCGAAAGCATCCATTAACTGGCGGTAGAGCGCAAAATCCTCGTTATAAATCAAGATAGGCAAGTCCGCCAGCTCAGGAATACTCATGGTCGTGCGGTTAAGCCAAAACGCGGTACGCGGTACAACCACACAAAGCGGATGGCTGAACAGTGGCAATGATGTCAATGGCAAATCGCTATCGGCCGGCAGGGCGGTCAGGGCTAAATCCAATTCGCCGGATAACACCGCCTGTTGTACGGTTAAGCCGCCAAATTCGGCAATTTGCAGTTCTACTCCGGGGTAACTTCGGCGAAATTCGCTGATAAGTACGGCCATTTGCGTGCCGACCATGGGGGGGATGCCCAGCCGCAACTTGCCCTTTTTCAATGAACCAATATCATCCAATTCCGCTTCCAACTGCTGAAATTGGTCGAGGATAGCCAGCCCGCGCTGATAAACCGCCTGTCCGCTGTCGGTCAAATGTAGGCGTCGTCCTTCGCGAGTCAATAAGCTGCACTCCAATTCACTTTCCAGATTGCGCAGCATTTTGCTAATCGTGGGCTGGGTAACAAACAATTTCTCCGCTGCCCGAGTGAAGCTTTGCTGGCGCACCACTTCGACGAAATAACGTAAGGTTCTGATGTCCATTATTTTCCTGGTAGTGAGTGAAGCCATGAGCATTGGGAAGTATGCCATTTAGGCATGATTACAATGATTTTAATTCATTTTTTGCAACGTTGTCTGCGGCCTATACTGAGCACTGGTAAAATTTCCCACTGGGGTTTCTCATGTCATTGGCGTTACGCAATTTTGCGCCTTCAGTTCTTACGCGGCTACAGGTGCCCGTCCAGGTGGCATTGTATGCTGGGTTATTTGTTATTGCTGACCAACTGGTGAGGGTTTTCCACCTGCCATTGCCTGCCAATATTGTCGGCATGTTATTGCTGCTGGCTATGATTATGCTGCGAATCATGCCGGTGCGCTGGGTTCAGGCTGGCTCGCGCTGGCTATTGGCTGAAATGCTGTTGTTCTTTGTTCCCGCAGTGGTCGCCGTGGTGAATTATGCGCAATTGATCATGGTGGATGGCTGGAAGATTTTCGCAGTTATCGCCGTCAGCACCTCGCTCACCCTCGCGGCAACGGGCTTGGTAGTTGACCGGGTTTACCGTTTTGAGGTGTGGCTACAACGTCGCAAATCTAATCATCATGAATGATTTTATTATCAGCATCGCGTGTTTCCTGGCCACGCTGGCACTTTACTTCGCCAATAAAAAGCTTTATCGCCGTCGCCGGTCATTATTATTGATGCCCTTGGTGCTAACCCCCATGGTATTGGTGCTGTTGCTGGTGGTCACCCATATCTCTTATCAGGATTATATTGGTGAGACGCATTGGTTATTGTGGCTGCTGGGCCCCGCAACCATCGCGTTTGCCGTGCCGGTGTATGAGAATCTCTCGATTATCCGCCGCCACTGGCTGTCTCTCACTGCTGGTGTTATCACCGCGATTACCGTGGCAGTGGTCAGCTCGGTGTGGCTGGCGAAGTTATTGACCCTCTCGGAAGAAGTGCAACGCAGTTTGGCGGTGCGCTCTATTACCACACCTTTTGCTCTCGAGGCCGCGAAACAGTTGGGTGGGCAGCCGGATTTGGTCGCGCTGTTTGTGGTGATTACCGGGGTGTTTGGCATGGCGGTCGGGGATTTGCTGTTCCTGCGCCTTTCTGTGCGCAGCGGTTTGGCAAAAGGCGCGGGCCTTGGGGCTTCCTCTCATGGGGCCGGTACGGCTAAAGCGTATGAAATGGGGCAACAGGAGGGGGTGGTATCCAGCCTGGTAATGATGTTGGCGGGTATTATTACGGTGATTGGCGCGCCCTTAATCGGCCATTTGCTGTGGTAGTTGGTATAAAAATGGGTGAGGAAACCTCACCCGAAAATATTCAATGAAAACACCCAACGTAATGAATTTAATGAATAACCTGTGCTAAAAATGCCTGTGTCCGTTCTGATTTCGGATGAGAGAAGAATTCAGCCGGTGGCGCTTGCTCAACAATTTCGCCGCGATCCATAAAAATAACCCGGTCGGCAACGGTGCGAGCAAAGCCCATTTCGTGGGTGACGCACAGCATGGTCATCCCCTCGTGTGCGAGACTTATCATGGTATCCAGCACTTCTTTCACCATCTCCGGATCCAGTGCTGACGTCGGCTCGTCGAATAACATAATTTTGGGTTTCATACACAAAGAGCGGGCAATCGCCACCCGTTGCTGCTGCCCGCCGGATAACTGGCCGGGGAATTTATGCGCATGTTCAGCAATGCGCACCCGCTCTAAATAATGCATTGCCAGCTCATCGGCTTCTTTCTTCGGCATTTTCCGAACCCAACTTGGGGCCAAGGTGCAGTTCTGCATGACGGTTAAGTGCGGGAACAAATTAAAGTGCTGAAACACCATGCCGACTTCGGTGCGAACTCGCTCAATGTTGCGTAAATCGTCATTAAGCTCGATACCATCAACTCTGATTTTTCCTTCTTGATGCTCTTCCAAGTGATTAATACAGCGAATAGTGGTGGATTTGCCAGAGCCAGAAGGGCCGCATAACACGATGCGTTCGCCGGGACGCACAAACAAATTGATATCTTTCAATACGTGGAATTGCCCATACCACTTATTAACATTTTCCAATGTAATCATCATTTTATCGTTCTGGATTAGCGGGTTGTCGCTCATGTTAGGCCTCAATGTGTAGAACGTCCGGTGTGAAAGCGCTTCTCCAGATGCTGGCTATAGCGCGACATGCTGAAACAGAAAATCCAATAAACCGCCGCGGCAAAGACATAGCCTTCGGTTGACATCCCCAGCCAGGCGGGGTCGACAGTGGCTTGCTGCACACTGCTGAACAAGTCAAACAGGCCAATGATGATAACCAGACTGGTGTCTTTAAACAGCGCGATAATAGTGTTCACCAACCCTGGGATCACCATCTTCAGGGCTTGTGGCAAGATAACCAGCCCTTGAGTTTTCCAATAGCCCAGACCCAGTGACTCAGCCGCCTCGGTTTGGCCTTTGGGTAAAGCTTGTAAGCCGCCGCGCACCACCTCCGCCACATAAGCTGACTGGAATAGCACCACCCCCACCAACGCGCGAATGAGCTTATCGATACTGGTGCCTTCGGTCATAAACAGCGGTAGCATCACCGAGGACATAAATAGCACAGTGATTAATGGCACTCCGCGCCAAAACTCGATAAAAACCACTGACAGAATACGCACGACGGGCATGCTGGAGCGGCGGGCCAGTGCCAGCAATATACCCAGTGGTAAGGCACCGGCAATGCCTACTGCGGCGATAATCAGGGTGAGAGTCAGGCCACCCCATTGGCGGGTTTCAACCACGGCCAGCCCGAATAAACCGCCGTATAGCATCACCCACACCAATAATGGATAGGTTACCGCCCAAACAGCCAGATACCGGCCACGGCGTGGCATACCGTGGTAAAACAATGGTATGAGTGTGAGTAACCCAATGATTAGCGAGGTGTTTATCCGCCAG
This sequence comes from Yersinia canariae, assembly GCF_009831415.1. Taxonomy (NCBI): domain Bacteria; kingdom Pseudomonadati; phylum Pseudomonadota; class Gammaproteobacteria; order Enterobacterales; family Yersiniaceae; genus Yersinia; species Yersinia canariae. Next base: position 4,235,041 of record NZ_CP043727.1, on the reverse strand, counting down.
CGCTGATCTATGGGATACAGGCCATACATAAACTGGCCAAAGCGTGCATGAATAAATACCCAACAGGCACCTTCGCGGGTGCAATCAGCGCGTGTTGTACCCAGCCAATTGGCGTTAAAAATTGCCCAATTGAGTAAGGGCGGAATTAACTGCCACATTAGCCATAAGCACAATAGAGTCAGTAAGCTATTGGTCCAACTGGAAAATAAATTCTTTCTGGCCCAAAACACCATCCGACTTAATGGATTTCCCGGTCGCACAGTGCTGGGTGGTTCGCGAGTTAATGTCATTGTCATTCGCTTCCCTTAGCGCTCTACCAGCGCAATACGCCGGTTGTAGAGATTCATTAAAAATGAAATGGACAGACTGATAACCAAATAGACCGACATGGTAATGGCAATGGTTTCTATCGCCTGGCCGGTCTGGTTCAGTACCGTACCGGCAAACAGCGACACCATATCGGGATAGCCAATTGCCGCCGCCAGCGAAGAGTTTTTGACAATATTGAGGTATTGGCTGGTCAGCGGGGGGATGATGACGCGCAGCGCCTGCGGCAGAATCACCTGGCGCAAGGTCACGGTATTAGGCAACGCCAATGAGCGCGCGGCCTCGTGCTGACCATGCGGAACTGACTGAATACCTGAGCGAATGACTTCGGCAATAAAGGTTGAGGTATAAACTGACAGCGCCAGTGTTAAGGCCGCCAATTCAGGAATCAGCACCAGCCCGCCTTTAAAGTTAAAACCCCGTAACTGCGGTAAATCCCAGTGTAACGCCGGGCCATATAGCCAATGAGTCAGTGTCGGCAGGGCTATCAATAGCAATAAGCCCAAAGGCCAGGTGCGGTGGAATCGGCCTGTATGTAACTGACGAAAATGGTTATAGCGATATAGTGCAATGATGGCGATGGCGGCCAGTAGCAAGGCTATCAGCGCTGGCATAAAACCCGCGGCGAGCTCCGGGGATGGCAGATACAAACCGCGATTACTCAGGAATGCTACTCCGAAAGCATCCAAACTCTGTCTTGGCCCCGGAAGATTGCGCAATACTGCAAAATACCAGAAGAAGATTTGCAGTAGCGGCGGAATATTACGAAATGTCTCAATGTAGATTGTCGACAATTTGCGTAATAACCAGTTGTCAGACAAACGCGCCAAGCCAAGAAAAAAGCCTAATATTGAGGCAAAGAAAATACACAATACGGACACCAGCAAGGTGTTGAATAGCCCGACCAGAAAGACTCGGCCATAGGTATCGCCCTGCTCATAGTCGATAAGATGCTGAACAATGCCAAAACCGGCGCTGTTATTCAGGAAAGCAAAACCGGAGGTGATACCTCGGGTTGATAGATTGGTAATCGTGTTATGGATCAGGTACGCACCGCATCCGATCAGTATCAAAAGCGCGATAATTTGATACATCCAGGCGCGCACCGCTGGGTTAGTCAGCGAAAAGGCACCTTTGGCGGTTGGGCGTTGTGACATAGTGTGGGCCTCGGTCTGGATCATTCATCCGGCAGGACAGGCCTGCCGGAGTGGTGTCTGTTATCAACGAACCGGAGGCGCGTACTGAAGACCGCCATTGTTCCACAGCGCATTTTGGCCGCGTTTGATTTTCAGCTCACTGCCCATACCCACATTACGATCAAAGCTTTCGCCGTAGTTACCCACTTGTTTGACGATTTTAACTACCCAATCATTAGGAACTTTAAGATCCTTCCCATAATTGCCTTCGTGACCTAACAAATGTGCCATATCAGGTGTTGTCGGCTTGGCCGCCAATTCCTCGACATTTTTCGAGGTCACACCCATTTCTTCGGCGTTCAGCATGGCAAACAATGTCCAGCGAACAATGGCAAACCAATCTTCATCGCCACGGCGCACAACTGGCCCCAGAGGCTCTTTGGAAATGACTTCTGGCAGCACGATAAAATCGTCTGGTTTACCTAACTTGATGCGCAGTGCGTACAGTTGAGATTGGTCGGAGGCCAGGGTGTCGCAGCGGCCAGAGTCCAGTGCTTTGGCACTCTCATCAGAGCGGTCGAAAGTCACCGGCGTATATTGCATTTTATTGGCTTTAAAGTAGTCAGCAACATTGAGCTCGGTGTCAGTGCCGGCCTGAATACATACGGTGGCGCCATCCAGCTCTTTAGCACTTTTCAGCCCGGCTTTATGGTGGGTCAGGAAGCCGATGCCGTCATAATAGTTCACGCCGGTAAATAACATGCCCATACCGGCATCGCGGGAGGACGTCCAGGTCGTGTTACGTGACAAAATATCAACTTCGCCAGATTGCAGAGCTGTGAAACGCTCTTTTGCCGTCAGCGGTGTGTATTTTACTTTTTCTGCATCACCAAAGATGGCGGCGGCAACACTACGGCAAATGTCTACATCAAGCCCGGAGAATTTGCCGCTGGCATCTGCATAAGAAAAACCAGGCAACCCATCACTGATACCGCATTGCACAAAACCTTTTTTCTTCACCGCATCCAAAGTGGTGCCCGCCTGGGCTTGACCCGCTAATGCCACTAACGAGGCAGCAGCAACCAGCGTTGAAATCATTATTTTTTTCATGAAAGCGTCCTGTGAGGCAAAGTCGTGCCTATTGTCATTTTGTAGCGCACCCGTGATGCACCTTCGCTGTCTGTTGGCGTGTAGCCAGTTTGGTATTAGCAAATGGGATGCCAGAGTTACATTCCATTGATCCTCTGAGTAATTACTTGGGATTAACTCTTTGTAGGTAAAAATGGAGAGGGGGGATTGCACCGTAATAGAGCGTTTTAGGGCCAGTTGATATTTTTTAGGGCAGAAAATTCTTATGGTTTTGGCGTATAGGAGGGCTGAGGCTGTCTCGTGAGTTTACCGGCTGAGTTTTGTGCGCCGCGTAATATAAAAAACGGCATATACAGGTGAAATTCGGATTTTTTGAACTCTCAATTCGTCATCTAATTCCTGTGTGAAAGTTTTCACCTAAATACATTAGATAAAAGGATAGGGATTATGCCTCATTATTTAACGGCTTTGATATGTGGATTGCTTTGGTTGCTCACGGCCAGTTGCTTGGCACAAGCGGATGTTGAATCAACCAAGTGCGATGATACTGATTTTTCTCAGGTTTTGTCCTGCTACAAGGATAAATTAGCTACAGAACCGCTCATCTACAACTTACTCAGTCAGGAGAATTTACCGGGGCTTGAATGGCGTCGCTACCAACTGACTTCTCAACATTGGGCACCCGAGAATTTAGTCTCTCCTGCCGCCTGGCAGCACGAGGTCGAGATCTTTATTCCGAGTAGCAGCACTTCGACGCAAGCGCTGGTGGTGATTAATAATGGGATTAACTATGCCACTGATACAGTTCCTGCTTCTGGCCCGACTGATTTTTCCCTTGATGAATTGCAAAATATTGCCCGCGAAACCAACACTGTGGTGATAGCAATTAGCACTATTCCCAATCAATATCTTGAATATCAACAAGATGGCGAACCACGAAAAGAAGATGTCAGTGTTGCCCGTAGCTGGGCTCTATTTATGGCGGCCCCGGAGTCCCGTTCTACATTGCCCTTGCAAGTCCCCATGGCGGCAGCCGTTTCTCAGGCTATGACCATGGCCCAACAAGCTTTGCCGGAAAAAGCATTAGACGGTTTTATTGTCACCGGATTATCCAAACGAGGTTGGACAACTTGGCTTACGGCGATTGCTGACCCCCGTGTTAACGCGATAGCGCCCTTTGTTATTGATCTGCTGGATACCCGCGCCGCATTGGAACATATGTATCAATCTTATGGCGGCAACTGGCCGATTGCTTTTGCCCCTTATTATCTGGATGAAATTGATAAAAAGCTGGATACAGATAGCTTTGCCAAATTGATGCAAATTATTGATCCCCTACAGTATATGGGAACGGCGTATCAGTCCCGGCTGAGCATTCCAAAATATATTATCAATGCCAGCGGCGATGATTTCTACGTGCCTGATAACACAGATTTTTATTACGAAAAATTACCAGGAGAGAAAGCCCTGCGAGTTGCCCCCAACTCTAGCCACTATGGTATTAAAGCGTTTAGCGAACAGTCACTGATTCCATTTGTTAATCGCCTGCGACAATCCATGGCCATACCACAAATGAATACCAGTATTGGCACGAAAGATAAGGTGCAAACATTGACGGTGACGTTGTCCGAGACCCCGGATAAAGTATTGCTTTGGACTGCCACAAACAGTGAAGCGCGTGATTTTCGCTATGCTTGTGATGTGCGATATAGCGCATTCCCACTGGCGGTAACAGCGGAAAATACCTTTGATATTGCGCTGACGGAACCCACTTCTGGCTGGCAGGCCACTTTTGTTGAAGCGACTTTCAGTGATGGTTTTGTCGCCACCACGCCGGTTTATGTCTTACCCAAAGAGAGCTATCCCGCGACGGCTCCACCTGCCAGCGGGGCGGCCTGCAAAACATTACCGGGGCGTAATCTCATTGTTATAGAAGATACAGCACAGACCGATAGCTCAGCACAGGTCGGGGAGCAACTCTAACCCAGCCACATTGGGCGGGCTTCAGGTAATAAAAAACCCGGTATAAACCGGGTTTTTGCGTGCGTTGCATTTAATAGAGTGATGGTTCACCCGCGGGGCGAGTTTTAAAGCGGCGGTGCAACCAAAGATATTGCTCAGGAGCACGCATGATTTCTTTTTCAATCACTTTGTTCATGTAACGGGCGGCCGCTATCTCGTCATCAATAGGATAATCTTCCAACGCGGGCTGGATAAGCAGGTCATAACCACTGCCATCTGTTTTACGCAGTAGCACTAATGGCAGTAATGCCGGTTTTGCTAAGCGAGCTAACATAAAAGTACCACTGGTAGTGGCGGCTTGACTGACCGCAAACAAAGGCGCAAAAACACTGCCACGTGGGCCGTAATCCTGATCCGGGGCGAACCAAACGGCTTCACCTTTTTTCAGGGCTTGCACCATGCCACGCAGATCTTTACGGTCCAACATCGCCTTATTGGAGCGCATACGGCCCCAAGTCTGCACCAGCTCCATCACTTTATTATTATGTGGGCGATACATTGCCATCATCGGCTGACATTGGCCCATGACTCGGCCGCCCAGCTCCAGCGACATAAAATGAACGCCAATCACCAAGACACCGCGATTGCCTTCTTGTGCCTTTTTCAGGTGATTCAGGCCGGAGACGGTAAACCAGCGCTTAACGCGCGCATCGGGCCAAAACCATGCCATACCGGTTTCCAGCAACCCCATACCCAGAGATTCGAAATTACCGACAATCGTCCGCTCGAGAGTGGTTTTATCCATATCAGGGAAGCAGAGTTCGAGGTTACGCCGGGCAATGGAAACCCGCCGTTTGAGAAAACGCATTGAAGTGCGCCCGAGCCAAACCCCTAATTTGTTTATCAGCGGGTAGGGTAATTGGACTAACAAAAACAGGACGCCCAAGCCAAACCAAGTTAGCCAATAGCGGGGGTGGAGCAGGGAAATATGGAATTTCTGCGGCTTTATCATATTAACTCTATCGTTATGCGTTAAGTGCGAGCGTGTAACGCATAAGGAAATAACTCGATAGCGGTACATATCTTCAGACACCGTAGGTCGACTATCGTTTTCGTGAACACGATAATTGACGCAATATTTACATTAAAAGCGGGGGTCGCGTAGTGAATGGTCACAAAAGAGGGCTATCGATAAGCGAGGCTAGCTTTTGGTGAATTATATCATAACCGTGGTAAATGGAATCATAAGATAAATGTCGGAGGCGGCCAATGGTTAGCGGAACGTGGGCATTGAAAGAACCTATTGGCGATTAAAAACACCGCGTCCGTATGACAGCGCGGTGTCTTGGTTTGATTTACTCGGAGACTTACCAGAAACCTAACACTTTCCACCAGGCGCTACCGATGATCAGCCAGATAGGAATGACCACCAAACTGATCAGGAAACCTATTTTCCACCAGGTCGCCAGCGGGATAAAATTACACCCAAATAGAATAGGTGCCGGGCCACCGGAGTAATGGGTTGTCGCCATATACAAGTTACTGAACATACCAAATACCAGTACCGTCAGCATTGGCGGCGCTCCTGCAGCAATAGCAATGGAAACAAAAATTGCATACATGGCACTGATATGGGCAATGGCGCTGGCCATCATATAGTGACTGTAATAGTACGCCAGCAGCAAAATCCCCATCATCGGTACCCAATTCATGCCCTGTACCGAACCCGCAATTGAGGCGCCAAACCAGGAAATAAATCCCAGTTTATTCAGTTGGCTGGCCAATGTTAACAGCACTGCAAACCAAATCACCGTGTGCCATGCTTCTTTCTCGGCAATGACATCATCCCAAGTTAGCGCGCCGCTCAGCAACAAGATAGCCAGGCCAATAAAGGCGGTCATTGTGGCATCAATATTCAGCGCGGCACCACATACCCACAGGGTCACCAGCCCAATGAAGACCGATAACACGATCCATTCATTGCGGCTCATTGGCCCCATCTCTTTCAGTTTCACGATGGCCAAGGCGCGCATTTCCGGGGTTTTCTTCAATTCCGGTGGATAAAAGCGGTACAGCAGCAAAGGAATGACTGCCAGAGAAATTAACCCCGGGACAATCGCGGCCAGTGCCCAACTGGTCCAGGTAATGGTTATCCCCATTTCGCCGGCCAACTTACCTATCATCGGGTTACCCGCCATCGAAGTTAGGAACATTGCGCAGGTAATGGCGTTGCATTGGAAAATACATTGCACCAGAAAAGCCCCGATTTTGCGCTCGGTTCCCCGGTCTGGTGTGGATTCATAAGCTTCAGATATTGAGCGAAACAGGGGGGTGATGATGCCACCACAGCGAGCGGATGTTGATGGCATTGCTGGGGCAAACATCAAGTCAGTCAATACTAAGCCATAAGCAAGGCCCAGTGAGCTGTGACCTAACTTACTGATAAATAAGTACCCGACCCGACGACCAAAGCCTGTTTTGATGAAACCGCGTGAAATAAAGAAGGCGCAAGCTATCATCCAGATGGTCGGATCGGCAAAACCGGCGAGCACTTCTTTAATGCTTAATAAACCGGTGGCGGCGACTACCGTCAGGCTGAAAACTGCCATTGCACCTAACGGATAGGGCGAGAGAATCAGACCAATAACGGTGGCGGCAAAGACTGCCATAAGATGCCAGGCACGCGGATCAACAGATTCCGGTACTGGACTAAACCAGATACTTATCCCAATAAATAGGATGATTAGCATTCTTTCTATACGTGTTTTGAATATCGACATGATTATTTACCCTGATGCTATTTTATGTGCAGTGTTAATCATCGCCAGCAGTAGTCGGGGATAGTTAAATTATTAAGGCTGTGATTATATGAAATAACTGTATAGGGAAAATAACGCCATCATTTTGATCAAAGTCATTCTTATATTGCACGGCGCGGGGAAGTGCGGTGGGATAAATATATTATTCTGATCTAAGTAATTCATGCAAAATTTGTCGATTACTTTACTTTATTAATTATATGGGGTGGGATTTTATCTGTTAAAACAACATAATTTTGCATTAATAGACGAGGTGGCAGGGCGCAGGAAGGGAATGCAATCTGAGCGTGTAGATTAAATGCATCCGTTAAGAAATAATGTATAAATTTTACTGATTAAATATTTCTCTCTGGATTGGACTGGGATTTATATTATTAGGGATGAGACCATGTTCTCAGTAACAAAAAACCCGCACAAAGGCGGGTTATTTTATTCAGAATGATTTAACTGCTCAGGGCTATCACCTTCATCGCTATCGTAAATCATCCCGATATACCTTAATCATTGGAGCCGTAGCTACTTTTGATTTAGGTTTTAATTATTGACTCTTACAGAGCAATAACATTTACCGCTGCTGGGCCTTTAGCGCCGCTCTCGATAGAGAACTCAACTTTCTGACCTTCATCTAACGTTTTGAAATCATTGCTCTGGATAGCAGAGAAGTGTACGAATACATCTTTGCTGCCGTCAGCAGGAGTAATGAAACCAAAACCTTTATCAGCGTTAAACCATTTTACTAAACCAGTCATTTTATTAGACATAGAGATACTTCCTTCAATTATTTTTGATTGCCGCCATAGGCGAGCGAATAGGCTTGGGCACAACTTATGGGGCACTTAGAAGGAATTTCGCGGAGAAGAGGTATCTATCTGATAACGCTAATACGGGGAACTGCTTTACTAAAACTGCTTGCATAAATGTTACTGTCAACCGGGTACTACTTTACTTATTTGGGGAGCCGCTACTCTGCTCGGGTCTAGCCGTCATCGCTATTGGCAGCCAGCCCCCCTAATCACACTGAATTACAGAGCGACTACGTTTACCGCTGATGGGCCTTTAGCGCCGTTCTCAATAGAGAACTCAACTTTTTGACCTTCATCTAAGGTTTTGAAATCATTGCTCTGGATAGCAGAGAAGTGTACGAATACATCTTTGCTGCCGTCAGCAGGAGTGATAAAACCAAAACCTTTACCAGCGTCAAACCATTTTACTAAACCAGTCATTTTATTAGACATAGAGATATTTCCTTCAATTATTTTTGCCACAATAATGTAGCGAACGTGGTCTGTTTTTCAGAGGATAACTTATTGGGCACTTAGGAGGAGACTCACGGAGAAGGGATATCTATGGATAACGCTTGAACTGAGGACTGCTTTACTAAAACTGCTTTCATAAGGTCTGTGTTCCAAACCGATGACGCTATTTAACCACAACACATTTCCTGTGGCAACCTAATATTTGACTGCTATAACTAATATCAATGGTTTTTTCATCTATTGTTGAATGTAATTTTCTATTTTTGTGTTAGTAAACAGCAAATTAGATCGACAAAAAAATGGTGTAATTTTTTTACGTTGAGGCAAAATGCCGGGAGAGATCTCCCGGCGCTCGCGTTTAACGTGGAGAAACGGTCACAGTGCCGCTGCGATCACTCGCAATGATGACACGCTGGCCGGCGCTGAAGCGGGTTGGCCCCTGAGCCTGCACGACGACAATACTGCTACCATCATCACGACGGATTTCCAACTGTACACCTTCGCTGCGGTTCATAGCACTTTGCACACCTTGACCTGCCATGCCCCCGGCAACGGCACCACCGGCTGTTGCCAGGCTATTACCACGGCCACCGCCGATAGTATTCCCCAGGAAACCACCGACTACGGCCCCGCCGATAGCGCCAGCCACATTGTTTTCACTACCGCCTTGAATAGTAACCGGGCGTGCAGAAATCACCGTACCATAGGTAACCGTCTGTACTTGCCGTGCCTGAGCAGCAGTGAAAGTATCACCAGACGCCGTTCTATTGTTGGCGCATCCACTTAATACAGTAGCCGCGAGTGCTACAGCAATGACCATTTTATTCATAATTAACCCCTCATTGTCAGTACAAGTCAGACGTCAGCTAACAATCACCAAAGCCATAGATAACTGTTAATAATGACTATAGCGTGATAATGATTCATTTGAAGAGATAAATAATGAGCAGATGCATATATAGGCGAGTTCCTATTTTCTTTTCATGCTACCGTCAATGCTAAATATGGCCTTTTTACAGTTTCAGGAATGTCGTCTTGTTACGCTTGATGATTTCAACCAAAATTTTTCGCCTCGACCTAGGTCGCTTAATCCTTATTCTGGCTGTAATGAGTGCATTTGTGACGCTGGCAAACAGCTTCTATGCCAGTTATCGAGTTCAACGGCAGCTGCTGATTGATAACACACTGGAAGCTAACCGCGTTTATGCCACTAAACTGGCGTCCAGCGCTGAAATTTTCCTACGAAGTGCACAAAAGCAGCTTCACTACAGCAGTATGATTGCCGCAAAGCATTTTGACGATAATGACGTTCTACAAGCAGAAACCGCGCGGCTCAAATACCAGACTGACAGCTTCAACTCGGTGGTGATAACCGACGCACACGGCATCATCCGCGCCACATCGCCAGATAACCTCCAACTCTTGGGTCACACCCTGACATCACCAGGGTCTGCGGAGGCACTAAAGCTACGCCGCCCTCTTATCAGTAAGCCATATGTGTCTGCGGCTAATAATCTGGTTATCAATATATCCTCACCTATTATCACGCCGGATGGGCGCTATCGTGGATACATCGGCGGGACTATTTATCTGCGAAAGCAAAGTATTTTAAATGAATTATTGGGTGAACATTACTATCGCGATGGTTCTTACATCGTGGTGCTTGATGCTGATCGGCGCATCCTTTATCACCGCGATGTTAGCCGTATCGGGGAGGTTCTGGAGCCGAGGCCAATTACCGAGGCTACCAAGAAAAGTGACAATGGCAGCTTAATGATGATCAACACCCAGGGTGAATCGATGCTGGCGGGCTATTCCGTGGTGAACCCATCGGGTTGGGAAATTATTACCCTACGGCCAGAGTCGTCCACTTTGAAGCCCCTGGAAGGGCTAATGCTGAAAGGATTGGGCCATATAGCGCCGCTGGCTTTACTGACATTGTTGGGTGTTTGGTTCTTATCCCGGTTAATTGCTCGCCCGCTATGGTTACTGGCAGGCAGTGCCAATGATATGGATAAATCGGATATTGCCAGCAGCATTAAAGAAATTCCTGCATGGTATTTCGAAGTCACACAGCTTAAGCGGGCATTGCTGATTGGCATTAGTTTATTGCAAAAGAAAATCGGCAAACTGAAGTTTGAGGCCCAAACTGACCCCATGACTGGCCTGTATAACCGACGCGGACTGGCGATCATGCTTGAGCCTATCGCCCAGCTCGGACAGCATTTTTCTGTCATCGCCTTAGATATTGACCACTTTAAATTGATTAATGACTCTTATGGCCATGATGTCGGCGATGAAGTTATCAAGCAATTAGCAATACAAATCCGTGATAGCTCGCGCGACAGCGATATTCTGTGTCGCAGTGGTGGTGAAGAGTTTCTGATATTGCTACCCGGCACTTTGCCCAATATTGCTATACAGGTCGCTAATCGGCTGCGCCATAATGTCGAAATGATGGTGATGGCGGAAATCAGACCTATCACGATTTCATTAGGTGTGGCGTTCTGGAATGGCGAAGGAATACCAGAAGATGCACTGAAACGGGCCGATGAAGCTTTATATCGTGCGAAGCAGCGGGGGCGTAATCGGGTAGATATTGCCTAATAAAAAAGGCGCGCTCCGTGTGGAGTACGCCTTTTTAAACAACAACTTAACTGACTAGTATCAGTTCATGCCGTATTTTTTCAATTTCTTACGTAGCGTGCCACGGTTGATACCCATCATCAGGGCAGCACGGGTTTGGTTGCCACGGGTGTATTGCATCACCATGTCCAACAATGGCTGTTCAACTTCAGCCAGTACCAACTCATACAGGTCACTTACATCCTGACCATTCAGTTGAGCAAAATAGTTCTTCAGTGCTTGTTTTACCGAGTCACGCAAAGGCTTTTGAGTCACCTGATCTTGTGAGTTTACGGTTGCAACGGTCAGTACGTCAGAATTTACGCGTTGTTCGAACATAGTTCTGTCAGCTCTTTTTTCTGTTTACGCAAGATTTTCGAAATATGCCTCCAACGCCTCCAGCTGTTCGCTGGCATCCTCTATGGCGTTGAATGTGCGCCGAAACTGGTCGTTAGGGGCGTGCTCCTGGAGATACCAAGAGACGTGCTTACGTGCAATACGAAATCCCTTGCCTGGACCATAAAAGTCGTGCAATTCCCGTATATGCCCGTCCAACAAGCGCTGTACTTCGCCAAGTGGCATCGGTGGCAGCAACTCCCCAGTGTCCAGATAATGCTGGATTTCCCGGAAGATCCAAGGTCTTCCCTGAGCGGCACGTCCTATCATCAGGGCATCAGCCCCAGTGTAGTCGAGCACCGCTCTGGCTTTATGCGGGTCAGTGATGTCACCATTCGCGATAACGGGAATGGAAACAATCTGCTTAACTGCCCGAATACTGTCGTATTCCGCCTCGCCATTAAACAGACAAGAACGGGTTCGGCCATGAATCGTCAGGGCTTGTATACCACAATTTTCAGCCAGTTGGGCAATTTCTATACAGTTACGGTGTTCGGCAGACCAACCAGTCCGGATCTTCAACGTTACCGGCACATCTACCGCATTAACCACTGCGGAGAGGATCTGTTTGACCAGATCAGGATGTTGCAATAATGCAGATCCTGCCAGTTTGCGGTTCACTTTCTTGGCCGGACATCCCATATTGATGTCGATGATTTGTGCACCATTCGCCACATTGATTTTGGCGGCTGCTGCCATCTCATCCGGATCGTTACCGGCAATCTGCACGGTACGAATTCCTGGCTCATCACTATGAACCATGCGCAAACGCGACTTATCCGTCCGCCATACCTCTGGATTAGAGGAGAGCATTTCAGATACAGCCATCCCAGCCCCCATGCCGTGACATAGCGCTCTGAAGGGGCGGTCTGTTATACCGGCCATCGGGGCGGCAATCAGGCAATTTGTAAGCTGGATGTGTCCAATACGCATAGACAAAGAATGACCACACTGTGTCCGTAAGGGCGCGTATATTACGCATTTTTGCGCCCAGATGAAAGGCCAAACTTTGACCAATTGATGAAAAAAGAGTGATAAATTACCGACTAATCTTGGCTAATTAATTATTTATCTATATATAACATTAAGTTAAGTCAATATGGTTAAATTGTGCGCTTTAGTATTTTCTACTAAACAACATACTTATCAACTTTCGGCATAACATAATTGTGGTCGAAAGTGCTGATTTATTCATCAAATCAATGATAAAGAGCAGATATAAATGAGTTTGACATCTCATTTTAGCTAAAAATAATGCCTGATGGATTGCTAGCTGCTGTCAGAAAATGCTAGCCAAACTTGGCGTTACAACCGCGAGTGTTGCAACGCCTATAACATGAGCAGCCATTATTGGCGGGCGGCTATGGCTTTTTGGTGCCAGTGATGCGGCACCACTCTTCTTTCTCAGCTACCGGGTCGAGAGTGAATTGACCCTCATAGGCTTGGGCGACACCAGCCGCTTGCGTTGCTAACACGCCTGACAAACCAAGATGGCCGCCAGCAACTGGCAAGACGCTAATCAATGGCGCGAGTTCCCGTAATGGGCCGGCCAGGATATTGGCGACCACCACATCAGCAGATAAGTTTGCTGGTTGGTCTTTGGCCAGATAGAGCTCCAAACGCTCTGAGACGCCGTTACGCTGTGCGTTATCTCGACTGGCCTGAATAGCCTGCGGATCGATATCGATGCCAATAGCGCGCGCTGCACCGAGTTTTAGCGCAGAAATAGCCAAAATGCCTGAGCCGCAGCCGAAGTCGATAACCGTTTTACCTTCGAGACTCAGACCATCAAGCCATTGCAGACACAATGCGGTGGTCGGGTGAGTACCGGTACCAAAAGCCAAACCGGGGTCGAGCATCACGTTAACGGCGCTAGGATCGGGCACATCACGCCAGCTTGGGCAGATCCACAGGCGCTCACCAAAGCGCATTGGATGGAAGTTATCCATCCATTCGCGTTCCCAATCCTTATCTTCCAACTGCTCAATTTTGTGGATAAAACCTTTACCGATCTGTGGGTTATATTCCAGCATGGCAATCACTTCCGCCATATCGGTTTCTGCATCATACAGACCAATGACGTCGGTATCGCCCCATAGACGAGTTTCCCCCGGCAGCGGTTCAAACACAGGATTATCATGGGTATCTTGAAACGTCACAGAGACTGCGCCACTTTCTATCAGTGCATCACCCAGAGATTCGGCCTGATTACCGGTGGTGTTTAACTTAAGTTGGATCCAAGGCATAGCTTTTCTCTTCCAAAACCGATCCTCAACTTGTGAGTTTAGATCGGTTTTTATCAATAAGGTTTTGGTCAATAATCGCTATCTATAATTAGCGATTCTATTCAGTAGTGGCGATGACAGGTTGTCGCGCTCTTGCCCTGTCGCCAAACTGATTACCGATATAAAACGCCAGCAGGTTAAGTATCAGCGATGGCACAATCGGGTGCAGACCGGCAATCTTAATGTCGAAACTGGCCAGGACGGTATAGCATATAGCACCAACAACCATTGAGCTCAGAGCACCATGGGCATTGGCTCGCTCCCAATACAGCCCTAACACTAATGGCCAAAGGAATACCGCCTCCAGGCCGCCAAAGGCTAGCAGATTTAGCCAGATAATCATTTCTGGTGGTCGCCAGGCGGCAAGCAGCAGTAATAGCCCGAGTATCAGTGTCGACATACTGGAAATACGTGTCAATTTACGTTCATTCTTCAGCTCTTCTGGCCGCAGATTGAGGTATAAATCTTTCACAATGGTCGCCGAAGATTGCAGTAACTGGGCATTGATGGTCGACATAATCGCCGCCATCGGTGCTGCCAGAAAGATCCCTGCGGCAAATGGCGGTAACACGGTGATCATCAAGGTTGGGATCACTTGATCCGGGATCTTTAGATCCGGTAAGACGGCGCGACCCAATGCACCAGCCAAATGCATACCAAACATTAAGATTGCCACAACAATGGTGCCGAGAATAATACCGCGATGCACGGCTTTACTATCACGATACGAAATACAACGTACCGCAGTATGCGGCAGACCAATAACACCAAAGCACACTAGGATCCAGAATGATGCCATAAACGGCAGATCGAGGATCTGATCACCGCCCTGAGGAGAGACCAGTGCCGGATCAATATGCTGTAGTGTTTCGACGGCTTTATGTAGCCCACCTGCGGCATGGATAACCGCCACCAACAGTAATATGGTGCCTACCAACATGACCAGCCCTTGCATGGCGTCGTTGAGCACACTGGCGCGGAAACCACCAAAAGAGGTGTATAGCGCGATACTGATACCGAAAATCAATAAGCCAGTGTCATAAGGAATCCCGGCTGCGGTTTCCAGCAAGCGGGCGCCTCCGATGAACTGCACTGTCATGGCACCAATAAACGCCACCAGCAAGCTGAGGCTGGCTAACCACACTAATAAGCGGCTCTGATAGCGCGCATACAGCATGTCATTGAGTGTCACGGCATTATAACGGCGTGCCAGAATAGCAAACTTCTTGCCCAATACCCCCAATGACAACCACACCGCAGGCAATTGAATCATTGCCAACAATACCCAACCAAGGCCGTATTTATAGGCAGCACCCGGCCCGCCGATAAATGAACTGGCGCTGATATACGTCGCAGTCAGGGTCATTGCCAGGACGAATCCCCCCATCGAGCGGTTGCCAATGAAGTATTCGTTAAGAAAATTCCCGGTTTTGCGGCGAGTGTAAGCATAAATAGATAAGCCAAATACCATGGCCAGATAGCCGACTAATGGCAGGATGACATCAGTTTGCATTGTCGTCCTCCAAGGAGATATCGCGGAATATCATGCGCACCATTAACCAGCACAGCACAATAAACAGCAGTGGCAGTGCAATACAGGCCGCTTCGAACCAAGCTGGCAGGCCGCTTATGCCGGGAATATTGCCCGGTAAATAAGCCGTTATTACCCATCCAACCAGATAAGCCAGTGTTAAGCCAAAGGCCCAACGCGCTTCTTTATTGGCCTGTAGAAATCTTGTATCCATGTCTTTTCCCCATACCCTTGTAACTTGGCGCTACAGTGTTGCTAGCCACTCTCATTCACCCGAACCCATTCATTGGGAGAGGTGAGTTTGTTGCCTGGCTGTAGCACCAATGAATATGGGTAACTTCTCTTTGGCACTACAGCATTGTTAGCTGCTCTCACGTACCCGAATTAACTTATCGGATTTCATTAGATTGCCGCTGGGCTACAACGCCAATGACTTGGGTATAAAAGCCTAAAGAAAGTTTAAAAAGAAAAAGGCCGATGATTAACCGGCCCTGATATAAAAGGTAAAGCGCATGAAAGGCGAAATATCAGGTTTCTTGCATCCCGAGTTTTTTCTCCAGATAGTGGATATTCGTGCCACCGTGTTGGAAATTTTCGTCGTTCATGATGCGCTGCTGTAACTCAACGTTGGTTTTGATGCCATCGATAATGAGTTCTGCCAGCGCATTCTTCATGCGGGCAATAGCAACATCACGGTTTTCACCGTAAGTGATCAGCTTACCGATCATGGAGTCATAATATGGTGGCACGGTATAACCGGCGTAAATATGAGACTCCCAACGCACACCAAAACCGCCCGGCGCATGGAAACGGGTAATTTTACCCGGACTTGGCAGGAAGGTATTCGGATCTTCGGCGTTGATACGGCATTCTACTGCGTGACCCTGTACTTTCACGTCATCTTGTTTGATGGAAAGAGGTTGGCCCGCGGCGATACGCAGCTGTTCTTTAATCAAATCGACACCGGTGATCATTTCGGTAACCGGGTGCTCAACCTGAATACGGGTGTTCATTTCGATGAAATAAAACTCGCCGTTTTCATACAGGAACTCAAAAGTCCCCGCGCCACGATAGCCGATTTCCACACAGGCTTTCGCACAGCGCTCACCAATATAACGGCGTGTTTCGCTGGTGATACCGGGTGCTGGTGCCTCTTCGACGACTTTCTGGTGGCGGCGCTGCATAGAACAGTCGCGCTCAGCCAGATAGATAGCATTACCCTGACCGTCAGCCAAAATCTGAATTTCGATATGGCGTGGGTTTTCCAGGTATTTCTCCATGTAAACCATGTCGTTATTGAAAGCTGCTTTTGCTTCCGCACGCGTCATGTTAATGGATTGCTCAAGATCTTTATCGTGACGAACCACACGCATACCACGACCACCACCACCACCTGATGCCTTGATAATGACCGGATAACCGATTCGTTTGGCAAAGGCTTTATTCTTGGCAGTATCGTCATCCAGTGGGCCATCAGAGCCAGGTACGCAAGGTACACCGGCTTTCTTCATGGCATTTATCGCAGAAACCTTGTCACCCATCAGGCGAATGGTTTCGGCGCGAGGGCCGATAAAGATGAAACCAGAACGCTCTACCTGTTCGGCAAAATCAGCATTTTCAGACAGGAAACCATAGCCGGGGTGAATAGCCACCGCGCCGGTGATCTCAGCAGCAGAAATAATTGCCGGGATGTTCAGATAGCTTTTGACAGACGGCGCGGGACCAATACAGACAGTCTCGTCAGCCAGTAATACGTGTTTAAGATCACGATCCGCAACAGAGTGAACTGCGACAGTTTTGATCCCCAGCTCTTTACAAGCTCGCAGGATACGTAGCGCAATCTCACCGCGGTTAGCGATTACGATTTTATCAAGCATGGAACGCCTCGTTACTCGATGACGACAAGAGGCTCGTCGAATTCAACCGGTTGACCGTTTTCAACCAGAATGGCTTTTACAGTACCGGATTTATCTGCTTCGATTTGGTTCATCATTTTCATCGCTTCAACGATGCAAAGAGTGTCACCAGCAGAAACTTTCTGACCTACTTCAATGAAGGCTTTGGCATCCGGGCTCGGGGTGCGGTAGAAAGTACCGACCATTGGGGAGCGCACGATATGACCACTGATAGCAGCCGGTGCAGCAGGTTCAGCAGGTGCTGGAGCGACAGCGGCTGCCAGAGCAGGCTGTGGTGCAGCGAAAGCATACGGCTGTTGCATCATTGGGTAGTTTGGTGCGGCGGGAGCACGACTGATACGTACTGACTCTTCGCCTTCTGAGATTTCCAGCTCTGAAATGCCGGACTCTTCAACCAGTTCGATCAGTTTCTTAATCTTACGAATATCCATGAGTGTGATTCCGTACTCTTTTTGTGTTGCAATTAGTTGGATTTTGACAAGCGATTTACCGCTGCCTGTAAAGCAAAGTTGTAGCCATCTGCGCCAAGTCCGCAGATTACGCCAACCGCGATATCAGAGAGATATGAATGATGACGGAAAGGCTCTCGAGCATGCACGTTAGATAAGTGGATCTCGATAAATGGGATCTGCACACCTAACAACGCATCGCGCAGTGCAACACTGGTATGTGTAAACGCTGCCGGATTGATCAGGATAAAATCGGTATTACCCCGTGCCTGGTGAATTCTATCGATCAGCACATGCTCTGCATTTGACTGCAAATGGGATAGCGCCACATCCATTACCTGAGCTTGAGTCTCTAATTGACTGACAATATCAGCCAATGTCGTGTAACCGTACTTTTCGGGTTCACGCGTTCCAAGCAGATTCAAGTTAGGGCCATTCAGAAGCAAAATGTGAAACTTATCCGACATTGTGCTGGTATCTCCGGCAATTAGTACATCATCGTAAAAAATAACCTGATGTCACCGATTTGTCACCTTTTTACGACGAATTTGACACTGCGATCAGCATTAAGGTCGAGCATTATAATGATATCGTAGCAATTAGCAGCTAAATACTGGTCTTATCAGCGAAGATATTCAATCGAAAAGATGAAGACTGATGAAAAGCTCTGATTTTTAGCGGCACCATTGTCGAAATTTTTTATAACGTAATGCTAATAATATTGCTGCCGCCACTGCGTAAATAATTGGTAGTGGTGATAGGGTTTTCACCGACCAAAGATAATGAATTGGCGCAAGAATGGCGACAACATACACCAGATTATGCAATTTTTGCCAGTTGGCTCCCATTTTTCGTTGTGCCCATAAGGTGGAAGTCACGGCCAGCGACAGTAACAATAGCCAACTTATTATGCCGAGTGTCAGGTAAGGGCGGGTCACCAGTTCACGCCCCAGCAGGCTAAGATTACTCAGCCCCAGTTCCAATACCGAGTAGCTGACCAAATGCAATGTTCCCCAGGCAAAACACCATAGACCTAACAACCGGCGACAGCGGATCAGCAGCGGTTGCTTGCCATAGCGTGCCAGTGGCGTGACCAGCAGTGTCGCCAATAACAATTTAAGAGTCATGCGGCCGGTAAAGTGTTGAATATCTTTGGCGGGATCAGCACTGAACCAGCCTTGGTCCACGGATAAAATTAGCCATAGAAAAGGCAGTGCGGCTGCTAGCCAAATAGCGACTTTTAGCCACTTAATTTGTCGTAAACTAAGCCGCATCAGAAATTCTCCCGCAGATCCAAACCGCGATAGAGTGAAGCAACTTGATCGGCATAGCCATTAAACAACAGCGTCGGTTGGCGCTGAACATCTAAGATTCCGCCGGCGCCAATAAAGCGTTCGGTTGCTTGAGACCAGCGCGGGTGATCGACATGCGGGTTCACGTTGGCATAAAAACCATATTCGTTGGGCGCGCTCAGATTCCAGGTTGTCGGCGGCTGGTCATGAGTCAGGCGAATATGAACGATAGACTTTATACCTTTAAAACCATATTTCCACGGGGTGATGAGGCGCAGTGGCGCACCATTCTGTGGTGGCAGAGCTTTGCCATAAACCCCCAATGTCATGAAGGCCAAGGGGTGCATAGCCTCATCCAGTCGTAATCCCTCGACATAAGGGTATTTCAGACCGCCGCCAATAAAGCGATCTTCTTGCCCCGGCATTTGATCCGGTGCATAAAGTGTCTGGAACGCGACGTAACGGGCATTGCTGGTGGGTTCAACCAGCTTGAGCAGTTTACTCAATTCAAAGCCAATCCACGGCACCACCATTGACCAGGCTTCCACGCAACGCATACGGTAAATTCGCTCCTCCAGTGGGAAGCGTTTTATTAGGTCATCAATATTGAGTGTCATTGGTTTGGCGACATCACCGTCGATTTTTATCTGCCAATCATCGGTTTTCAGTGTTCCGGCATTGGCTGCGGGGTCTGCTTTATCCAAGCCGAATTCATAGAAATTATTATAGCCAGTGACTTTATCTTCTGGCGTCAGCGCCAAATCAGGGTGGTAAACCGTTGATTTGGTGAAATCCAGTGGTTTGCCCGAAGGGGCTTTGGGGCGGCCATTCCCTTTAAACCATGCCAGTAAGTCAGCCTGTGCAGATGTGGGCAACGCCAGCGTAGCAGCAGTGATCCCCAATGCTTGTAACACCTTACGGCGCTGATAAAAAATGCTTTCGGGGGTTACATCCGCTTCGGTCAGTTTGCGCGCAATGGCAGTATTACACAGGGAATGGGATAAAAATTTGCGCATAAAATAGCTCCGTCAAACAGGGGGAATCAGACTAACCTAATTGATATTAATCATGGCGGCTTATGTAGATAAGTGCTAGAGAGGCGGAGGGAAATTTGAAAATCATTACAATACGAATGATAAGCCGGGGAGCATGATGCCCCCGGCGGAGCTAAATCAGCGGACTTTCACCAAGGTTCTACCGGTGACTTCATTTACTAGCAGGCGTTCAGCGATAGCTGGCGCATCGGCGAGCGTGATGGATTGTGATGCTTGCTGATAGAAACTTTCGGGCAAAATTTTCTGTAATCTTTGCCAAGCTTGCAGCCGCCGCTGTTGCGGGGTCATCACTGAATCTACCCCTTGCAAACGCACATTGCGCAAAATAAATGGCATCACGGTCGTGGGTAGCGAATAACCGCCCGCTAAGCCACAAGCGGCAACCGTGCCGTTGTAATTCATTTGTGCCAGCACTTTAGCCAGCAATTTATCGCCAACAGTATCAATGGCCCCTGCCCACAATTGTTTCTCTAATGGGCGTGACGCGTCAAGATAGTCGTTGCGTGAGAGCACCCGATGAGCTCCGAGGCTTTTGAGGTATTCGCTGTTACTGTCACGGCCAGAAATAGCCGCGATTTTGTAACCCAGAGCAGCAAGCAAAGCGATCGCCGTGCTGCCAACGCCTCCGCTGGCACCAGTGACTACCACTTCACCGCTTTCCGGTGTCACGCCACCTTCTTCTAATGCCATGACACACAACATTGCGGTGAAACCTGCGGTCCCGATGATCATCGCCTTGCGAGGTTCCAACCCTTCAGGCATTGGAACCAGCCAGTCGCCATTGACGCGAGCTTGTTCTGCCAAACCGCCCCAATGGTTCTCGCCAACCCCCCAGCCGGTCAGTAAAACCGACTGGCCGACATGAAAGCGCGGATCTTCGCTACTGTGGACTGTGCCCGCAAAATCAATACCTGGAACCATGGGGAATTCGCGGATGATTTTTCCTTTACCCGTGATAGCCAAAGCATCCTTATAATTCAGGCTAGACCAATTAACATCCACCGTGACATTACCGGCTGGCAACTGTGACGGGGATATTTCACGCACTTCTGCGGTAGTACGGCCTTCAGTTTGCTCAAGTACAAGCGCTCGCATATGGCACTCCAAAAATTCAAAGGAAGTATGAGTTAAGAGTGAGTCAATATAGCGACAACATCAACCTTCTAGCCTGATCAAGAACAAAAATCAGGCCGTTGATTTCGTCCGTGACTATCCTTGAAAGAGGATTAAGCAGAAGTTCTGGGAAAAAGGCTGAGTTATTGTCTTCTGGTCGCATTATGAAGTAAAAAATCAGCGTTATGGCGGTATTTTGTCATATAGTGTTTTTCCTCGAAGGAACTGAGGTATTTTTTTCACTGAATTGCGCTTCGCAAGGTTAAGGGATGCGATTTACAACCAAACTTTCTGTATTTATGACTTTGCTGGTCGTATTAGCGATGTGTTTAGTGCTACTGGGTAGCACGGCAAGCTTTTTTTATTTGTGTCAAAAAAAGATGGAGCACCGCCTTCAGAGTATTGTGACAGCTTATGATCAGTCATTGCTGTTGCACCCTGCTGATAAAGAACGCGAATGGTTGCCGGTAATGATGCGGACGTTGGGTGTTTTGGAAGTAAGCATCCAGAATGAAGACAGCACGTTATATCAACTAAAACTCCCTGCTATTTATACCCCTTGGAACGGCCAAATCCGCCATCGCAGTTTGGTTGTTCCCATGCTGCACCAGCCGGGGGCATCAATGCATTTTACCTATATTGACCCCTTAAGCAGCTATGCCCGATCTCTTTATGCTGCCGCTATTTTGTCGTTGGCGGTGGTGATTATCGCGCTGACACTTCTATTAAGTTTCCGTTGGCTACGTGAACAGACCGCAGGCCAGGAAAAACTGGAGCGGCGGGCCAAACGTATTCTTAATGGCGAACGTGAATACGCTATTAATAGTGATGGCCACGAATGGCCCCCTTGCGCCAGTCGCGCTATTGATCATTTATTGGCAGAGCTTATAGAAGCTAGGGAAGAGCGTAATCGTGTTGATACTTTAATTCGCACATTTGCTGCACAAGATGCCAAAACAGGATTCAGTAACCGCCATTTTTTTGATAACCAACTGACGACTCAAATGGAAGAGTCCGGTGCCCATGGGGTCGTTATGATGGTGCAGTTACCGGATTTTGACAGTTTAATTGAAACGGATGATCACCAGCAGGTGCAAGAACTGATGCATTCGCTGATTAATCTGCTTTCTACTTTTGTTACGCGTCATCCCTCTGCATTATTGGCGCGTTATCATCACAGTGATATTGCGATTTTACTCCCTCATAAAACGCTTAAAGATGCCGATGTCATGGCTGCACAGTTAGTACATGCAGTTGGGTCATTACCCGAGCCGCATGTTATTGACCGAGAGTCATTACTGCACATTGGCATTGTGGCGTACCGCAATGGCGATTCAGCTGAGCAGATAATGGATAATGTTGGACAAGCGACCAAAAATGCGGCGATGTATGGGGGAAATGGTTGGTATGTTTACGACACACAAGTTGCAGAAAAAGGGCGTGGTAGCGTCAAGTGGCGCACTTTGCTGGAACAAACTTTGGTTAATGGTGGCCCACGGCTTTACCAGAAACCTGTTGTTACAGTTGACGGTAAAATTCACCACCGTGAAATAATCAGCCGCATATATGATGGCGAGCAAGAGTTGCTGGCCGCTGAATTTACGCCGCTGGTGCAATTATTTGGTTTGGGTGAGCTTTATGATCGCCAAAAAATTGATCGGATAATTCCTTTATTAGCTTTATGGCCGGACGAAACTCTGGCATTTTCTATCAGCGTTGATTCATTATTACAGCGTCCTTTCCAGCGCTGGCTGCGGGATACGTTGTTGCAATGCAGAAAATCGGATAGAGAGCGAATTATCTTTGAACTTGCAGAGGCAGATGTGTGTCAATATATCAGCCAAATCCGTCCGATGATGCGTTTGTTACTGGGTGTCGGTTGCAAGGTCATGGTGTCACAGGCCGGATTGACGGTTGTCAGTACGTCATATATTAAGTCTCTCCGGGTTGAAATGATTAAACTTCATCCGGGATTAGTAAGAAGCATTAATTTACGTTATGAAAATCAGTTGTTTGTCGAGAGTCTAACGGGGGCTTGTGCAGGAACGCATGCGAAAGTTTTCGCAGCAGAAGTTCTTACCCGTGAAGAATGGCAAACTCTGAAGGCGAAAGGTGTTTACGGTGGACAGGGCAATTTTTTTGCTCCGCCGACGCTTTTGAGCCCCGGAAAGAAAAAATATTCGTATTAGGGCTATGTTTAGCCTGATCGTTGAGCAAAAATTAACGTAGAATGTGCCAGTCATTTCCGTAAATCGTTGGTGGGCGCTTACTTCCGACGAGAATCAGGTTAAATGTTAGATTTTATGTGCTGTGTTACGCCGGTCGTTGCGCAGAATCTGTCTTGTGCCGAGGGTTTATTCAACCTTTTCAAACAAGATGGGTTCGTGATGGAACGAGATGTGAATAACGCAGCTACTTTTTCACCGAATCAGGACGTTTTTGCGCCTTGTCGCTGCTTCGTGTGGTTGGTAAAGTAGGCGGATTTTATTTTCCGCCCCCAGCTTGCAGGATTATCCTTTCGTTATGTTTAAGAAATTTCGTGGCATGTTTTCCAACGACTTGTCCATCGACTTGGGTACCGCCAATACCCTTATATATGTTAAAGGACAAGGCATTGTACTGAATGAACCTTCAGTGGTTGCTATTCGCCAGGATCGTGCCGGTTCACCGAAGAGCGTTGCTGCTGTGGGCCATGATGCCAAACAGATGCTGGGGCGTACCCCCGGTAATATCGCAGCTATTCGTCCGATGAAAGACGGCGTTATCGCCGATTTCTTTGTCACCGAAAAAATGCTGCAACACTTTATCAAGCAAGTTCACAGCAACAGCTTTATGCGCCCAAGTCCGCGTGTATTGGTGTGTGTACCGGTCGGGGCAACTCAGGTTGAGCGCCGTGCGATCCGTGAATCTGCTCAGGGCGCGGGCGCCCGTGAAGTGTTTCTGATTGAAGAACCGATGGCTGCGGCAATTGGCGCAGGTTTACCGGTTTCTGAAGCGACCGGTTCTATGGTTGTGGATATTGGTGGCGGTACCACAGAAGTGGCCGTTATCTCTCTGAACGGTGTGGTTTATTCCTCTTCTGTACGCATCGGTGGTGACCGCTTTGATGAAGCCATCATTAATTATGTGCGCCGTAACTACGGTTCATTGATTGGCGAAGCAACCGCTGAACGCATCAAGCACAGCATCGGTTCTGCTTATCCGGGTGATGAAGTTCTGGAAATTGAAGTCCGCGGCCGTAACCTTGCAGAAGGTGTGCCACGTGGCTTTACTCTAAACTCCAATGAGATCCTGGAAGCGCTGCAAGAGCCGCTGACTGGTATTGTTAGCGCCGTGATGGTTGCGCTGGAACAGTGCCCGCCAGAACTGGCTTCTGATATCTCTGAGCGCGGTATGGTGTTGACCGGCGGTGGCGCATTGCTGCGTAACTTGGATCGCCTGCTGATGGAAGAAACAGGTATCCCGGTTGTGGTTGCAGAAGATCCATTGACCTGCGTCGCGCGCGGCGGTGGTAAAGCGTTGGAAATGATCGACATGCATGGCGGCGATTTGTTCAGCGAAGAATAGTTAGCCAAAAAAGGAGAAGGGTCGGTCGGATAAATCTATACCCAAGCTAATCAGTAATTGGCGTTGCAGCCAGGCAAAGAAGTGAATTCCAACGTACTGACTTAGGTCAGCCGTTGGTGTGAGCGAATGCCGCGAATACTGCTGTAACGTCAAGTACGAAGGGGTGATTCAGATTTGGCGCTTCCTCCTTCATGCCGCCAAGGAATACGCATAATTTATGAAGCCGATTTTTAGCCGGGGTCCATCCCTGCAACTGCGGTTGTTCTTTGCCGTTCTTGCAGCCATTATTTTGGTTATAGCGGATAGCCGATTAGGTACATTTGTTAAAATACGTACCTATATGGACACCGCCGTTAGTCCTTTCTATTTTCTGGCCAATGGGCCACGTAAAGTTCTCGACAACGTTTCTGAGACTCTGGCTACCCACCAACAGTTGGAGCTGGAAAATCGTGCGTTGCGCCAAGAGCTATTGCTGAAAAACACTGACCTACAGTTGCTGGGGCAATTTAAGCAGGAAAATAACCGCTTACGTGAATTGCTCGGTTCTCCCCTGCGTCAGGATGAACAGAAAATGGTTACGCAGGTGATGTCCAGCGGGACAGATCCCTATAGTGATCAAGTCGTTATCGACAAAGGTTCTAACAATGGGGTGTACGAAGGCCAGCCGGTTATCAGTGACCGGGGTGTCGTAGGCCAGGTTGTTGCGGTGAGTAAGTTAACCAGCCGCGTATTATTGATTTGTGACACCTCCCATGCGCTTCCTATTCAGGTACTGCGAAATGATATTCGGGTGATTGCCGCCGGTAGCGGTTGCACCGATGACTTATTATTAGAGCATTTGCCTAGCAATACAGATATTCGTGTTGGTGATGTATTAGTCACGTCCGGTTTGGGCGGCCGCTTCCCTGAAGGTTATCCGGTCGCGGTGGTTTCATCGGTCAAAGTTGATAACCAACGGGCTTATACCGTGATTCAGGCGCGCCCAACCGCTGATTTACAGCGTTTGCGTTACTTGTTGCTATTGTGGGGAGCAGATCGCAACGGCGATATTCCGTTGCCACCTGATGAAGTTCGTCGCGTGGCAAATGAACGTTTGGCTCCTATGATGTCGCAAGTCTTGCCTGCCGCGGATGCTATGGGCCCTCCGGCGCCTCCAGCAACCACGGCACCCACAGCAGCGACTGCTCCGGGAGTATCACCATGAACCGTTACAGCAGCAATGGCCGTTGGGTTATCTGGTTATCCTTTCTGATTGCCATGGTGTTGCAAATTATGCCGTGGCCTGAACAAATTTATATGTTCCGGCCTTCATGGCTGGCATTAGTCTTAATCTATTGGGTGATGGCATTACCGCACCGCGTGAATGTGGGTACTGGTTTTATTCTCGGGCTGATTATGGACCTTATTTTGGGTTCGACTCTCGGGGTGCGGGCGCTGGCGCTCAGTATTATTGCTTATCTGGTGGCGTTTAAGTTTCAGCTATTTCGCAATATGGCACTGTGGCAGCAGGCACTCATTGTGATGTTGTTATCGCTGACGATGGATGTCGTGGTGTTTTGGTCTGAGTTTTTAGTCAGTAATGTCTCATTCCGCCCCGAAGTATTCTGGAGTAGTGTGGTCAACGGCATTCTATGGCCTTGGCTATTTTTGTTAATGCGCAAAATTCGCCGTCAATTTACGGTGCAATAAGGATTTAAGACTCATGACCGCCCTGTACCTCGCCTCTGGCTCTCCGCGTCGCCGTGAATTACTGACCCTGCTTGATGTCCCTTTTGAGGTACTGAAAACAGTGGTTGAAGAGCAGCGTAAACCTGAGGAAAGTGCACAAGAATATGTCCGGCGCTTAGCACAGGACAAAGCACTGGCTGGGGTGAGTGTCGCACCACAGGATTTGCCGGTATTAGGTGCAGATACTATTGTGGTGTTAAATGGGCAAGTATTAGAAAAACCAAGGGATAAAGCGGATGCACAGCAAATTCTGAGTGCATTGTCCGGGCAGCAGCATCAAGTGATTACTGCGGTGTCTATTGCTGACCGACAAGATGTATTATCTGCCATGGTTGTGACAGATGTGACATTTCGCGTGTTATCCCAGTTGGAAATCAGTGACTATATTGCTACCGGTGAACCCATGGACAAAGCGGGCGCTTACGGTATTCAGGGGAAAGGTGGTTGTTTCGTCAGGTCCATTACAGGCAGTTACCATGCCGTGGTGGGGCTGCCGTTGGTTGAAACCCATGAATTACTAAGTAATTTCATTGCGCTACGTAATGTGAGAGGAATACATGACAGCTGAATTACTGGTCAATATTACACCGTCTGAAACGCGGGTTGCCTACATTGACGGTGGCATCCTGCAAGAAATTCATATTGAGCGCGAAGCGAAAAGAGGGATTGTCGGCAATATCTACAAAGGTCGCGTTAGCCGGGTTCTGCCGGGCATGCAAGCAGCTTTTGTCGATATAGGTCTGGATAAGGCCGCTTTCCTCCATGCTTCCGATATCATGCCCCACACCGAATGCGTGGCTGGGGATGAGCAGAAAAACTTCAATGTGCGCGATATCGCTGAACTGGTCCGCCAGGGGCAGGATCTTATGGTGCAAGTGGTGAAAGATCCGCTCGGCACGAAAGGCGCACGTTTGACCACTGATATCACTCTACCTTCCCGCTACTTGGTCTTAATGCCAGGGGCTGCCCATGTTGGCGTTTCTCAGCGTATTGAAAGTGAAGCTGAGCGCGAGCGCTTGAAGAAAACCGTGGCAGAGTATTGTGATGAGCAAGGCGGTTTCATTATCCGCACTGCCGCGGAAGGGATTGGTGAAGAGGAATTGGCCGCTGATGCCGCTTTTCTCAAACGTTTGTGGACGAAAGTTCAAGAGCGTAAAAAACGCAATATCACCAAATATAAACTGTATGGTGAAATGGCACTTGCACAACGTGTCCTCCGCGATTTTGCCGGGGCGGCGTTGGATAAAATCCGCGTCGATTCTAAATTGACTTATGATTTACTGGTGGAGTTTACCAGTGAATATATTCCAGAAATGACCGAAAAACTGGAACTGTATGCTGGCAAGCAACCCATTTTTGATCTCTATGATGTCGAAAATGAAATACAGCGATCATTAGAGCGCAAAGTTGAGTTAAAATCAGGTGGTTACCTGATTATTGATCAGACCGAAGCCATGACGACCGTGGATATCAATACTGGCGCTTTTGTCGGGCATCGTAATCTTGACGAGACTATCTTCAATACCAATATTGAAGCCACCCAAGCCATTGCCCGCCAGTTGCGGATGCGGAATCTGGGTGGGATTATCATTATTGATTTCATTGATATGAGTAATGAAGAACATCGTCGGCGTGTATTGCATTCACTGGAACAGGCACTGAGTAAAGATCGAGTAAAAACCAGTATTAACGGTTTTTCTCAGCTAGGTTTAGTCGAGATGACACGCAAGCGCACGCGGGAGAGTATTGAGCATGTGCTGTGCAATGAGTGCCCGACCTGTCGTGGCCGTGGCACGGTCAAATCGGTAGAAACCGTGTGCTATGAAATTTTGCGCGAGATTGTCCGTGTTCACCATGCTTATGATTCTGACCGCTTCCTGGTTTATGCTTCTCCGGCCGTGGGGGAAGCGCTAAAAGGCGAAGAGTCTCATGCACTGGCTGAAGTGGAAATCTTCGTCGGTAAGCAAGTGAAAGTGCAAATTGAGCCGCTGTATAACCAAGAGCAGTTTGATGTGGTGATGATGTAAGAGCCTACGGGCTTTACAGCTTGCAGCGGATGGCAAGGAGAGAAGTGTGAGGCGACTGCCCAGGATAATATTTGCGACAGGCGCCACAATGATTGTTGTGGTGGCACTGTTGGTCAGTGGGCTACGCATGATGCTGCCTCTCATCAACGACTATCGTCCGCAAATCGTGGCCAAGGTTCAGTCCATCAGCGGTATTCCACTGGAAGTGGGGTTCATGCAAGGGACGTGGGAAACGTTTGGCCCGACGTTGGAATTGCGTGATATTAGCGCTAAATTGCCGAAAGCCGACTGGCAGGTGCAACGGGTGACCCTTGCGCTGGATGTATGGCAGTCATTGCTACATTGGCGCTGGCAGTTCCGCGATATGACTTTCTATCAATTGAAGCTGGATCTCCATACCACGCTGGATAGACAGCAAAATAATGGCAGCAGTTTTGAAGCTAGCACTATCACCGATATCTTCTTGCGTCAGTTAGATCACTTTGATCTGCGCAACAGCCGTATTTCTTTCCTTACCCCATCAGGCCCGCGCGCCGAATTAGAGATTCCACAACTTACCTGGCTTAACTCCCCCAACCGGCATCGCGCGGAAGGGCAAATCAGTTTATCGACCATTAATGGCCAGCATGGCGTGCTGATGGTTCGGATGGATCTGCATGATAATCAAGGTATTTTAAATAATGGCACTGTTTACATGCAGGCCGATAATATTGATTTAAAACCTTGGATTAGCCGTTGGCTGCACAACAATACGGGCTTGGACAGCGCGGAGTTCAGTCTGGCGGCTTGGCTAACTATCAAAAGTGGCGAAATCTACAGCGGCAATGTTTTGCTCAGCCAAGGGCAAGCTAACTGGACTGTGGGTGATGAATCCCATCAGTTAGCGGTAGATAATTTTGTGCTGGAAGGCCGCCGTCAGGGTAATGGTTGGCAAGTTGATGCGCCGGAATTGAGTCTTAAAACGGATGGTCAGCCTTGGCCAAAAGGGCATTTATCTGCGCTGTGGTTGCCGGAAAATACCCAATTTATTGGGCCAGACCAGTCTCAAGAGTTACGAATTCGTGCCACAAATATTCAGCTAGAGCGGGTGGGGCCGTTATTACCCACTTTGTCACTGTTTACCCCCGAGCTAATGAATCACTTAGCTGATTTACAACCTCAAGGGATGGTAGATGCTGTGGCATTGGATATTCCCATTAGCCAGCCGCAAAGAACCCGCTTTCAGGCAAAATGGCACGATATCAGCTGGCAGCATTGGGATATGTTGCCAGGGGTGAATAATTTTGCCGGGGCGTTGAGCGGCTCAGCCGAACTTGGGCGCTTGGATATTAACCTCAAAAACAGCACATTACCTTATGGCGATATGTTCCGCGCCCCATTAGAGGTCAGCCAGGCCAGCGGTGCAGTGAACTGGCAAGTTAATGATAAAGGTTGGGAGCTCTGGAGTGATCAGTTGGATGTCCGGGCTAAATCATTGTGGGGTAATGGCAGTTTCCGTTATATGCAGCCTGACCAAGGCCAGCCGTGGCTTAAGATCTTGAGCGGTATCCGCCTGTATGATGCAACTGATGCCTGGCGCTACTTCCCGGTGCCTTTAATGGGCGGGAAACTGGCCGACTATCTAACAGAGTCGTTACAGGGTGGGCAGGTGGATAATGCCACGCTGATTTACAACGGCAATCCCCATGATTTTCCTTATAAACATAAAGAAGGCCAGTTCCAGGTTTATGTGCCGCTACGTAACGCCACTTTCGCGTTCCAGCCAGATTGGCCTGCATTAGATAATTTAGCTATCGACCTTAATTTCCTTAATGAAGGTCTGTGGATGGACGCGCCCCATGCCATGTTGGGCAAGGTTACCGGTAGCAATATCAGCGCCAATATCCCGGACTATCTGAAAGAAAAATTGTACGTGGATGCTGAAGTTGCCGGTGAAGGGAGCGCAGTTCATGACTATTTTACTGATACACCACTCAATGACTCAGTGGCGGAGACGCTGGAAGAGTTGCAGGTGGGCGGAAAAGTTAGTGGGCGCTTACATCTCGATATCCCACTGGAAGAAAACCGCATTACACATGCCAGCGGCGAGGTCACGCTGAAAAACAACAGTCTGTTAGTGAAGCCTCTGCAAAGCCAACTGGAGAATATCAGCGGTAAGTTCCGTTTCAATGATGGCAATCTCGAGAGTGATACCTTATCAGCCAATTGGTTCGGGCAGCCGTTATCCGTTGATTTTACTACCGAAGAACAACCCAAGAACTTTTTGGTGAATGTTGGATTACACGGCGACTGGTTGCCGGCCAAATTACCGGGCGTGCCGAATGATGTGGCGAAATTACTGAGTGGCAGCGCCAACTGGCAAGGTAAAGTTGCCGTGCAATTACCTAAAAACGGTAAGCCAGATTACAAAATTGATGTTTCTGCCGATCTTAAGAAAGTGAGCAGTCACTTACCTCCACCGCTCGATAAAGCAAGCGGTCAGCCATTACCGCTACAGGTACAAGCAGTCGGTGGGCTGGACAGTTTTACCTTGTCTGGCAGTGCGGGCAGTAACAATGCTTTTAATAGCCAATGGTTGATGCAAAAACAGCAGGTTGAATTGGCCCGCGCAATCTGGCAGACCGGCAGTAAAAAAACACCACCGCTGCCGGACGATAAAGGTTTGGTGCTCAATTTACCTAACCTCGATGGCGAGCGCTGGCTGGATCTGCTGGCATCAGAGTTTGCGGCAGTCAGCGCGCCTTTTGCCTCATCAGATAAACCGACTATCAAAGGTGGGCAGTCCAATGTCATTTTGCCTAAACGGCTGACATTACAGACGCCTCAGCTCTTGATCGGTGGGCAAGCTTGGCATGAGCTGACATTGGATGTCGACCCATTACCCGCAGGTACGAAGGTCACGGCGAAAGGCAAGGAAGTGGATGGAAGCCTGCTTATGGTAGAACGTGGGCCATGGCATGCCGATATTAATTACCTTTATTACAACCCGCAATGGGCGGGGAGTGAAGCGAAAGATCCACTGGCGCAGGCGGCCTTGCAGGAGCCACAAAGCCCCAGTAAGATCACATTCCATGACTGGCCAGCTCTGCAATTGCGCTGCAAAGATTGTTGGATTTTGGGGCAAAGTGTCGGGCGGATTAATGCAGATTTGACCCCGAAAGACCACATTCTGACGCTAACCAATGGGCTTATAGAAGCAGGTAACGGGCGAGCGAAAATTAGCGGCCAGTGGCTGCAAGACAGTTCAGGTGATAAAACGTCCCTGAATGTTGCGCTGAGTGGGCCAAAAATCGATGAAACGCTTTCGTTCTTTGGCCTGATAACGCCAATTAAGGATGCTTCGTTTGATATCAATGCTGATGTAAATTGGCGTGGTGTTCCGTGGCAACCGCAGATTAATACCCTGAATGGCACGTTAAAGAGTAGATTGGGCAGAGGGCTACTGACTGATCTTGGCGGTGGGCGTGCAGGGCAGCTATTGCGGCTAGTCAGTTTTGACGCACTATTACGTAAGCTCCAGCTCGATTTTAGTGATACGTTTAGTCGTGACTTCGCGTTTGATTCTATTCGGGGCAGCGCCAATATTAAAGATGGTGTGATGCATACCAATGATTTAGTAGTTGATGGCTTAGCCGCCGATATTGCCATGAGTGGCAATGTAGATTTAGCTAAACGAAAAATTGCCATGGAGGCGGTCATTACCCCAGAGATTTCCGCCACTGTCGGTGTTGCAACTGCCTTTGCGATTAACCCTGTGGTGGGGGCGGCGGTATTTGCTGCCTCGAAAATTTTAGGGCCGTTATGGAGTAAGGTTTCGCTGATTCGCTATCAGATTACCGGTAGTCTGGACCAGCCGAACATCCATGAAGTATTACGCCAGCTAAAGGAGAGTAAGGCGCCATGAAAAATGCCAATGTTGCATTATTGCAGTTATGCAGCGGTGAAAATACCCGTGACAATCTGGCTCAGATTGAGCAGCAGATCAAACAGTTAAACTCAGGTATTCAACTGGTTATGACGCCAGAAAATGCATTGCTCTTTGCCAATGCAGCTTCATATCGGCACCATGCCGAGCAGCACAATGACGGGCCATTGCAGCAGGAAGTCCGTGAAATGGCACGTAAATATGGTGTCTGGATTCAAGTGGGCTCAATGCCGATGATAAGCCGTGAGTCTCCGGATCTTATCACCACCAGTAGCTTGTTGTTTGACGACCAGGGCGAGCTGAAAGCCCGTTACGATAAAATTCATATGTTTGATGTGGATATCAAAGATGTCCATGGCCGCTATCGTGAGTCAGATACTTATCAGGCGGGCCAGCAACTGACTGTGGTGGATACGCCGGTCGGTCGCCTTGGCATGACGGTTTGCTACGACTTGCGCTTCCCGGGTTTGTTCCAAGCCCTACGGGCGCAAGGGGCGGAGATTATTTCTGTACCGGCGGCCTTTACCAAAGTCACCGGTGAAGCTCACTGGGAAATTTTATTGCGCGCACGGGCGATTGAAAACCAGTGCGTGATACTGGCCGCAGCACAGGTGGGGCGTCATGGCGCGACCCGCCGTACATGGGGCCACACCATGGCGGTCGATGCCTGGGGTAAAATCATTGGTCAAAATCCAGACGCGGTTTCTGCCTTAAAAGTCAAAATTGAAACCGCCGGTTTGAAAACCATTCGTAACCAGATGCCGGTATTACAGCACAATCGCTTTGTGTCGTCGCTGGTGCCGCTATCATCTAAATAAAGAGTGAAAACTATGAGCCTCTCGTTTGTCAGTGAGCAGTTACTCGCTGCTAACAAGCTGAACCATCAGGACTTGTTCTCAGTATTGGGGCAGTTGGCTGAGCGCCGCCTCGATTATGCTGACCTGTATTTCCAGTCCAGCTATCACGAGGCCTGGGTGTTGGAAGACAGCATCATCAAAGATGGCTCTTACAATATTGATCAGGGTGTCGGCGTGCGCGCGGTCAGCGGCGAAAAGACCGGATTTGCCTATGCAGACCAAATCACCCTGAATGCTTTACAGCAAAGCGCCCATGCTGCGCGCAGTATCGTGCGTGATACGGGCAACGGCAAAGTGCACGCCTTGGGTGAGATTTCCCATCTGGCACTGTATCCGCTGCTTGACCCGCTACAAAGTCTGTCGCGGGAAGACAAAATTGCCTTGTTGCATCGTGTCGATAAAGTGGCTCGCGCCGCGGATAAACGAGTGCAGGAAGTGAGCGCAAGTCTGACCGGCGTATATGAGCAAATCCTGGTTGCGGCCACTGATGGAACTCTGGCGGCTGATGTTCGCCCGCTGGTACGCCTGTCTGTCAGCGTATTGGTTGAAGATAACGGCAAACGTGAACGCGGGGCCAGTGGTGGCGGTGGTCGTGTCGGTTATGACTACTTCCTGGAAACCGTGGATGGCGAAGTGCGGGCCGATAATTTTGCTAATGAAGCGGTCAGAATGGCTCTGGTCAATTTGTCTGCGATTGCGGCTCCCGCAGGAGCTATGCCTGTCGTTTTAGGGGCCGGCTGGCCGGGCGTGTTGTTGCATGAAGCCGTCGGGCATGGCCTGGAAGGTGATTTCAACCGCCGTGGCAGCTCAGTCTTCAGTGGGCAAATGGGTAAGTTGGTGGCTTCAGAACTGTGTACTGTGGTGGATGATGGCACCATGCAAGGCCGCCGAGGTTCATTAGCCATCGACGATGAAGGGGTACCTGGCCAGTACAACGTACTGATTGAAAACGGTATTTTGAAAGGTTATATGCAGGATAAACTGAATGCGCGCCTGATGGGGGTTGCACCGACGGGTAATGGTCGCCGTGAATCTTATGCGCATCTGCCGATGCCGCGCATGACTAATACCTATATGCTGGCGGGCAAATCAACACCGGAAGAGATTATCGCCAGTGTGGAATATGGCCTGTATGCGCCTAATTTTGGTGGCGGTCAGGTGGATATCACCTCCGGCAAGTTTGTGTTCTCAACCTCCGAAGCGTATTTGATCGAAAAAGGCAAAATTACCAGTGCGGTCAAAGGGGCCACCTTGATAGGCTCCGGTATTGAAGCTATGCAGCAAATTTCGATGGTAGGCAATGACTTGGCGCTGGATAAAGGCGTGGGTGTTTGCGGTAAAGAAGGGCAAAGCCTGCCGGTTGGCGTCGGCCAACCTACTTTGAAGCTGGATAATTTGACTGTGGGTGGCACGGCGTAAGTAGTGTGGGATAACTCCGTATTTTGGGTGCTCAGTTTAGGGCTAAATTGAGTACCCAATAACGGGTGTATTTATCGATAACCCTGATATACCTCAGCGACCCGTTTAAAGTACTCGGTTAAATAATCAATACAGACTTGGACTTTGAGCGGCATTTTGTCTTTCTCGGTATATAACGCATATACCGGGCGTGGGTCTGAATGATATTTTTTGAAAAGTACTTCCACTTCACCGCGTTTGATTTCCTCAATAACCCACATCAGCGGCGCATAGGCGATACCTGCCCCCGCATTGAGCCAGCGGATCATGGTTTGTGAGTCATTGGTAACAAAGCGGCCCTGCGGGGATATCTGTGTGGTAATACCTTCCGGCGCAATCAATTCAAAATTACTGTCCGGCCGAACACTGTATTCCAACCATGAGAAATTGACCATATCTGAGGGTTTTTCCGGTGTGCCATACTGTGCCAGATAGGATTTGGCGGCACACACCACCATTGGCATGGAACCCAAACGGCGGGAAAATAGCCCTGAATCCTGTAATGCCCCAACGCGAATGACCACGTCTAAACCATCGGCAATCAGGTCCGGCGCAGGTATTCCTGTCACCAGATTGACGGAAAGTCCTGGGTATTCTTTCAACATCGCAGCCGTCATCGTCGCCAGCACATTTTGCGCCATCGTCGATGAACAGCCGATTCGCAATGTGCCGGTCGGCGTATTGTTAAATGCATACAGTTGTTCATGGACTTCCTGTACCTCCTGCAACATTCGCCGGCAACCCTGATAATAAATTCGGCCCGCCTCCGTCAAACCAATGCGCCGGGTACTGCGGTTAAGCAGCTTAACATTTAGCTCCGTTTCCAGTTTTGATACCGTTTGGCTTATCGACGAGACACTCATTGCCAGTTGCCGTGCTGCTCCCGTAAAGGAACCGCATTCGACCACTTTGGCAAAGACTGACATTCGTTTTAATCTTTCCATTGTTCACTCTACGTGGATTGTTAACTCTGGCTTAAAAGTGATTTAGATCACACATTGTAGATAACTTGATAGTAAGCAGGCTAATATACTGCTGTCGGTAGCAAAATTCGAAGTTTGAAAGCCACGTAGCCGGAGTGTTACCTCGCCTCGTCCAAGTTGCAGTCATACTGAACAATCAAGTTTAACCTATAAGTCAGTCTTATGGCTGGTGCTTTTAGCCGTGGCAACTGTGGTTGGATGTGTTTCAACTGACAGTGAGATTATTCACCCAGGCGTATTCACCGACACCCTATAACAGAAAGGATTTAAAGAATGAGTTTGCTTCCAGTGATGGTGATATTTGGCCTGTCTTTTCCGCCGATATTTCTTGAACTGCTTCTTTCGCTGGCACTTTTTTTTGTCCTGCGTCGTGTGTTGCAACCCACGGGTATTTATGAGTTTGTCTGGCATCCAGCGCTCTTTAATACCGCGCTGTATGGTTGTCTTTTTTACTTAATATCCCGTCTTTCTTCCTGAGGTCGCCGTGAGTACTTTTTCATTAAAAATAATCCGCATCGGCATCACCTTGTTGCTGGTTTTACTGGCTGTGATTGCCATTTTCAAGGTCTGGGCCTTCTACACAGAATCGCCGTGGACTCGTGATGCAAAATTTACCGCCGATGTGGTGGCGATTGCGCCAGATGTCAGTGGCTTAATCACCGATGTGCCGGTTAAAGACAACCAACTGGTACAGAAAGGCCAAATCCTATTTGTGATTGACCAGCCGCGCTATCAGCAAGCTTTGGCTGAAGCCGAAGCGGATGTTGCCTATTACCAGACACTGGCCGCCGAGAAACAGCGGGAATCCGGCAGACGTCAGCGTCTGGGGGTTCAGGCGCTGTCACAAGAAGAGATCGACCAATCCAGCAATGTGCTGCAAACCGTGCGTCATCAACTGGCGAAAGCTGTCGCGGTGCGTGATTTAGCCAAACTTGATTTGGCGCGAACCACCGTGCGCGCTCCCGCCGAAGGGTGGGTGACAAACTTGAATGTTCACGCCGGAGAATTTATTAACCGCGGTGCCACGGCGGTTGCCTTGGTGAAAAAAGATACTTTCTATATTTTAGCCTATCTGGAAGAAACTAAGCTGGAAGGCGTCACTCCGGGGCATCGGGCCGAAATTACACCGCTTGGTAGCAACCGCATTCTGCATGGCACGGTCGATAGCATCTCAGCGGGCATCACTAATAGCAGTAGCAGTGTCGACAGCAAAGGGCTGGCGACTATTGATAATAATCTGGAATGGGTGCGGTTGGCGCAGCGTGTGCCGGTGAAGATCCGCCTGGACCCTGAAGATCAGCAACATCCCTATCCGGCGGGCACTACCGCGACGGTAGTGATTACGGGATCAAATGATCGTGATCCTAATCAGGCCTCGCCGATTGTGAAATTGATGCATCGTCTGCGCGAGTTTGGCTAAGATGACCAGCCCGACCTTTATCCGTCTGCGCTTTGCTTTCAAGCTCAGTTTTGCCATTGTTGCGGCGCTGTTTCTGGGCTTTCATTTGCAATTAGAAACACCGCGTTGGTCAGTCTTGACCGCCGCGATTGTTGCCGCCGGCCCAGCTTTTGCGGCGGGTGGCGAACCTTTCTCTGGGGCCATTCGCCATCGTGGCTGGCTGCGTATTATCGGAACATTTATCGGCTGTATTGGCGGCTTGATTATAATTGTTCTGACTATCAGAGCGCCGGTTTTGACTCTGATGCTTTGCTGTTTATGGGCTGGGGTTTGTACCTGGATTTCATCTTTGGTGCGAGTGGAAAACTCCTATGCTTTTGGTTTGGCGGGCTATACCGCGCTTATCATCATCGTGACGACCGGCGAAACTCCGCTGTTAACGCCTCAGTTTGCAGTTGAGCGCTGTAGCGAGATTGTCTTGGGGATCGTCTGTGCAGTTATGGCTGATCTGCTGTTTTCACCGCGATCTATTAAGCGAGATATTGATCGTCTGGTTGACAAAGTTCTGGTGGATCAATACCAGCTTTTGCAACTGTGCATTCGCCCGGCGGAAAAGACCGATATTGACCGAGCTTGGAATAATTTAGTTAAAAATACCACTGCACTCAATGGGATGCGCAGCTATCTGATGATGGAATCTTCCCGCTGGCAGCGCTGTAATCGCCGTTTGCAGGTATTGCACACGGAGTCATTAACACTGATAACTCAGGCGTGTGAAACCTATCTGGTACTGGCTAACCACCCCGATATCTTAACCGCTGAGTTGAAAGCCATGCTCAGTGAACCGGCACAGACGCCAACTGAAATACATCAGCGAATGAAAAAACTGCGCCAATTTATTGGTGCCAGCCACAGTGAGGCGATCCCGCATACCATCAGCAGTTGGGTTGGGGCGGCAACTCGCTATTTATTACTGGCAAAAGGGATTCACACCAACAGCAGTATCAGCCGGGTAGAGGAAGATATTCTCACTGGTGTTGTGCCCGTGAAGCATGTTTCAGCTGAAGGCCATCACGCAATGATTAACGGCCTACGTACCGGCATTGCGACGGCAATCGGCGGCTTGTTCTGGTTGTGGACTGGCTGGACATCAGGTGCGGGTTGTATGGTGATGATTGCCGTGGTGACGTCGCTGGCGATGCGAACCCCCAATCCCCGAATGGTGGCGATAGACTTCCTGCTGGGGGTAATTATGGCCCTGCCCATTGGGGCGCTTTACTTTATGTTTATCATTCCTGCCACACAGCAGAGCATGTTGCTGTTGTGTATCAGTCTGGGATTGCTGGCGTTTATTATTGGTATCGAAGTACAAAAACGGCGGCTGGGATCCTTGGGGACATTGGCCAGTACCATCAATATCATGGTGCTGAGTAATCCGATGGAGTTTAATGTCAGCTTGTTCCTCGACAGCGCATTGGGCCAAATTGTTGGCTGTTTCGTTTCCCTGATTGTTTTACTGCTGATCCGTGACAATGCCAAGGACAGAACCGGCAGAACCTTACTAAATCGCTTTGTTTACAGTGCGGTATCCGCTCTGACGACCAATAAAGCGCGCCGCAATGAAAATCATTTGCCGGCGTTGTATCAGCAACTGAATCAGCTTTTGATGATGTTCCCCGGGGATATCGACAAGTATCGGCTAGCACTAACCTTGATAATCGCCCATCAGCGGCTCAATAAAACGGAAATTCCAGTTAACGCAGAATTGAGCGCTTTCCATAAGCAAATTCGTTACACCGCGGATAGAGTCATTAATGCAAAGAATTTCCAGAAGCGGCGCTATTACTTCGCCAGATTATTACAGGAACTGGACCAGTATCAGGAAAAATTACTGGATTATCAGTCGCCTGAATCTGTTACTCGCCCGGTTAAGCGGCTGGCAGATATGTTACACCGATATCAAAATGTGCTTATTTAGTCATCCCCTTTGTGCTTGAAGCTGCAAAGGGGGTTAGCCAGATTTACTCACCCGAATCACTGATGTGTGTCAGTTCATCGGGATTCGTTCAGTTGCTGCCTATCTGCAACTCCACGTTTTTTGGGTATATACTTAAGATTGAGCCATCCTTCCTAGCCCTCCATTGATGGGGGGCATCATTCCCCTCAGGAGGTCGACAAGATGTCAGCACAAAATCCATTACAACTTCAACGACACAACGACGGTGTATACCATTTAGGCTACTTTGTTGGCGGTTCTTGGCATCAGGCGTCAGACACTTTCGAAGTTCGCAATCCTGCGACCGGTGAACTGGTGGCAAAAGTGGCTAAATCCGGTAAAAAAGAGACAGAAGCCGCTATTAAAGCTGCCAGCGAGGCCTTTCCCGCCTGGCGCAAAACCCCTGCGAAACAACGGGCAGAGATTTTACAGCGCTGGTATTTGCTGATAATGGAACATCAGCAATCATTGGCTGAGATTATGGTTTCTGAGCAAGGTAAACCATTGAAAGAAGCATTAGGTGAGGTGGCTTATGCCGCCAGCTTTATTCAATGGTTTAGTGAGCAAGCTAAACGGGCCAATGGCGAAATCATTCCGCCGGCCAAAGAAGGTGCCCGAATTCTGGCCACTCGTGAACCGGTCGGTGTGGTGGCGGCTATCACGCCATGGAATTTCCCGCTGGCGATGTTGACTCGCAAGCTGGGGCCTGCGCTGGCGGCTGGCTGTACCGGGCTGATTAAACCAGCTAACAATACACCGCTTTCCGCCTTTGCTTTGTTGGCATTGGCCGAGCAAGCGGGGGTGCCAGCGGGGGTGCTAAATGGCGTTGCCGGTGATACCCATGCTATCAGCGATGCCATCATGGCCAGCCCTGAAGTGCGTAAAATCTCCTTTACCGGCTCGACTGAAGTGGGCAAGACCTTAATGCGCAATGCCGCAGCCACCATGAAGAAAATCTCCATGGAACTGGGGGGTAATGCGCCGTATATCGTCTTTGATGATGCCGATTTAGATGCTGCCATTGCGGGGGCCATGGCCTGTAAATTCCGCAATGCTGGGCAAGTGTGTGTTTGTGTTAACCGTTTCTATATTCAGGAGGGTGTCTATGACGCGTTTGTTAATCGGCTGGCCGCTGAAGTTAAGAAACTGAAAGTCGGCAACGGCATGGATAAAGACGTCAATATGGGGCCGCTGATTAACCTGGCAGGGTTGGAGAAAGTGGAAGACCATGTGAAAGATGCGCTTGAGAAAGGTGGGCGATTATTGGCCGGTGGCCACCGCCATGAACTGGGAGGGAATTTCTTCCAACCCACTGTAATTGCTGATGCAACGGAGCAAATGAAAGTGGCTTCTGAAGAGACATTTGGCCCCCTGGCTGCTTGTTTCCGTTTCAAAACGGAAGAAGAAGTGATTAAGCGGGCGAATAACACGCCATTCGGATTAGCGGCTTACTTTTATACTCAGAACTTGCAGCGGGTATTCCGAGTTTCAGACGCACTGGAAAGCGGTATGATTGGTGTGAATGAAAGCTCGGTTTCCACTGAGTTAGCCCCTTTCGGCGGTGTGAAAGAATCTGGTCTTGGTCGTGAAGGTTCAGTGTTGGGTTTAGATGAATTTATGGAAGTTAAAACTCTGCATTTGGGCAATTTATAAATCAGATGATACGGCATAGGTTATCGTAATGAGCAGCAGCTTGAGGGTTAAGGAGAACCATGAATAAGCGACTTATCACTATTCTGGGGGCAATACTGCTGCTAGCGGTGGCTGCATTTCAGGGTATTGACGGTGTCACGGCACGTGATATTGGTCAGTCGCCAGATCTGGAGCGCTCGCGGCCATCAGCCCCGGTTCCTATTGAGCAGCTCACCCAGCACAAACAGGTGGTAAAATACTTGCAAGCTCATCACCGTCTGCCGGATTTTTATATCACCAAACAGCAGGCGCGTGAAAAGGGCTGGAATCCCAAAGAAGGGAATTTGTGTAAGGTGCTGCCAGGAAAAGCGATTGGTGGTGACAGGTTTTCTAACCGTGAACACCAACTGCCCGACGCTAAAGGCCGCAACTGGCGTGAAGCTGATGTGAATTATCGCTGTGGGCATCGGGGCACTGATCGGTTGCTTTACTCCAATGACGGCCTGATTTATCTGACTCAGGATCACTACAAGCATTTCATTCGGATGGAGTGAAAAGATGGTAAAAGTGGTATTCGATTTTGACCATATACCTGATCTTACAGCTTTTTATCGCGCGTTTTCCCAACAGTTTGCGCTGAGTGAAGGCTTTGGCGCCAATCTGGATGCTCTGTGGGATGTCGTCACGGGCGAGATAGCTTTACCGGTAGAGATTGAATTTATTCATTTCAATCACCGCCGGAAACGCCGTTTTGGGGCAATAGTTTTATTGTTCGAAGAGGCAGAAGAGGAGCTGGCAGGCAGCCTACGATTTAATATCGCCTGAACAGGCTAT
This sequence comes from Yersinia canariae, assembly GCF_009831415.1. Classification (NCBI taxonomy): domain Bacteria; kingdom Pseudomonadati; phylum Pseudomonadota; class Gammaproteobacteria; order Enterobacterales; family Yersiniaceae; genus Yersinia; species Yersinia canariae. Next base: position 4,193,384 of record NZ_CP043727.1, on the reverse strand, counting down.
TTTTTACTGGCCATCTTGAGCTTGGGCAGTGCTCGAACTCCTCACGTACTCTGTGTACGCTGCGGGTTCTGCGCGCTGTCCGCACTCAAGCTGCCTGCGGCAACTACACCTAATTAAATAGATTTCGTCTGCCGCTCGATTACTGCTGTTTCTCTGCCAATTCACGCAGATACTGGAAGATCTGACGATATGCCTTTGGCGGTTTATTAGCAGCTTTCTCTTTCTGAGCATTGCGCACCAAGCTACGCAATTGCTGGCGATCAGCCTCTGAATACAATTCCAACACGGTAGGGATTGCATCATCACCTTCTTCAACCAAACGGTCACGCAGTGTTTCCAGTTTATGGAACAGCGAAACTTGCTGGTTATGGCGATTTTTCAGTTTATCCAATGCGGTTTGGATTGGCTCTACATCACGGCTACGCAGCATTTTACCAATTAGCTGAAGTTGGCGACGTCGGCCTTCTTTCTTGATTTTCTGTGCCAATTCAATGGCTGCCAGCAGATCCTCATCCAAGGGGATCTTCTCCAGCGCGTTTTTACCCAGCTCAACCAGCTCGGTACCGAGATCTTTTAGCGCTTCGGCATCACGTTTAATTTCACTTTTACTGACCCAGATAATCTCATCGTCATCGTCGTTTTTATCTTCTGGGACTTCATCTAGCCAGTCTTCGGGCTGTTTGTTCATGGTCAAATTCCTTAAAAAGAGGCTAATCGTAGCAGGTTGTTGGCTTTCTGCGAAATTGTACAAAGATCTCTGATAGACTCAGAACCATGGCGCTCTATATTTTATCCGTGTAAGTCGTCGTATTACGACACTTTCCTGATCGATTATCTCATTAATTATGGCAGACTGATGAAAGTAGTCACTCAAGTTGCACAACAGCGAAAAACGCTGGAACAAGCAGTTGCACAGGCCTTAGAATTGGCCCGCGCGGGTTCTGATGCGGCCGAAGTTGCCGTAAGCAAAACCACCGGAATCAGTGTCAGCACCCGCTTTGGTGAAGTGGAAAACGTGGAATTCAACAGTGATGGTGCGCTGGGAATCACGGTTTATCACCAGCAGCGGAAAGGCAGCGCGTCCACCACTGATTTAAATCCAGATGCTGTCGCCCGTACGGTTCAGGCTGCACTGGATATCGCCCGTTATACTTCACCGGATCCTTATGCTGGCCCGGCTGAAAAATTCTTACTGGCTTTTGATGCGCCGGATTTAGATTTGTTCCACCCGAGTGATTTGGATGCTGAGCAAGGTATCTTGCTGGCGGCACGGGCAGAACAAGCGGCATTGCAGGCGGATAAACGCATTACCAATACCGAAGGCGGCAGTTTTAATAGCCACTATGGCATCAAGGTCTTTGGCAATAGCCACGGTATGTTGCAGAGCTACTGCTCAAGCCGCCATTCACTTTCCAGCAGTGTGATTGCTGAGCACAGTGGCGATATGGAGCGGGATTACGCCTATACCATTGGCCGCCGAATGGAAGATTTAGCCAGCCCTGAGTGGGTCGGTGAAGAGTGCGCTCGCCGTACTTTATCTCGTTTGTCACCACGGAAGCTGCCCACCATGCAGTCGCCCGTGCTGTTTGCCGCAGAAGTCGCAACTGGCCTGTTTGGCCACTTAGTTTCTGCTATCAGCGGCGGCAATATTTATCGTAAGTCCACTTTCTTGCTTGACCACCTCGGCAAGCAGATTCTACCTGAGTGGCTGACTATCGAAGAATACCCGCATTTACTGCGCGGCCTTGCTTCGACGCCATTTGACAGTGAAGGTGTGCGCACACTGCAGCGCGAAATCGTCAAAGATGGGGTGCTGCAAACCTATTTGCTGACCAGTTATTCTGCCCGTAAATTGGGGCTGCAAAGCACCGGACATGCTGGTGGCATCCATAACTGGCGGATTGCCGGTCAGGGCCAGGATTTTGCAGGTATGCTCAAGCAACTGGATAAAGGTCTGGTTGTGACCGAATTGATGGGCCAGGGAGTTAGCACTGTGACCGGGGATTATTCGCGTGGTGCGGCGGGTTTCTGGGTTGAAAACGGTGAGATTCAGTATCCGGTCAGTGAGATAACTATCGCCGGTAACCTGAAAGATATGCTGCGCAATATCGTCAGTATCGGCAGTGATATCGAAACCCGCAGTAACATTCAGTGTGGCTCTATTTTATTACCTGCCATGAAGATTGCTGGCGAATAATATCGTGTTGTTGTGAATCTAAGGCTGGCACTTGTTGCCAGCTTTTTTTTGCCCTAAATTCCACTCGATCCCATTTTCAACTGATTACAAAAAATTATTGTCAGTTTTGTTTCCTATTGCCTATGGTAAGTAGGAGCAATGTAACAATGATAAGTATTAACTTAACAATAATTATAAGGAAGCAAAATGGGCAAGACAATCATGGCATTAATCGCGGCGGCATTACTCAGTGCCAGCAGTCTGGCGATGGCGGCGACTGTTGCAGATAACATGGATACTATTGCCGAGAATTACGGCAAAGTGTTGAAAGCCGACTCAACTGATGTAATCAAGAAAGGTTTACAGGCGATGCGAGTGGCGGCACAGGATGCACAGAAAGGGATCCCTACCAAGTTGAAAAACAAAGCGGAAGATAGCCCCGAAGTCAAAGAGTTCCGACACGGTTTGGATTTATTGATTGGGCAGATTGATGGGGCACTGGCATTAGCTGATCAGGGCAAGCTCGATGAAGCTAAAAAGGCCGCACAAGACTTTAAACCGACCCGCGATACTTACCACAAGAAATTCCGCTAATAGTCTTCCCCGCTCTTGGCGTTACAGTGTGGCCAGCTGTAACGCCAATGGTTTTGAGAAGTGACTAGCGGTGATATTCACCGGCAGCTTCTGGCTGGTAAAGCAATTCCAGCACGGTAATGCGGGCTTCATCCCCACCCGGCAACTTCCAACTAATTTCGTCATTAACATGCAACCCCAACAATGCAGCACCTAAAGGTGCCATAACTGATAGTTGCTCATTACTGTCTTTCAGTGATGCTGGATAAACCAATGTGCGGATATGTTCTTCCTGGCTGTTCAGATCGCGAAAACGCACACGACTGTTCATGGTCACCACATCTGCCGGGATAGCATTAGGGGGAAGAATTTCTGCACGATCCAGTTCTTCATTGAGCGCTGTTGCGACCACAGAACCAGCAAAAGCCGGTTGCGCCAGTAACGCATCCAAACGTTCAGCATCCAGCTCATTAATCGTGATGGTTGGCTTGGTCATACCACTCTCCAATTCAATTTCAGCAAAACATAAAAACAACACCCCCACGCCATAGGAGAGGGGGTGTTAGAAAATAGCTTAATATTAATCTGATATTAGGCTCTTCCGGCTAGAAAAGAAAGAGATCCGGATCACGAACTTTTTTCCACCGCAGGCTTTCACTGCGCATTTATATAAAAGTTATTTTGTTGTTAATGATTAAGTTAGCTACCTAACATACCTATTTTGCGAAAGTGATCCCGCCGGCCCATTACATTTCCACTTTGAACTGGAAAAAAAGCCGCTACACACCTATTCCGCTTGCAGGTAGGGTGATGTTATAGCGCAAAGGCAAGGGATGACGGATAAATAACTGAACTTATCTTTGCAGTCAGAAAGTTGTAGTAGCAAAGAATAGAGGATTGCCAGCGTGAATGATGTAGCCGCATTGAATGCAGCCGAGGACCCTGGAATGGAAGAGGCAATTATCATCACCGAGCGGGTATTAGCTGAAATTACCGCGATGTTAAATGCTGAAAATATTTTTACTAATGCCGTTCAACAACAGATGTTGACATCACATATTCGGGCCATGGTGTTGCGTTCAATAACGGGCGAGCCATTACCAGAAGTGGATAAATCATTATTTGATGAGATTTCAGCACATTCGATGAAAATGGCTCAGCAAGTGGTCAATAAATTTGCCAATTTACCTATTGAAGAAGCGTATCTGTTATCAGTGCATTTCGAAGTAGCGAAAGATAATAACCCATAAAATACTGATCTGGAGAAGAGACTATGAGTCAAATTACCGTTGTGATTGGCGACCGTTTAGGAAAAGGCCAGAAAGTAGGTCAAGGTGTTGAATTAGCCGGTGGCCGCGTTGTAGTTATTCCCGGAGTGGCCGCAGATATGAAACTGGGTGATGTGATGAATAGCGAAAAGGCCGACTTCGGTATTTCATTCTGTGGCAGTGGTGGTGCGGGTGCTATTACTGCACAAAATAAATATGGTTACAAAGCAAAATACGGCATGCGTTCAGTGGAAGAAGGTGTGACGGCAATAAACGAAGGCTGCAAGGTATTAGGTTTCGGATTTATGGATAAAGAAGAATTAGGGCAAAAGTTAGTGGAAGCCTATATCAAGAAATATGGTCAACCGTAATGAAAGAGCAATATACCACTCAGGTGCAAGTCAAAGGTAAAGGCGATACCAAAGGTAAAGCTTTCGCTAATGCGCTCGGTAATGTTCAGAATACAGTGTTGAAGTCGACACAAAATATTTTACTGAGAATCGAACCACAAGACGTAAAAGTATTAAAAGCAGAATTATCAGTAAAAAATGAAAAGTTTTTATACTTTTTCCTGCCGCGAGAAAGGAAAACGTACAGCGTTGAATTAGATATTACCGTGAGTGTGACAATCATTAATACAGATAAAGTCGTCTTCATATCTAAATGAAAAGGATATACTGATGTTTCTAATCATTCTTTTTAAGTCGATTATTATCGGCGGATTGGTCGGCGTGGGGGTTGGTGTTGGGGCCGCCCGTATGTTCCACGCGCCGACCATACAGGGAATGGGGGCGTTTCGTACCTTGGGCGAGTTGAACTCGTGTGAGGGCGATCCGGCTTCGCATTTCTCCTTTGGGTTAGGGTTCTTCTTCAACGCCTGGGCTTCTTCAGTGGCCGCGGGTGCTTTCACTCAGGATGTCGACCACCGCATTATTCCTAACTGGGGTGCAGCAGCATTGATGATTAAAAATCGCAATGTGGCGGAAACCATGCATAACCCGAAAAAGATGGCGATTGCCTGCGGGATTATCGGGGTTATTGTTGTCAGTTTCTTAAATACCACGGCATCGGCAGTACCCGCAGCATTACAAGTTACGGCAATTAAAGTGCTGGTACCTGCGGCGAATATTCTGGTTAACACCGTGATGCCTGTTATTTTCTGGTTAGCGGCAATTGATGCCGGGCGGCGCTCTGGTTTCTGGGCCACTATTTTCGGTGGTTTGGCACAGTTAATTATGGGTAACGCAGTACCAGGTCTGGTTTTGGGGATTTTAATTGGTAAAGGTGTTGAGGAAAGCGGCTGGAATAAAGTCACTAAAATCATGATGACAGTGATTGTTTTATTATTCGTTCTCAGTGGTTTCTTCCGTGGCTTCGATCTGAAATTCCTGGAGTCATTCAGTCTGAGTGCGCCAGTCTGGCTCGATACTATTCATAACGCATTAAGCGGAAAATAACACAACGAGAGGAGCTTGATGATGGATGAACAAACCAAAAATAATTTCTGGTATGCCGATTGGTCATTTCCGATATTTGTAGGGTTATTATCCTCCGGCGTATTCGCAGGTACTCATATGTATTATTTATATGGTATCGGCGCATTTAACGAAGTGGCATTTGTTTCCATGCTACGTGCGGGGATGGACACCGGGGTTTATGGTGCAGTGGCTGCATTTGGTGCCAGCTTCTTATTCGCCCGTATTATTGAAGGTTCACTGGTCGGTATTTTAGATATTGGCGGGGCCATTCAAACCGGTGTTGGTCTGGGTGTGCCAGCATTATTATTGGGTGCCGGATTTGTTTTTCCAGTTGCTAATTTCGCCGCATCTTTAGTGACGGGTCTGGTGATTGGTCTGGCGATTGGTTATCTGATTATTTTGGCGCGTAAATTTACGATTAACCAAAGTAACTCAACTTATGGCGCTGATGTCATGATGGGGGCCGGTAATTCGTCTGGCCGTTTCTTGGGGCCATTGATTATTTTGTCTGCCATTACTGCATCCATTCCTATTGGAATTGGTTCTTTGGCCGGTGCATTACTGTTTTATCTGTGGAACAAACCTATTACCGGTGGCGCAATTCTGGGGGCCATGATTTTAGGGTCTATTTTCCCAGTCGCAATTTCCTAATCCACGGGGTAAATATTCAAATAACTGGATATTTACTCTGCTGCGACGTCAAGTAAGAAGGGTATAAGATAATGTATGACTTTATTATCACAGGGGCATTATTAGTTGACGGCCGGCAGGTTAATGTCGCAATTAATGACGGAAAAATAGTCGCTGTCAGCGCGGTTATTTCTGAAGATAACGAAAATCAGGCAAAATATCCGATTAATTCCGCTAAAAAAGTGTTGGACCTGGCCGGGAAATATTACCTCAGTGCGGGCTGGATTGATTCCCATGTGCATTGTTACTCCGCATCACCTATTTATCATGATGAAGCCGATTTAGTCGGTGTTGCCAGCGGCGTCACTACTGTGGTGGATGCCGGCAGCACTGGTGCTAATGATGTGGATGATTTTTACCGCTTAACTCGTGCGGCCAAAACGCATGTTTATGCTTTCCTGAATATTGCGAAAACGGGCATCGTGACGCAAAACGAATTAGCGGATATGGCGCAGATTGATAAACAAAGTGTCAGTCAAGCCATTGCTCGCAATCCCGGTTTTATTATCGGCATTAAAGCACGAATGAGCAGCAGTGTGGTGGGCAAAAATGGCATCAAGCCATTAGTTCGGGCTAAAGAAATTCAAAAAGAAAACAATCAGTTGCCGCTGATGGTGCATATCGGTAATAACCCGCCGGACTTGGATGAAATTGCCGACTTACTGACACAAGGTGACATTATTACTCACTGCTACAACGGCAAACCAAACCGAATTTTGACGCCAGCGGGCGCATTGCGTGAATCTATCCAGCGGGCATTGAAACGCGGCGTATTATTAGATGTGGGCCACGGCAGTGCCAGTTTCAGCTTTGATGTGGCAGAACTTGCCATCAAGCAAGGTATTTACCCGCACACCATCAGTTCCGACATTTATTGCCGCAATCGTCTAAATGGGCCAGTACATAGCCTGGCGACTGTGATGTCTAAATTTTTCACCCTCGGCCTGACTCTTGAGCAAGTCATTCGCTGTGTGACTGAAAATGCCGCCCATGCTCTGCGCCTGACTGATAAAGGGCGGCTGGATGCAGGCTATGACGCGGATTTGACCATTTTTGAGTTAAAACAACAGCCTAAGGTCTTCAGTGATTCAGAAGGTAAATCGGTAACCGGTGAGAAGTCTCTGGTGCCACTGGCTGCGGTTGTCGCCGGTGACTTAGTATTAACTGACGAAGGGAAGTTAAAAGATGTCTTCAGTTTATGAAAAATACCAGTTAAAGCATGTCATTAATGCTTCTGGCCGCATGACGATGCTGGGGGTTTCGACACCCCGCCAAGATGTGGTTGAGGCCGTGGAGTTGGGTCTGAATCATTACTTTGTAATGAAAGATCTGGTGAATCAAACTGGCGCTTATATCGCGAACTTACTGAATGTGGAAAGTGCGGTGGTGGTGTCTTGCGCCTCTGCCGGGATTGCCCAGTCCGTCGCCGCCGTGATTGTCAAAGACAATGCTAACTTACTGGTTAACCTGCACGCCGCACCGCGTACTGTGCCCCATGAAATTATCGTGCCCAAAGGCCACAATGTTAACTTTGGTGCGCCGGTTGATACCATGGTGACATTAGGCGGCGGCAAAGTGGTGGAAGCTGGTTATGCCAATGAGTGCTTACCGGAACAACTAGAAGCTGCAATCACACCCAATACTGCGGCGATCTTGTATATAAAATCCCATCATTGTGTGCAAAAAAGCATTTTATCTGTTGAGCAAGCCGTGGTGATTGCGCGTAAGCATCAATTGCCATTAATTGTCGATGCCGCGGCGGAAGAAGACTTGCAATGCTACTACCAAATGGGGGCTGATTTGGTGATTTACAGTGGTGCCAAAGCCATTGAAGGGCCGACCAGCGGCTTGGTATTAGGCAAGAAAACCTATGTGGATTGGGTGAAGTTGCAATCCAATGGCATTGGTCGGGCGATGAAAGTCGGTAAGGAAGGCATTCTTGGATTGACCCGCGCGATTGAAAGCTACATGACACTGGAGAAAGAAACTGGCCAGCAGATGGTTGAGAAAATGGCCTCTTTCATCAGTCAGCTAAATACCATTGACGGCGTCTCAGCCAAAGTGGTTTGGGATGCGGCGGGACGTGATATTGCCCGCACTGAAATCAGTTTTGATGAGGCCCAAATAGGTCGGTCGACCCCAGATTTGGTCGATGCACTCAAAAATGGCGAAATTGCCATTTACTTCCGTGCTTACAAAGCTAACGAAGGCAAGATTGAGGTGGATGTACGCAGCGTGACGCCATCACAGCTTGAGACGATTTACACCTGTATTAACCGCTTGGTTAAGGGAGCCTGACCGATGAAACTGACCCCAAATTATTACTGTGACCGCGTGTGCTTGAATGTGCTGGCCGGTTCTAAAGACAATGCACCCGAGATTTATCAGGCCGCTGAAGGCCATGTGCTGGTGGGGGTGTTATCGAAGCATTACCCGGATGTCGACAGCGCAGTCAAAGACATGCGCGAGTATGCCGCCCTTATCGACAATGCATTGTCGGTTGGGTTGGGTGCTGGTGATCCCAAACAGTCGGCTATGGTCAGCCAGATTTCACAGCAAGTACAGCCGCAGCATGTGAATCAGGTCTTTACCGGTGTTGGCACCAGCCGCGCTTTGCTGGGCCAGCATCAGACTGTGGTCAATGGCCTGATTTCACCCACAGGCAAAGTGGGCTATGTGAAGATATCTACTGGCCCACTGAGTTCACAACAAAAAGACGCCATTGTTCCGGTCACGACCGCCATCGCCATGCTGAAAGATATGGGGGGCAGCTCAGTAAAATTCTTCCCGATGAATGGATTGGACTCTATTGATGAATACCGTTTTGTGGCCGAGGCTTGCGCGGCGACGGGTTTCTGGCTGGAGCCAACTGGCGGTATTGATCTGGATAATTTCGAGCAAATAGTGCAAATCGCGCTGGATGCGGGTGTCACCAAAGTTATCCCGCATATCTATAGCTCAATTATTGATAGCAAAACAGGCAATACTCGCCCAGAAGATGTGAAAACCTTATTGAACATAGTAAAGAAAATCGTGCAGTAACGTTCTGATTTATTGGCATAAAAATTGATAGAGCGGCGATGTCCACAGAGTGCCCTGCTGGGTGCTCTGACTGTGAAGTTGGATAGATCCATACCATTCGATAATTGTTCCCTATGAGTAAGGACCCATATGCATAACAGCTCAACAGAATCTGATTTAACAGACCTGACTGGCTTAAAAAACCTGTCAGCGGGCATCACTTTGGCGGCGGTTGTGCTGTTTAATCCGCTGGCCTACGCCGAACAGACTGCCAATAAATCATTCGCTTACGTCGGGACTTATCACCCGAATGGTGAAGGGGTTTACCGGCTACAGGTTGATCCTAAAACCGGTGAATTGACGGAGAAAACCTTGGTCAGTTCACTGGCCAATCCGGCGCAACTGGTGGTAGATAATCAGGGCAAAACCTTATATGTCGCCAGTGAAGTCGCGGATTATAATGGCGGGAAACACGGCGCTATTGCCGCTTACAGCATTAATCCGGCTGATGGCAGTTTGACGTTGATTAATCAGGTTGATTCTCAGGGCGGCGGGCCGGTATATCTCTCTTTAACCCCATCGGGTAGCCATTTACTGGTCGCCAACTATATCAGCGGTTCCGTGGCTGCTTTCCCGGTACAAGGCGGCGGCAGACTTTCCGATGCCAGTTCAGTGCAGCAAGATGAAGGCCCGGCGGGGGCAGCGAAACCCGTGGCCGCGGTCGAAGGGAGCTTTGCCATCAGTGACCACAATGGCCCCCATGCTCATATGGTCGCCAGTTCGCCGAATGGCAAATTTGTGTTCGCCACCGATTTGGGGCTGGACAGAATTTATCAATACCGGTTTGATGCAGATAATGGCAAATTGATACCTAACTCTCCGCCATTCATCAGCGCTTCATCGGCCGGTGCTGGCCCGCGCCATTTTGTATTCCATCCTAACGGTAAAACCTTATTTTTGATCAATGAAGAAGCCTCAACACTGACCAGCTATCAGTTGAATCCGGAAAAAGGCACATTGAAACAGTTACATACTATATCTTCCTTACCAAAGGACTTTCGTGGCACTAACTTTGCCGCAGGTCTGGCACTCTCGCAAGACGGCAAATTCTTGTATGTAGCAAACCGCTTGCATAACAGTATTGGTCTGTTTGCCGTGACGGCTGATGGTGAATTTAAGCCGATAGAGGACGTGTGGACACGCGGTGATTATCCACGCACTTTGGTTCTCAGCCCCAGCGGGCACTACCTGTACGCCATGAATCAACGCAGCGACAACATAACTCGCTTTAAAGTCTCCCCACAAAGTGGCAAATTGACCTTTGTACCGGGCTATACCGCCGTGGGCAGTCCATCGCAAATGGTATTTGTGCCGGTTGCACAGGAAAAATGATGTGAGATAACGCGCCCCCTACGGCTATGTCGGCAGGGGGATGCTAATGTTCTAAATAACGGAGTGGAGCAGTGAGATTTCCTTATCAACGTCTGGCCTATATGTTCGATGCTCTGCAAACGGAAACGCTACCTCAGGAGGAGCTGGCGAAACGCTTTGCGGTTTCAACACGGACAGTGCGGGCTGATATCACGGCGTTGAATGAGATCCTTGAGCATTATGGCGCACACTTTGTGCATAACCGTGGTTTTGGCTATCGGCTGGTGGTGGAGGATGCTGACCGCTTCCGTACCCTACAGCCGCAAAATCGTAAGATGCACCTGACCCCACGTACTGCCAATGAGCGGGTGCATTATCTGTTAATCCGTTTTTTGACCTCTGCTTTTTCATTGAAGCTGGAAGATTTAGCCGATGAATGGTTTGTTAGCCGTGGCACATTGCAAAATGATATGGCTGAGGTGAGAGAAAGGTTAAACCGTTACCATCTGACCATTGAAACTAAGCCCCGCTATGGCATGAAGTTATTCGGTACGGAATTAGCTATTCGCACCTGTTTGACGGATTTACTGTTTCAGTTACAACTGCAAGATGCCGATAACCCATTATTAAAAAATGAGTTTTTAAGCATCCAGACCATACCGGAGCTGACCGGGTTACTGCATGAATTGCTTGCACAATACGCCGTGCGCTTAACCGATGAGGGCGAGCAATACCTGATTTTTTACTGTGCGGTGGCGATAAAACGTATCACTGACGGCTATCCGTTATCCGATTTTGATGCAGAAGATGTGGACGAGGCGGTTAAGTTGGCCTCAGGTCGTTTGGCGAATGAACTCAAGCTGTTATCCGGTAAAGATATTTCAGCCGCAGAAGAAGCTTACTTACGGGTGAATATTGCTGCTCGTCGGGTGCAGGCCAGCCCGCCCAACACCAGCCGCCCGAGTGAAATTAACGCCGATGACGAAGAGACATTGGTGGATTATATTCTCACGTATATCAATACCCACTATAACTACAATTTGCAGGGCGATAAGCAGCTACGAGTTGATTTACTCACCCATATCAAGACCATGATAACGAGGGTGAAATATCAGATTACTATTCCTAACCCACTGTTATCCAATATTAAACAGCATTATCCTATGGCCTATGATGTGACATTGGCAGCCGTTTCCAGTTGGGGTAAATATACCCCTTACAGCCTAAGTGAAAATGAAATTGGCTATCTGGTGTTACATATTGGGGTCGGGCTGGAGCGCCATTACAATATTGGTTACCAGCGCCATCCGCAGGTGATGTTGGTGTGTGACACAGGAAATTCTACCACTCGCATGATTCAGGCGCAGATTTCCCGTAAGTATCCGCAAATTGTCATGACACAGACTATTTCCCTGCGAGATTACGAAAATCTTGACCATATCGACGAAGATTTCATTATTTCCAATTCACGGCTGGCAGAAAAAAACAAGCCGGTGGTGGTGATGTCACCTTTCCCGACGGAATATCAATTAGAGCAGCTCGGGAAGCTGGTGTTAGTTGATCGCACCCGACCTTACATGTTGGAAAAATTCTTTGATAACCAACATTTTATGATTATTGACCAGCCAATGACTCAAGAGCAGTTATTCAAAAAAGTCTGTGGTCAGTTGGAAGAAGAAGGGTTTGTTGATGCGGATTTTTACCCCTCTGTCGTGGAGCGAGAGGCGATAGTCTCCACCATGCTGGGCGAGGGGATTGCTTTGCCACATTCACTGGGCCTATTAGCTAAGAAAACCGTGGTGGTCACGTTATTAGCACCTGATGGCATAGCTTGGGGGGAGGGTGAGGTCGCGCATGTAATTTTTTTGCTGGCGATCAGTAAAACCGATTATGAAGAAGCGATGGCAATTTATGACCTGTTCGTGACCTTTGTGCGCGAGCGCTCAATGAGCCGTTTATTGAGTAGCCAGCATTTTGATAGTTTTAAGGCCATCGCGATTGATTGTTTAAGTCGTATTTGATTTTTTGTTAGATTGATTCGGTTGTTAGAGCTTCACTGATGACTTAACCCAGGTGGCCGCAACCGAACCAATAACCCAATAAAAAATATCACTGCCACCCATATCTGCGCACAAACCATCCTTTCACTAACTGCGTCGTCACCATATAGCCGGTGAGGATCAAAATCAGCCATGGGAAGTAAGATAGCGGCAACGCCTGTAATTGCAGGAATCCAGCCAGTGGCGAGAAGGTTAGGCCAATACCGACAACAACAACCGCCAATGTCATCAAACACAACGGCCATGAGGCGCGACTTTGAATAAAGGGAATCTTACGGGTACGAATCATATGCACAATCAAGGTCTGGGACAGCAACCCTTCGACGAACCAGCCAGATTGAAATAAAGTCTGCATTTCTGGTGTGTTAGCTTTGAATACCCACCACATCAGGCTGAACGTTAACACGTCAAAGATTGAACTTATCGGCCCAAAGAACACCATAAATCGCCCAAGATCGCCGGCGTTCCAGCGTTGCGGCTTAGCCAGTTGCTCTTCGTCGACGTTATCAAACGGAATGGCAATCTGGGAGATGTCATACATCAGGTTTTGGATGAGCAGATGCAAGGGCAGCATCGGCAAGAAGGGTAAAAATGCACTGGCAATTAGCACACTGAAAACGTTACCGAAGTTAGAGCTAGCCGTCATTTTTATATATTTCAGCATGTTGGCGAAAGTTCGGCGGCCTTCTATTACCCCTTGTTCCAGAACCATCAAGCTCTTTTCCAGCAAAATGATATCGGCCGCTTCTTTGGCAATATCGACGGCCGAATCTACTGAAATCCCGATATCAGCCGCCCGCAGGGCTGGGGCATCATTAATGCCGTCCCCCATAAAACCAACCACATGGCCCGCATTACGCAGGTTTTGTACAATGCGCTCTTTATGCATCGGTGTTAGCTTGGCAAACACCGTGGTGGTGCGGGTGGCTTCAGTCAGTTCTGCCTCGTTCATCTGTTCGATATCATGGCCCCGCAAGACTTTCTCGACAGACAGCCCGACATCTTTACAGACTTTGCGCGCGACTAATTCATTGTCACCGGTGAGAATTTTGACGCTGACACCACTGTTTTTCAATGCCAACAGCGCGGGAGCCGTACTCTCTTTGGGCGGATCGAGGAAGGCGATATAGCCTTCAAGAATTAGGTCATATTCGTCGATAACCGCATAATCTCGTTGATATGCCGGTAAAATCCGCGTTGCGACGGCAACGACTCTCAGCCCTTGCTGATTTTGCTCATCGGTAATACGGCGGATGCGCGCCAGCAGTGCATCGGTCATCGGGATAACTTCATCCCCCTGGCGGACATGGCGGCAAATGGACAGCATCTCTTCCAATGCGCCTTTGCAGATTAGCTCGTGATAATCCGATTTATCGCTGACCACCACTGACATGCGGCGGCGCTCAAAATCAAACGGAATTTCATCGATTTTACGATAACCCGCCAACATGTCAGTCGACTGGGATTCAGCTGCGGCAGAGTTCGTCATGGAAGACAATACCGCCACATCTAGCAGATTTTTCAGTCCGGTTTGGTAGTAACTGTTGAGCCAGGCATAGCGCAGTACTCGCTCACTATTCGCACCAAATACATCGGTATGGCTCTCCAGCAAAATTTTATCTTGGGTCAGAGTGCCGGTCTTATCGGTACACAAAACATCCATCGCCCCAAAGTTCTGGATAGCATCCAGTCGTTTGACGATTACTTTCTGTTTTGACAGCTTCACCGCCCCTTTTGCCAATGTCGATGTGACAATCATCGGCAGCATTTCTGGAGTCAAACCCACGGCGACGGAGAGGGCAAACAGCGCGGCTTCCCACCAGTCACCTTTGGTAAATCCATTGATCAGTAACACAATGGGTGTCATAACCAGCATAAAGCGAATCAACAACCAACTGACTTTGCTGATGCCACTTTGGAAAGCATTGGGTTGTTCATCCTGGTGAGTTACGCGCTCAGCCAGCAGGCCAAAATAGGTTTGGTTACCGGTGCCGATGACGATTGCCAGCGCAGAACCGCTCACCACATTAGTCCCCATAAAACACAGGGTATCCCGCTCTAATGGATTCTGTTCATCACATTCACGGCATTGCGCCACTTTCTCAACCGGCAGAGATTCCCCGGTCAGGGCGGCCTGGCTGATAAACAGATCTTTCGCCGCCAGAATGCGCAGGTCTGCTGGGATCATATCGCCAGCAGACAACTTGATAATATCGCCGGGCACCAACTGGGCGATAGGCAGCTCGCGGTGCTCACTCTTTCCAGTATGAGCATCGCTGCGTATTACTGTCGCGGTGTTGCTCACCATGGCTTTCAGAGTATCTGCAGCGCGGTTTGAGCGGGCCTCTTGAATAAAATGCATCAGGGTGGAAATCAGCACCATGGCACCAATTACCAGTGCAGCAGTGAGGTCTTCAGTGGCATAAGAAATCAGTGCCAGAATGGTCAATAGCAAGTTAAAGGGATTGCGATAACAGTGCCAAAGATGAACCCACCAAGGGGTAGCTTGCTGATTTTCAATCAGATTACTGCCGCTGTTTAGGCGAATCGCCTCGGCTTCCTGCTCAGTCAAGCCCTCGGGATGGCTGTGAAAACGCTGATAGAGTTGCTGGGGCGCTTCATTGGCACATTGCAAACGCTGTAGCGTCAGGTCTGCCGGGATATCTTTAGCCGTACTTCCCGCAGAAAGCCCTTCAAGCATGGTTTCCCGGCGGATTAGGCGGCGGGGCAGGTTGCGGCTCAATACATTGAGCAATTGCCGAGTGAAATTTTTAACTTGCATGGTTCAAACCTTACTGTCATGCCCTGCAATCGTGATATCCGCCATATTTCAAGCTGGCCGATTTCCTGCCACTCGAATTATTGAGGCGATATGAAACGATCTTCAGGTTGCGCCCACGGCAAACCTGCCGTAAAAAGGGCAAAAACATCAGCAGCAGAAACCAACGCAGGGAAAGCGCGCAGTAACTGCCTCTCAGATTATTATTATCCGATAAGGCAGCCACGTCAGACGGGGGATTACCTTACCGGCACACCCCAAAGGGTGCAGGTCGAGGGAACAGGGTCCACTGGGTAATTAACCTCCGGTGAGTGAAGAAACATTTTGCTTGAGCTTGAAGCTATAGCACTCAAGCAGCTATACAGACAGTAAACCGTATTATTATTGTTGCCACGGCAAAAATCACCCTGACGGCTATCTTATCCGTTAGGGTAATAACGTGTTACCAGTCATGGGGATATCATGCGTTGAGTCTGATTCCGAGCATGTAAGTCTTCCCACTGTTCCAGTAAATATCAATAATACGGTAGCTATAAATAATCAGTTTATTATATATATTCAAACCTAAACATTAGGTAAACCATGCAAAACCGTTTGACCATTAAGGACATTGCCCGCATGAGTGGCGTTGGAAAATCCACTGTTTCACGGGTTTTGAATAACGAAGGCAGTGTCAGCCCACACACTCGCGAGCGAGTTGAGGCGGTTATCCGTCAACAGGGTTTTACTCCGTCAAAGTCGGCCCGCGCCATGCGGGGGCAGAGTGATAAAGTGGTGGGGATTATTGTCTCACGTCTGGACTCTCCGTCTGAGAATCAGGCGGTGCGCACCATGTTGCCGCTGTTCTATCAGCAGGGTTACGACCCAATTTTGATGGAGAGCCAGTTTGATCCCAAATTAGTCAGTGAGCATCTGCACGTTTTACAACAACGCCATGTGGATGGCGTCATTTTGTTTGGTTTCACGGGGTTAACCGCTGAAATGCTCTCGCCGTGGCAGGAGAAAATGGTGGTATTGGCGCGCGAATATGCAGGTTTTTCTTCGGTTTGCTATGACGATGAAGGCGCGGTGCGGCTGCTGATGGATAAACTGCGCCAGGCTGGACATCGGCATATCAGTTATATCGGCGTGCAGCCTACGGATGCCACGACCGGCCTGCGTCGCCACCAATCTTATCTTGATTACTGCCAGCAACATGGTTTGACGCCGACAGTTGCGTTGGGTGAATTGAGTTATCAGAGCGGCTTCCAGTTAGCGCCTAAAGTGATAAAACCGGATACCTCAGCATTGGTCTGCGCCTCTGACACCATCGCCATGGGTGTAAGTAAGTACTTGCAACAACAAGGGCAGCAAAACATCCAGGTTTGCGGCATCGGGAATACGCCGCTCTTGAGTTTCTTGTTCCCTAATAGCCTATCTGTGGAGCTGGGCTATGGCAGTGCAGGTGTCAAGGCAGCACAGCAACTGCTTGATCAACTTAACAATAATCAATCTATTCAACAGATTATCATCCCCGGCCAATTGGCTTGATGCTTCCTTTTATATCGTAATGCTCCCTGCCATCTCATTCTGAATTGAGTGGTGGGGCGCTTTTGTAATGACTTACTTTCGATGGATAAACGTACAAAAAATTATCAAGTTGTGATCTTGAACCCAAGTTGGGAACGTTCCCATTCCATAAAAATGAATACCTAGCTAACCTTTAAATAGCTAAATATTTAATCAGCTATTGTTTTTTATGACCGACAATTGTTTTTAATTTGTTTTTTGTTCAAGACAGAATGGACTGATTTTTTAAAAAAATCTTACAATTCAGTATGCTACCCCACCTTTACGAAAGGTATGTTGAAATGAGCAAAGTGAAACAACAAGACATCGATCAATTGATCGTACTGGTGGGAGGCAAAGAAAATATTGCCACCGTCAGCCACTGCATTACCCGGTTACGTTTTGTGTTAAATGACCCATCGAAAGCATTTCCAAAAGAGATAGAAAAGCTGTCGATGGTCAAAGGTTGCTTTACCAATGCCGGGCAATTTCAGGTGGTTATCGGGCCGGAAGTCGATGATTACTACAAGGCATTGATTGCTAAAATTGGTCAGAATGAAGTCGATAAAGAGCAAACCAAGCTGGCCGCGCGACAGAATATGACATGGTTTGAGCGCGGCATTTCTCACTTTGCCGAGATCTTCTTTCCACTGTTACCGGCCTTGATCAGCGGGGGGTTGATCCTCGGTTTCCGTAATGTGATTGGTGACATCCCGATGTCGGATGGCAAAACGCTGGCGCAAATGTATCCGGCGTGGAAAACCATTTATGACTTCCTTTGGTTACTGGGCGAAGCCATCTTCTTCTACTTGCCCGTTGCTATCTGCTGGTCAACTGTTAAGAAAATGGGCGGCACGCCGGTATTGGGGATTGTATTAGGGATTACACTGGTTTCTCCGCAGTTAATGAATTCCTATCTGTTGGGGCAACAGATCCCTGAAGTATGGAACTTCGGCTGGTTCACCATCGAAAAAGTGGGTTATCAGGCGCAGGTTATTCCCTCTATTCTGGCGGGTTTAGCACTAGGCTGGATTGAAACCAATCTGAAAAAAATTATTCCTGCTTACCTCTATTTGGTGGTTGTGCCGGTAGTTTCTCTGCTGCTGGCTGTATTCCTTGCTCATACTTTGATTGGGCCATTTGGACGCATGGTGGGTGATGGTGTGGCATGGGGTGTGAAAGCGGTGATGACCGGCAGCTTCGCCCCTATTGGCGCTGCACTGTTTGGTTTCCTGTATGCGCCGCTAGTTATAACCGGTGTGCATCAAACCACTCTGGCCATTGATATGCAGATGATTCAGAGCATGGGGGGCACACCAGTTTGGCCGCTGATTGCTTTGTCTAATATTGCACAGGCTTCGGCGGTGCTGGGCATTATCATTATTAGCCGTAAGGTTAATGAGCGCGAAATCTCAGTCCCCGCGGCGATTTCAGCCTATCTCGGTGTAACTGAACCGGCAATGTACGGTATTAACTTGAAATACCGCTTCCCGATGTTGTGCGCGATGATTGGGTCGGCACTGGCTGGCCTGATTTGTGGGCTAACCGGGGTGATGGCAAACGGTATTGGCGTCGGTGGTCTGCCGGGTATTTTGTCCATCCAACCGCAGTTCTGGGCGATTTATGCTTTGGCTATGTTGGTGGCGATTGTGGTGCCGCTGGTACTGACCATATTGGTTTATAAACGCAAAGATAGCCGCGGCGAATTGCCGGTCTGAATCCGGATATCCGCCAGAAGAAATTCTCTGGCGGAGTTATTTTCTCAATGAAAAAGAGTCTGTTATGAATAATCCTATCCCTTGGTGGCAAAACGGCGTCATTTATCAGATTTACCCGAAGAGTTTTCAGGACAGCACCGGTAATGGCTACGGTGACCTGGCGGGAGTGACGCAACGGTTGGATTATCTGCAAAAGCTGGGTGTTGATGCCATTTGGTTGACACCGGTTTATGTCTCGCCGCAAGTGGATAACGGCTATGACGTCGCGGATTACTGCGCCATTGACCCGGCTTATGGCACTTTGGATGATTTTAAGCATCTGGTCGCGCAAGCCCATCAACGCGGCATTCGCATCGTGATGGATATGGTCTTCAACCATACGTCTACTGAGCATGAATGGTTTAAAGCATCACAGGACCGCAACAGCCCTTATCGGCAGTTTTATATTTGGCGTGATGGCGAGGGTGACAATTTACCCAATAACTGGCGCTCTAAATTTGGCGGCAATGCCTGGCAATGGCATGCGGCCAGTGGCCAATATTATCTGCATTTATTTGCAACAGAACAGGCTGATTTGAACTGGGAACATCAACCTGTACGTGATGAACTAAAAAAAGTGTGCGAGTTTTGGGCTGATATTGGTGTGGATGGTTTGCGCCTGGATGTGATTAATCTGGTCTCTAAGCAACAAGACTTCCCTGATGATTTTGACGGTGATGGCCGCCGTTTCTATACCGATGGCCCTCGTATCCACGAATTTCTACAAGAAATGAGCCGCGATGTGTTTCAGCCTCGTGGCCTCATGACTGTCGGGGAAATGTCCTCCACTCGCTTGGATCATTGTCAGCGCTATGCGGCATTAGGGGGCGATGAGTTGTCGATGACCTTTAATTTCCATCATTTGAAAGTGGATTATCTCAATGGTGAGAAATGGTCGCTGATGCCGCCGAACAGAGTCGAACTTAAGCAGATTTTTAATCAGTGGCAGCAGGGTATGCATAACCGCGCGTGGAATGCGCTGTTCTGGTGCAACCACGACCAACCGCGCATTGTGTCGCGTTTGGGTGATACAGGCCCGCTGCGTTTGCCTGCCGCCAAGATGTTGGCGATGGTGCTGCACGGGATGCAGGGCACGCCTTATATTTATCAGGGCGAAGAAATTGGGATGACCAATCCAAACTTCAGCTGTATAGATCAATACCGGGATGTCGAAAGCCTGAATATGTTTGCTGAATTGAGTGCGAAAGGGCGCGATTCTGATGAGTTATTGGCAATTCTGGCGGCTAAATCACGTGATAATGGCCGAACTCCTATGCAATGGGATAGCAGCCACAATGCCGGATTCAGTCAAGGGACTCCGTGGATTGAGCCTTGCCGTAATTATAATGAGATTAATGTCGATGCTGCGCTGGCAGATGCTGATTCAGTGTTTTATGCCTATCAATATCTGATAGCCCTACGCAAACAACATGATGTGTTTACTTTTGGTGACTATCAGGATCTTTGCCCACAACATCCTGATTTATGGTGTTATTTACGCAGTTGGCAAGGTAAGCAGTTGCTGGTGGTCGCGAACATGAGCGGTGAGCCGCAACAATGGCAGCCGGAAAGTATTGTGCTGGACGGTAACTGGCAGTTGTTGATGAGCAGTTATGGCGAAAGCGCCTTCCAGCCGCAGCAGATGATATTAAGGCCATATGAGGGGATTTATTGGGTTAGGAATTGATTCGCTCAGTTCGGATAGAAACGAAGAAAGTTAAATGGGCTAAAGTGCTCTGATAACCCAATCAGAGCACCCATTCACCTGGCTAAATTCAACTCCGGTAACTGAGAGAAAATGCTCACCAACCCTTCTCCCCAACCCTTACGGATCATCATGAAATAGGGGTGATCTTCCGTGATCCGGTACTGCTGGGCGATGCTGAAACTGTCCAGTGGGTAGGTCATCACATCCAGCGGTAACCCCACTGACAAATTACTGCGCAAGGTGGAATCCATTGAGATCAAAGCACATTGCATAGCTTGATCCAGCGCCGTGTCATAGTTCAACACGCGGTCAATAATGGGTTTTCCATACTTACTTTCGCCAATCTGGAAATAGGGCGTGTCCTGCGTGGCTTCAATAAAATTCCCTTGCGGATAGATATGAAACAACCGCAGTCCTTCGCCTTTAATTTGCCCACCTAACAATAGGTTGCAGTTAAAATCGGTCCCTCCGCTGTTTTGCTGCGCACCACTGTCCCGGTTAATCACCTCCCGCACGGTCTCACCCAACAGTGTGGCCGCTTCATACATCGAATGCACATTCATCAGGTTAGTGTGTTCGGCATCTAAACATCGGCGCTGTAGCAAACTGACAATGCTCTGCGTGGTAGCAAGATTGCCCGCACTTTGCACAACCAGCGTTCTTTCACCATCATGCTGAAACAGATGCAATTTACGGAAAGTGGAAATATGATCCACGCCGGCATTGGTGCGGGAATCAGAAGCAAACACTAACCCGGACGATAACCGCATGGCCACACAGTAGGTCATAACACCTTCCTTAGAGCCTAACGTATTAGGCTATTTTGTTTGCCATCAGAGGCCTTTATTGCGACATATCCAGCCGTGGGTTAGATAACATATGCACAGCAGCTATGGTTTGCATATCCTCATAGCCACCACCCCGGCGGATACCCCGTACCGGACAGGCATCCAGATAATCTATCCCTACCGCCAGTTTCAAATGCTGATTCGGTTTGCAGGTATTATTGGTGACATCAAAACTCTGCCAATGCCCATTCAGCCACACTTCTGCCCATGCATGGGTCGCAACATGACTGGAGGATTCTGTATAAAGATAGCCGCTCACATAGCGTGCCGGAATATTTAAACTTCGGCAACAGGCGAGAAAGACGTGAGTGTGATCCTGACAAACACCTTGCTCGGCGGCAAAAGCCTGTGCGGCGCTGTCTTGCACGGTTGTGGTGCCGGGGCTATAGGGCATTTTAGCCAGTAACTCCCCCATCATTTGTGTTAGACAATCCAGTTGCGCTTGCGCTGTGGTTACGCCCTGACAATAACCGGATGCAAATTGACGGATAGCGGCATCCGGTTGCGTCAGTGGGCTGTGACGCAGAAAGACCAGTGGCGAGAGGTGATCGCCACTGTCATCCTCGACATTATCTTCAATCTCTACCACACCTTGGGCTTGAATTGTGATGGCCTGATGCGGCTTATCCAATGTCAAAACATGTAGCACATTGCCAAAAGCATCAGTGGTACAAATAGCTTCTTCCGGCAAAGTCAGTTGCCAGGACAAAATTCGCTGATGGGCTGAATCTTGTGGGGTTAGGCGCAGATACTGAGTGCTGTGTTGCACCTGCTGGGCATAGGTGTAATGGGTGCTGTGATCGACATTCAATCTCATTGGACCTCCAGATAGGTTTGACGAATGCTGTCGGCGATAGCATTTATCTTGCCTAAAAAATCCATCAGGTAGACGTGCAGGCCGTCGGCCATGACATCCGTGATGCTGCTAAAACGCAACTCAGCAAGCAAAATACTGACCAGCCGTCGGGGCTGATGACTGCGATTGCCGCCAATTAATGCCAACTGTTGTTCCATATCGTTGACGCAAGCCAATAGGGAACGGGGGATTTCATTACGTAAAATCAGCAATTCAGCAATCGCCTCGCGGCTGAGTTGTTGCTTATATAAACTGTGGTATGCCTCACGGGCGCTGACGGCGCGTAGCAAGGTGTCCATCCGGTAATATTCGCGCACCGGATCATCGTCACTATCCAATAATTGGTTTTTGACATCTAACAGGCGGGCGGTACTGTCAGCTCGCTCAATCAAAGTGCCCAGACGAATGAAATAGAGCGCATCGCTGCGCAACAATGTGCCATACACGGCACCACGGAACAGGTGTGAGCGCTCCTTAACCCAGTCAAAAAACGTATCAATCTCAGCGGCGCTAATCCCTTGGCGACGCAGTTGTTTCATCTCAATCCAAGTGGCGTTAATGCTTTCCCATACTTCGGACGACAAGCTGCCGCGTACTGCATGGGCGTTATTCCAGGCCATCTGTAAGCAACTGAAAATGCTGCTGGGGTTATGGCTGTCGAGCACGAAGAAATTCAACAAGTAGGTCATCGACACTTGTGGATAATGCTCAGCAAATAGGGCTTGAGTATTGCTTAGGCTAAGGGGCACTAATAAATCAAAATTCACGCGATTGCTGGAGGGCATCATCGACAGCCGGTTAGTGACATCCAACACCCGGGTAATGTTTTCTGCCCGCTCGAGATAACGGGCCATCCAATAAAGTTCACTGGCTGTTCGGCTTAGCATGCATCATCCTCCAATACCCAAGTGTCCTTGGTTCCGCCGCCTTGTGAGGAGTTAACCACCAGCGAGCCGTCGGCCAGAGCTACGCGAGTTAATCCGCCGGGAACTAAGCGAATCTCTGCGCCAGACAGGGCAAAGGGGCGCAAATCAATGTGGCGTGGTGCGAGTCCATTATTAATGAATGTCGGGCAGGTGGAGAGCGCGAGCGTTTCTTGCGCAATATAGTTTTGCGGCCGCGCCAGCAGTAATTGGCGAAATTGGGCAATTTCAGCCTGTGTTGCTGCCGGGCCAATCA
Source organism: Yersinia canariae (assembly GCF_009831415.1). NCBI lineage: Bacteria > Pseudomonadati > Pseudomonadota > Gammaproteobacteria > Enterobacterales > Yersiniaceae > Yersinia > Yersinia canariae. The sequence continues at coordinate 4,170,072 of NZ_CP043727.1, read as the reverse complement.
ACATGCCATACCCACCCGCACCATGAACTTCTTTCACTACCATCTGCTCAATATTGGCTAATACATAAGACAGATCAGCGGGTTGGCGGCATTGCCAAGTGGGGACATTGGCTAAAATCGGCTCTTCAGAGAGGTAAAAACGGATCATCTCCGGCACATAGGGATATATAGATTTATCATCTGCGACGCCCGTACCAATAGCATTGGCTAATACCACGCCGCCCGCGCGATAGACTGACAGCAGCCCTGGGATCCCCAGCATTGAGTCAGGGCGGAAAGCCAGTGGATCAAGAAAAGCATCATCGACACGGCGATAAATGACATCAATCTTGCAAGGGCCGGCGGTGGTGCGCATAAATACCGCCCCTTCCTTGACGAACAGGTCAGCACTTTCGACCAGTTCGACTCCCATCTGCTGAGCCAGGAAACTGTGCTCAAAGTAAGCACTGTTAAAGCGCCCTGGTGTCAATACCACCACGGTGGGATCATTAACGGGGGTGCTTTCGCGCAGAGTTTGTAACAGATGGGAAGGGTAGCGCTCAACCGGTGCGATACGCTGTTCGGCGAACAGTTCTGGGTAGAGCCGCATCATCATTTTGCGGTTTTCCAGCATATAAGAGACGCCGGATGGCGTGCGTAGATTGTCTTCCAGTACGTAATAAAGGCCATCACTATTGCGCACCATATCCACACCAATGATGTGTGCGTAGGTGTCGCGATGCAAATTCACCCCTTGCATGCAGGGCTGATATTGGTCGTTAGCCAGAACTTGCTCGGCCGGAATAATGCCAGCTTTGATAATATGTTGGTCGTGGTAAATATCATGCAGAAATGCATTCAGCGCCTGAACACGTTGGCGGATGCCACGGTCAAGCATCTGCCATTCGCTGGCGGGAATAATGCGCGGCACACTGTCGAAAGGAATTAACCGCTCCGCGCCGTCATCGTCACCATACACATTAAAGGTAATGCCCACCCGATGAAACAGCAGTGCGGCTTCCTCGCGTTTACGCGCGATGGTTAGCTGGTCGGCCTGTTGTAACCATTGCCAGTAGGCGTCGTAATGGCTGCGGTGTTTCCCTTCAGCCAGTAACATTTCATCGAAAAATCTGGATACGGAAAGGTCGATGTTCAGCATTATCACCTCGCTAACAGAACAGGCTGTATATGAGATTACGCATAAACTGTGCCAGCTCTTCAAACAGGCAAAATAAGGGGATTAGAGCGATTTCAGCACTATTTGGGTGCAATTAGTGAGCAAGGCGCATTATTACTGAGCAGGAAATTGCCGTAGCTTGATAATGATGATCTGCAATGGCGCATTGAGAAAGGTGGAGAAAATATTCGCGGGATAACACTAAAAAACGGCCGGTAATCACCAGCCGTAGAGGTAATAACAGCAGAATTAACGACGTACTGCGATGGCTTCGATTTCGATTTTTACATCTTTTGGCAGACGGGCAACTTCCACACATGAGCGCGCAGGGAAGGGAGCATTATGTTCTGCGAAGAAAGCTTCGTAAGTGGCGTTAACAGTACTGAAGTCATTGAGATCTTTGACGAATACCGTGGTTTTCACGATATCGGCAACTTTCAGGCCAGCAGCTTCGACGATGGCTTTCACATTTTCCAGTGATTGACGCGCTTGAGCGGATACGTCATCGGCGACCAAGCCAGTTTTTGGATCAACCGGGATCTGGCCGGAAGTGATGATCATGCTGCCCAGATCGACACCCTGAACATAAGGGCCAATAGCGGCAGGGGCGAGTTCTGTGCTGATAATGCGTGACATGTAGACTCCTGGTTTACGTAATGCGGAAAGGAACCCGTCATCTTTCACATTGCAGATGTGCTGGTTGCGCTCAATCACCCGAATCACTTACTTGTAATTGATATTACATAGGTAAGCTTACCGGACTCTCTCGTTTGCCGCTTTCCTGCGCCATGAAATCTATTGGGTTTAATTATTTCTATATTATAAAGATGGACTCGATTACAGCAACCCACACGAGCTAAGTTTGCGATGGCGGGTGACGGCGAATATTGCCACTTTTGTAAATATTTTTAGGCAGCAATATTCGCCTCAGCCGAGTATTAATCCGCTTGCAGCACCACTTGGTGATCGAATTCTTTCTCGCAATATTTGCATTTCAGGTAGATCTCACCCTGCTTGGCCTTCACCTTAAAGCTGGAATCAACCGGCTCGTTGTGGCTGATACAGTTGCTATTTGGGCAGGTGAGGACGCCATCAATATGCTCTGGCAGGCTAAGTGTTAGCTTCTTTACCACTTCGTAGTTATCGATGCGGTTGACAGTCGCATCTGGCGCATACATAGCCAATTGGTTGGCTTGTTGCTCTGTCAGGAAGGTATTTTCTATTTTAATCAGGTCTTTACGGCCTGAGCGCTTAGACGGCAAATTCAGCCCGATGGTAATGCGCTGGTCAGTCGCGGTCAGCTTGAACAGCGACAACAATTTGAACCCGATTTGCGCCGGAATATGGTCAATCACGGTGCCGCATTTAATCGCTTCAACCTGTAGTTTGTAATCCTGAGTCATGTTCAATCCCCTTAAAGAGCCAATTCTGCGTTTAATACCAGTGCCAGCAGCGCCTGACGTGCAAAAATCCCATTACCCGCTTGTTGGAAATAGTAGGCATAAGGCGTTTTATCAACATCGGTGGTGATTTCATCAATACGTGGCAGTGGGTGTAGCACTTTGAGATTATCTCGTGCGCCATTCAAATCAGCCGCGCGTAAGACAAACTGTGCTTTGACGTTGGCGTATTCTGAGGGATCAAGACGCTCTTTTTGCACGCGGGTCATATAGAGAATATCTAATTCTGGCACCACTTCTTCAATACTTTCATGCAGGCTGTATTCGATACCTTTTTCTGCCAACATTTCAAGGATATAAGCTGGCATTGCCAGTGCATCCGGGGCGATAAAGAAGAAGCGGTTGCCATTGAATTTAGCCAGCGCTTGTGTCAGAGAGTGTACTGTGCGGCCATATTTTAGATCACCGACCATGGCGATATTGATGTTATCCAGTCGCCCTTGGGTTTCCTGAATAGTGAATAAATCGAGCAGAGTTTGGGTCGGATGCTGGTTAGCCCCGTCTCCGGCATTGACCACCGGCACATTACCCGAAAATTGGGCTGCAAGACGGGCAGCTCCTTCTTGTGGGTGGCGCATGACAATAGCATCGACGTAAGTGCTGATGACTGACATGGTGTCGGCCAATGTTTCGCCTTTCTTACCCAGAGAGGTGTTACTGCTGTCAGAAAAACCGACGACTGATGCGCCCAGCCGATGAATAGAGGTTTCAAACGACAAACGGGTGCGGGTTGAGGCTTCGAAAAAGCAACTGGCGATCACTTTGTGTTTTAACAGCTCAGGTTGCGGATGACTTTTTAGACTGGCGGCAGTACGCAGCACCAGTTCCAGTTCTTCGCGACATAAGTCGTTAATTGAGATTATATGCTTGTGATACAACGGGTTGGCCATTTTCGCTCTCCTCTGTGGTGGCCCGAGTTCCCGGGCTACCCTGGTGTTTTTGTGCCCGTAATCTTTCATGTTGCTGCTTACCTGCAACTTGAAATCTATTGGGTATGAACAGCTGTCATACAGTAATGTTAAATTCAGCGCCGATCAGTAGACAAAAAAAAGCCCCTCAATTGAGGGGCCTTTCAGGATCGGTGTAGCAACAGGAGAAAGAATGGCAGCTGGCTGCCTGCTGGCAGTCTATTTTGTCGACCATCAATCGGGTCATTTTCAACAAAACGACGATGTTTGGCAAAATCCAAGCAGCTTTTCATCATATCTCCCGGCAAATTGTGGCGAATTATACTCGCGTGGGATTTCTCTGCAAGGGGGAAAAGCCGCATTTTTTATGATTAGCAAACGATTACTTAGTATGTTTTGATTTTAAATATACTTAATTAGGATGGGTTTTGGTTGTTCAGATGCCGAATCGCCAAAATTAAAACTTAATCTTCATCAAACCCTGAATTAAACAACTCAATAACTGCAGCAAGTGCTTGAATCTCATCAGGCCCGGTGGCCTCCACCTCAATCTGGCGGCCTTTGGCGGAGTCGAGCATCAGCAGTGCTATCACACTGCTGGCTTCGGCTTCTGTACCACTGTCATTGCGTAACATCACTTCTGCATCAAAACTCTGAACCAGCTCGAACAATTTCATTGCGGGTCTGGCGTGCATCCCCAACTTGTTTTTGATCTCAACGGTCTGTTTGACAGTCATTTATTTACGCTTTTCCAGAGTACGATGACGTGATTGGACATTCTTACCGCGAGCGCGGAAATAATCGGCCAATTGTTCAGCAACATAGACGGAGCGGTGCTTACCGCCGGTACACCCAATGGCAACCGTCAGATAACTGCGGTTATTGGTTTCCAGCATTGGTAACCACAGTTCCAGATAACTGCGGGTCTGGTAAATGAAGTTATGCACTTCGGTATGGCGATCAAGGAAGGAGATAACGGGCTTATCCAAACCGGTCATTGGGCGTAATTTCGGATCCCAGTGTGGGTTTGGCAGGAAGCGCACGTCGAAGACATAATCTGCATCAATGGGAATACCGTGCTTAAAGCCAAAGGACTCAAACACCATGGTCAGCTCGCGCTCGCGTTTACCCAGCAGGCGGGTACGCAGCATCTCAGCCAATTCATGCACTGACATTTCAGATGTATCAATAATCAAGTCAGCCCGTGAGCGCAAAGGCTCCAGCAGGTCGCTTTCTTCATCGATAGCACTTTCTAATGACAAATTTTTAGTCGACAGCGGATGCAGGCGACGGGTATCACTGTAGCGACGAATCAGGGTATTGCGGTCAGCATCCAAAAACAGCAACTGCGGTGAAAAACTGTCTGGCAGTTGGGTCATGGCATGTTCAAATACCTCCGGAGATTCAGGCATATTGCGCACGTCTATGCTCACTGCAGCGGAGATATTCCTATCGGCAAGTGTACTCGCCAATTGCGGTAACAGAACCACCGGCAAGTTATCGACGCAGTAAAAGCCCATATCTTCCAATGCGCGCAAAGCAACAGACTTCCCTGAACCGGAACGGCCGCTGACAATCATCAGCACCATGTGAGTGACTCCCCTTTATACCCATCATCTTTCAAGTTGCAGGCGTGTTGGCTACTTTTGTTCACCTGAACCTTGAAATCTATTGGGCTATATATTAGAACCCTGTATTCCGGCTAACAAGAGCCGGGTATAACGGATAAAACAGACGTTGCCTTGCATGATTACGCTGTTTCTGGCGGTAATTCAGTAATGATCTGATAAAGCTCGTCATCACTTTGCGCCGCCCGTAAACGACGACACACTGTTTTATCAGCTAATCGCTTGGCTACTAAAGACAAAGTGTGTAAGTGAGTTTTACATTGATCTGCTGGAACCAACAAGGCAAATAATAGATCAACCGGTTGGTTATCAATAGCATCGAAAGCTATAGGTTGTTCCAGACGAATAAATACACCTACAGCGCGCAGTGTATCTTCTTCCAGCTTGCCATGAGGTATCGCGATACCATTACCAATGCCGGTGCTGCCCATACGTTCGCGGGTTAATACAGCATCGAAAACGATCTGTGATGGCAGGTTGAGCTGTTTGGCAGCTAACTCGCTGATAATTTCCAAAGCCCGTTTTTTACTTGAGCAATGTACGGAGCTTTTGGTGCACTCGATATTTAATACCGAGCTTAATTGCAATGCTGGATCGTTGATCATCTCATCTTTCACTTAAGCGCTGTTTTACGCCTGATGCCAGCGGAATATTCTTCTCTGCTGGCATCAGGTTATGTAGCGAGTGTAGAACCTTTGCTGTGTGTACCCGACGACTTCAAGCTGCATGTGGTTGGCGGTCTTCGTTCACCCCAGTGACTTGATTTCGTAAGTTCTTGGGGATTCACTCAGTTGCCGCCTTTTTGCAACTCGAGTTACCTCGGGTAGATAACAGCAACAAGGGCCCCTAATGTTGTTTCAATTTGTCTTTGTGTTTGTTCAACTGGCGAGCCAGTTTATCAACCAAAATATCAATCGCGGCGTACATATCCTCCTGCTCTGAGCTTGCGTGCAACTCCCCTCCATTCACATGTACCGTCGCTTCTGCAATTTGTTTTACTTTCTCGACACTTAAAACCACATACACTTGATTAATTCGATCAAAATATTGCTCAAGTTTGGCAAATTTAGTGGTAACAAACTCGCGTAATGCTTCGGTTATTTCGACATGATGTCCGGTAATATTGAGCTGCATAGTGTCTTCCTTCTCAGTTCAGGTCAAACCAACTGTTTACGCTGGTTTGACGGCGGGATGGATAACGACTCTCGGTACTTCGCGACGGTACGCCGTGCCACCATAATGCCTTGTTCACATAATAGAGTGGTCAGTTTACTGTCGCTCAGTGGTTTGGCAGGGTTTTCTGCCGCAACCAATTTTTTCACCAGCGCACGGATTGCGGTAGAAGAAGCTTCACCCCCGCTCTCTGTATTGACGTGACTGGAGAAGAAATATTTCAGCTCGAAAATGCCCCGAGGACTGTGCAGGAATTTCTGCGTGGTCACACGGGAGATTGTCGACTCATGCATATCCACGGCTTGGGCAATATCTGCCAGCACCATGGGTTTCATAAATTCAGGCCCATTCTCAAAAAAAGCCACTTGCTGTTCTACAATGCAGCGCGCCACTTTCAGCAGCGTTTCATTGCGACTATCAAGGCTTTTTATCAACCATTTTGCTTCTTGCAGATTACTGCGGATAAACTGCCCGTCACTGTCATTACGGGTATTACTGCCCATTGCCGCATACTGCTGGTTGATTTTCAGGCGTGGAATGCTATCGGCATTAAGCTCGACCGTCCAGTGCCCTTTGTCTTTACGTACCAAAACATCAGGAATGACATACTCAGACTCCCCGGTATTAATAGACTGACCAGGGCGCGGGTCCAGTGACTGAATCAGAGCAATGGCTTCTTTAAGTGTATCTTCTTTTAGCCGGCTTAAACGGATCATCGTGCGGAAATCATGGTTGCCTAGCAAATCCAGATAATCGCTAATAACCAAGCGCGCTTCGGCAAGATAGGGGGTGTCTTTGGCATATTGCGATAATTGTACTAACAGGCATTCACGCAAATTACGGGCAGCAACACCAATAGGATCAAAGTGTTGAATTCGTTTGAGCACGGCTTCAACCTCGTCCAATGCGACGTTTTCATCCCCCATGCTTTCCAGAATGTCTTCTAGCGGCACCGTAAGATAGCCAGTTTCATCAACAGCATCGACGATAGAGGTCGCAATCGCAGCATCGGTTTCGGAAAAGGGCGTCAGGTCAACTTGCCACATCAAATAGTCTTGCAGGGTTTGGGTGGTTTCCCCCTGATAGACCGGCAGTTCATCGTCACTGTAATCATTGCCCATACCGGATGGCGTACCGGCGGTGTAAATTTCATCCCAAGTAGCATCCAGTGGCAGTTCTTCCGGCATATCTTTTTGTTCTAGCGCTTCGCGGGTATCAAGCGATTCACTGTCGACTGTTTCTTTCGCATCTATCTCTTCATGAAGATCGGTTTGCTCAAGCAAGGGGTTACTCTCCAGCGCTAACTGAATCTCCTGCTGGAGTTCTAGCGTAGAAAGCTGCAACAGACGAATAGCCTGCTGTAGCTGCGGAGTCATTGCCAATTGTTGGCTGAACTTGAGTTGCAAACCTTGCTTCATAATGCAGTATCAATTTTCCTGGTGGCTAACAAAATCATTAACAGTGTGCCGGTATGGAAGATTAAAGGCGGAACTCCTCACCCAGATAAACACGTTTAACTTGTTCGTCAGCCAAAATTTCCTGTGGTGTGCCGTGAGCGATTAAATGCCCTTGGCTTACAATGTAAGCCCGCTCACAAACGTCTAGCGTCTCACGCACGTTATGGTCGGTAATGAGTACACCGAGGCCACTGTCGCGCAGATGCTCAATAATTTTTTTGATATCAATAACAGAAATCGGGTCAACACCGGCAAAAGGCTCATCCAGCAGAATAAACTTAGGATTCGCGGCCAGCGCTCGGGCGATTTCAACACGACGACGTTCACCGCCAGAAAGTGATTGGCCTAGACTGTCACGTAAATGAGTAATATGGAACTCTTCCATTAACTCATCGGCCCGCTCCTGACGTTGCTCAGACGAGAGGTCTTTACGGATTTCCAGCACCGCCATCAGGTTGTTAAAGACACTCAGGCGGCGGAAGATCGAGGCCTCTTGGGGTAAATAGCCAATCCCGCGCAGCGCGCGCTCATGCAAAGGCAAGAGGCTGATATCTTCATCATCAATCACAATGCGCCCGGCGTCACGTTGGACAATACCGACGACCATATAAAAAGTGGTGGTCTTTCCCGCGCCATTCGGCCCAAGTAAACCGACAATCTCACCGGACTTTACTTTCAGGCTAACGTCTTCGACCACTTTACGGCCTTTGTACGCCTTAGCCAGTTTTTCTGCGATTAATGTTGCCATAAATGATTAGTTACTCTTCTTTTGGCCTGAAGCTGCTGGCCCTTTATCTTGTAATTGGGACGGTAATAGCACTGTTGTGACGCGTTTGCCTTTATCACTGAAGGCTTCCATCTGCTGTTTTTTCACCAGATAAGTGATGCGATCGCCTTTGATATTGCTATCAAGCTGCTCCAGATAGGCATCACCGGTCAATACGACAAAATCGTTAGCGACTTCATAACGCAGTTTCTGTCCATGGCCTTTGACGGGTTTACCGCTGTCTTGCATCTGATAGAAAGTCACCGGATTACCAAACCCTTCAATGACCATTTTGCTCTGATCACCGCCCGGACGGGTAACCACGACTTTATCAGCCTTAATTTCAATAGTGCCTTGCTTGATTATCACATTATCAGTAAATGTGACGGTATTCGCTGCCATATCTAACGCTTGTTTGACCGAATCGACCAGAACGGGTTGGTCCGTATCGCCGGTTAAAGCTAATGCAGGCAGGCTTGCGGCTAAAAGTGAGCTGGCAAGCAAAAAATGACAAATTTTATTTTTGGATTTCATAAGAGGTTTTAACCTTTTCAATCAGCTCGGCGGTTTTATCCCGCAAGTTACCGCGCATTTTCATGCCGTTAGATGTAAATCCAACACCAAAGAGGGTAACTTCATCGTCTGAGGATACATCCTGAGTGATCAAATTAACCTGGGCGTTATCAGTTTTAATTTTTTGTAACTGTGCGTCAGGAGTTAGGCTATCAACCTCCACGTGACCATACAAATAAAGCATCTTATCATTGGTCAGCTTGGCGCGATCTGCGCGTATTGTCCAAGTGGCGACAGCATTCTCATCAAACATCGTCATCACCGGCCTGGTAAACCAGGTCAGCTCTTGTGCGGTGAAGTTCTGAACCTCTTCTGCCACCAGTTTATAACTCAGTTGCCCGACCGGATTAAAAACCACAGTTACAGTATGTTGGCTTTGTGATGAGGGTTCCTTATCATCGGCCACACTTCGTGTATCCTGTTGATTGAAATCGGAAAAATTCCAGCCAATCAAGGCTAAAGCAATCAGTGCTAAGGATATTGATATCCATAGTCTTGTTTTACTCATATCGACAATCCTTTGGCACCTTCGAGTTTACCTTGGGCCAATAATATCAAATCACATAGTTCGCGTACCGCACCACGCCCGCCATTGATGTGTGTAACATAATGCGCTTTGGGAATGAGTAATGGATGGGCATCCGCCACGGCGACAGATAAGCCAACTTGCGCCATCACGGGCCAGTCAATTAAGTCATCACCAATATAAGCAACCTGCTCAGGCTGGCATTTTAATGCGACTAATAATTCGTTATAGGCGACCAGCTTATCAGATTGCCCTTGATAAAGGTGGGTAATGCCTAAGGTGTTGGCCCGGTCTTCCAATAATTTGGCGCGGCGACCCGTAATAATTGCCACTTCAATACCAGAGGTTATCAGGCAGCGGATACCATAGCCATCCCGCACATTGAAAGCTTTCAGTTCTTCACCCTGATTACCCATGTAAATCAGGCCATCAGACATGACACCGTCAACATCACAGATCAATAAGCGAATGTTAGCCGCACGGTTTATAACGCTGCTAGCCACTGGGCCGTAGCATGTGTCCAGATATACAGTGTTATTCATTTTACCCTTCTCACTCGAATTCATAGCATTATTAGTGGCTTAGATGTCAGACGACTCCAGCTCTCAGCATGTCGTGCATATGGACGACACCCAATAATTGGTCACCATCGGCCACTAACACCGCGGTAATATGACGTGACTCCATCAGGTTGAGCGCATCCACCGCCAACATGGTTGGACGAACCCGTATACCGCCGCTGGTCATCACATCTGCGATTTTCGCGTTATTCAAGTCGATGCCCATATCGAATACCCGGCGCAAGTCACCGTCGGTAAAGATACCTTTAATCATCATCAAGTCGTCACAGATTACGGTTAAACCCAGATTTTTCCGAGTAATCTCCAGTAATGCATCCCGCAATGTGGCATCAGGGCTGACGTGAGGAATGTCGGCACCCGTGTGCATAATATCGCTGATCCGCAATAACAATTTGCGCCCCAGTGCGCCGCCCGGATGGGAGAGGGCAAAATCTTCCTGAGTGAAGCCCCGCGCCTGTAGCAAAGCAACGGCGAGCGCATCTCCCATCACTAATGTGGCGGTCGTGCTGGTGGTGGGGGCCAATCCCAGTGGACAAGCTTCTTGCGGGACTTTGATGCACAAGTGAATATCAGCCGCTTTGCCCATGGTGCTTTCTGGGTTGTTGCTCATACAAATAAGCTGAATTTTCTGACGCTTAAGGACAGGGATCAAGGCAAGGATTTCGTTGGACTCCCCCGAGTTGGAGATAGCTAACACGATATCTTGCGGCGTGATCATGCCCAGATCACCATGACTGGCTTCGCCGGGGTGGACAAAGAATGACGGGGAGCCGGTACTGGCAAACGTCGCGGCAATTTTGCACCCAATATGGCCAGACTTACCCATCCCCATCACGACAACTTTACCGTGGCAGTTAAATATTGCTTCGCACGCTTTGGTAAAGTCGTCATTAATATATTGATCAAGCTGTGCCAGCCCATCGCGCTCAATCTGTAATACTTGTTTACCAGCCTGTTGGAAATCAACTCTGGGTTGTAAATCCGTATTCGGCTGTAAATCAGAAGAAGACATACTTGGTTCCCGCTCAATGTTGGTAGGCAACATGGGTTACGCCGCAGTTAATGGCATCCAAAATATACCCGTCATACTCCAATCTGCATCTGTGTTGGCTGCCTTCATTCACCCCTGTCACTGACTTGTACAAGCGCCTGGGATTTGCTCAGTTGCTGCCTTGCTGCAAACCGAATTATTTAGGGTATAAGCACCGCTATGTAAGCGATAAACCCACATAATAACAGAGCGCCCGCCATATGGCCGATTCGATGTTTACGCCCCAGACAAAGTACAGTGAATATCACACTGACACCGAGCATTACCCAGTAATCTCGCTGGAAAGCATCGGGATTGATATCACCAGGAGACAGCAATGCGGGGACACCTAACACAATAACAATATTAAAAATATTTGAGCCGATGATATTACCGACCGCCATATCATCTTCACCTTTTAAAGCACCGGCGATAAAGGTGGCCAACTCGGGTAAACTGGTGCCAATGGCGATGACAGTCAACCCGATAACCAATTCACTGACCCCTGCGACTCTGGCGATGACCGTGGCATTGTCGATAATCATTTTGGCGGATAGCGGCAAAATAATAAATGCCAGCACTAGCCATAATAATGCGACGGTATTACTGCTGTCTTGGGGTAATTCTGCCAATTGTTCGCGGGTGAGAATGTCATTTCCTTGCGAATGAGCCAGGCGCGCAATTTTTAGCATCAGGATAATAAAAGCGGCCGCCGCCAAGAGTAAAATAACACCATCCCCTCGGCTAAGGTGGTTATCTGCCAGCAAGAAACCGCATAATACTGTCACGACTAACATCAAGGGTAATTCGCGGCGTAAAATCTCTGAGCGCACGGTCAGTGGGCGTATTAGGGCTGCACCGCCAACAATCAGTAATAGATTGGTAATATTAGAACCCAGCACATTCCCGACCGCCATATCCGTTTGATTATTCAATGCCGCCGTGACGGAGACAATAAGCTCCGGTAGCGAAGTGCCAATACCGACAATCGTCATCCCAATAATAAGTGGCGGGATACCGAAAGAACGTGATAACACGGCAGCGCCATAAACTAATCGATCGGCGCCGTACACCAGTAAAACCAAGCCAATGATTAATAGTGTTATCGCAAGAAACATGCAGAGTCCTTTATTAGTTATATACCCGTCATACTTCAAATTGCAGGTGTGTTGACTGTCTTCGTTCACCCCAGTCACTTACTCATGTAAGCTCCTGGGGACTCACTCAGTTGCCGCCGTCCTGCAACTCGAATTATTTAGGGTATAATCCCGATCCATTGGCATAAACTCGTTGGTAAAAATCACTAAAAACGCGTTACGCTTTTTTTTTTGCTTACCCCCTAATTTTGACTGTGAGTGCCAGAAAAGTAAAACGTATGGCAACTTTGGCTACGAAAAAACGCTAATAAGTTGCCAGAATACTTCCCAATTGCGCTCGTTACCGCTATTTGCTGTAGCATTGGTGGGTATATGAGTCATAAAAGGCCTAAGGGACGAATGATAATGAACCAACTGGCGTCGAATTTGATAGAGATCCGCGGGATGAGTTTTACCCGTGGTGAGCGTCCGATATTCGCCGATATCAACATGACGGTCCCGCGCGGTAAAGTCACTGCGATTATGGGGCCTTCAGGGATTGGTAAAACCACTTTGCTGCGCCTGATTGGCGGGCAACTTGCGCCAGATACCGGTGAAATTTGGTTTGATGGTGATAATATTCCGGCGCTTTCTCGCCAGCGTTTGTATGATGTGCGCAAGAAAATGAGCATGTTGTTTCAATCTGGCGCGTTATTCACCGATTTGACCGTGTTTGAGAATGTGGCTTTTCCATTGCGCGAACATAGCCGTTTACCGGAAGAGCTGCTGCATAGCACGGTGATGATGAAGTTAGAGGCCGTGGGGTTGCGTGGCGCGGCTAATTTAATGCCCGCAGAGCTTTCAGGGGGTATGGCGCGCCGTGCCGCATTGGCGCGGGCAATTGCCCTTGATCCCGAATTGATCATGTTTGATGAGCCTTTTGTCGGGCAGGACCCCATCACCATGGGCGTGCTGGTAAAACTGATCGATGAGCTGAATCATGCATTGGGTGTCACTTGCGTAGTGGTCTCCCATGATGTGCCAGAAGTGCTGAGTATCGCTGATTATGCTTATATTGTTGCCGATCAGCACGTCATTGCTGAAGGAACACCTGAGCAGCTACAAGCCAATGATGATATGCGGGTGCGTCAGTTCCTCGATGGTATTGCCGACGGGCCGGTGCCTTTCCGTTACCCGGCTGGTGATTATAAAACTGAGCTGTTAGACCTAAAGTAATTGGAGTTGCAGGAAGCAAATGCACGAATGCTAATAAACTTATATCAGTAAGTGAGTTGGACGTGTCGTTAGCACACCTGCTGCTGCAAGTGCGAAAGGTATTAGGCTGATGGAGTATTCATGTTTGTACAGGTGTTAGCGTCTTTGGGTCGCAGGGGAATCAATGTCTGCGCATCCTTTGGTCGCGCAGGTTTAATGCTGTTTAATGCGCTGGTCGGGCGGCCTGAACCACGAAAACAGTGGCCATTACTGCTCAAGCAGCTGTATAGCGTTGGGGTGCAATCCTTACTGATTATCGTGGTTTCCGGTCTGTTTATTGGCATGGTTCTGGGCTTACAGGGCTTTTTGATCCTGACCACGTACAGTGCGGAAGCCAGTCTCGGGATGATGGTTTCTTTATCATTACTGCGAGAGTTAGGGCCAGTGGTTACGGCCTTGCTCTTTGCTGGCCGTGCCGGTTCAGCCCTGACAGCAGAAATTGGTTTGATGAAAGCCACTGAACAGATTTCCAGTCTGGAAATGATGGCTATCGACCCTCTGCGGCGGGTGGTGGCTCCCCGGTTCTGGGCTGGTCTTATCAGCATGCCACTATTGACCGCTATTTTTGTTGCCGTCGGCATCTGGGGCGGTTCTGTGGTCGGTGTCGACTGGAAGGGGATTGATGGCGGTTTCTTCTGGTCTGCAATGCAAAATGCCGTTGAGTGGCGCACTGATTTACTCAATTGCCTTATTAAGAGCCTGGTATTTGCCATTACCGTGACGTGGATTGCGCTGTTTAATGGTTATGATGCGGTCCCAACATCTGAAGGGATTAGCCGGGCAACGACCCGTACTGTTGTGCATTCGTCACTGGCGGTATTGGGATTAGATTTTGTGCTGACAGCACTGATGTTTGGGAACTGAGTCGATGCAAACGAAGAAAAGTGAAGTCTGGGTAGGGGCGTTTATACTTATTGCTATTCTGGCGGTGGTATTCCTGTGCTTGAAAGTGGCGGATATCAAATCCGTGGGTAATCAGCCGACTTACCGGATTTATGCAAATTTTGACAATATTGGTGGTCTAAAGAATAACTCGCCGGTCAAAATTGGTGGGGTTGTCGTTGGGCGAGTCGCTGATATTACTCTGGATACCAAAAACTACAGTCCACGTGTGGCGATAGATATTCAACAACGCTATAACCATATCCCGGACACCAGTTCCTTGGCGGTGCGCACTTCCGGTTTGTTGGGTGAGCAGTTCCTGGCGCTCAATGTCGGTTTTGAAGACCCTGACATGGGAACCAGTATTTTGAAAGATGGTGGCGTGATTCAAGACACCAAATCTGCATTGGTTCTGGAGGATCTTATCGGCCAGTTCTTGTACAAGAGTGGCGGTGATGGTAATTCTGATACACCAGCCAGTGAGCCGGCAGCAGCACCTGCGCCAGCAAATGGCAGCTTGCCTGCAACTCAACATCCTTAAGAGGGTATCTGAATGTTTAAACGTTTACTTATGGTCGCGTTGTTGGTGGTGGCACCACTGGCGAATGCTGTCGATCAAACCAACCCATACCGTCTGATGGATGAAGCGGCGCAAAGAACATTCACGCGCCTAAAAACCGAACAAGCCAAAATTAAGCAGAACCCGGATTATTTGCGCACTATCGTGCGTGAAGAGTTATTGCCATTTGTTCAGATTAAATACGCGGGTGCCTTGGTGCTGGGGAGTTATTACAAAGCCGCAACGCCTGCGCAGCGTGAGGCATATTTCAATGCTTTCAGCCAATATCTGGAACAGGCATATGGTCAGGCGCTGGCGTTGTATCATGGCCAAACTTACGACGTGGCTCCAGACCAGCCATTGGGTGATGCCAATATTGTCGCCATTCGTGTGACTATCCTTGACCCTAATGGTCGTCCACCGGTACGTTTAGATTTCCAGTGGCGCAAAAACAGCCAAACAGGTAACTGGCAAGCGTATGACATGATAGCCGAAGGCGTTAGCATGATCAGCACCAAGCAAAATGAGTGGGCTTCCATCTTGCGTCAGAAAGGTGTTGATGGCCTGACCCAACAGTTGCTGATTGCAGCAAAACAGCCGATAACCTTAGATAAGCAGTGATTATGGCAGATGAATTGAATTGGCAGTCACAGCAGGAAACGCTGGTACTGCAAGGTGAATTGGATCGTGAAACGCTGTTACCGCTGTGGCAATTGCGTGAGACATTGTTGGCGGATAAGACACGTATTGATGTCAGCCAATTAAAGCGGGTTGATTCATCTGGCCTGGCACTGCTTGTTCACTTTCGTGAACTGCGCAGCAAACAGGGTGTCTCATTAGCCATTACCGGTGTCAGCGATCGGCTGTCTACCTTGATTGAACTGTACAATCTGCGAGACGTCATCCCGGTAGAAGTCGTCAGCGCATAGTCGGTGGCATTAAATCGATACATATTTGTGTCGATTATTTCCACAGCAAAAAACTAAAGTTTTCAAGCCTCTGTGTGCAATAGCAAAACAGGGGCTTTTCTTTAGTTTCAGAGAAAGCTGTATTCCACTAATATGTTCAGCTGATTACTATACCCAATAGATTTCAAGATGCAGCCAACATCTCTGCCACTTGAAGTCTGACGGCTATAATCCTCCTAAAATAGAATGAATCTTATGGATACTTCCGAAATTAAAGACGTGCTGATGCGAGCATTGGCATTACAAGAAGCGCATGTTACCGGTGATGGCAGCCACTTTCAGGTGATTGCTGTGGGTGAGTTATTTGCTGATATGAGCCGGGTGAAAAAACAGCAAGCTGTATATGCGCCTTTGATGGAATATATTGCTGATAACCGTATTCATGCCTTATCTATTAAGGCCTATACGCCACAAGAGTGGCAGCGGGATCGCAAACTAAACGGCTTTTAATGCTGTTGGCGATAAAATTGCCTACAGACTTGTTAGGCGGTTTCTAAAGCGGGCAGTGAATTCGAATTTGACAACCAGTATTTTGACAACAAAGAGTGGTCACAATGGATAAGTTTCGTGTGCAGGGGCGGACTCGCCTAAGCGGTGAGGTCACCATTTCCGGAGCGAAAAACGCAGCATTACCAATATTATTTGCTGCGTTATTGGCTGAAGAACCGGTAGAGTTGCAAAATGTCCCAAAGCTAAAAGACATTGATACCACCATTAAGTTGCTGAGCCAATTAGGCACCAAAATTGAACGCGATGCTTCCGGCTCTGTTTTTGTTGATGCCAGCGGTGTAAACGAGTTCTGTGCGCCTTACGATTTAGTTAAGACCATGCGCGCCTCAATTTGGGCATTGGGGCCACTGGTTGCCCGCTTTGGTAAAGGACAGGTCTCTCTACCGGGCGGTTGTGCTATTGGCGCGCGTCCGGTTGATTTGCATATCACCGGTTTGGAACAACTGGGCGCTGAAATCAAGCTGGAAGAAGGCTACGTCAAAGCTTCTGTCAATGGTCGTCTGAAAGCCGCGCATATCGTAATGGATAAAGTCAGCGTGGGCGCGACTGTGACCATTATGAGTGCAGCCACATTGGCCGAAGGCACCACGGTTATTGAAAACGCCGCTCGCGAGCCAGAAATTGTTGATACGGCGAATTTCCTGAATACGCTGGGAGCAAAAATCACCGGCGCGGGTACTGACCGCATTACTATTGAGGGTGTGGCGCGCTTGGGAGGCGGTGTTTATCGCGTTCTGCCCGACCGCATTGAAACCGGTACTTTCCTGGTGGCTGCGGCGATTTCTGGCGGTAAAGTGGTTTGTCGTCAGACTCGCCCTGATACGCTGGATGCGGTGTTGGCCAAGCTGCGTGAAGCCGGTGCTGATATTGAAGTTGGCGACGACTGGATAAGCCTTGATATGCACGGTAAACGCCCTAAAGCCATTACCCTGCGGACCGCGCCACACCCCGGCTTCCCAACGGATATGCAGGCTCAGTTCAGCTTACTGAACCTCGTCGCGGAAGGGACCGGTGTTATCACCGAAACGATTTTTGAAAACCGTTTTATGCATGTGCCAGAGCTGATTCGTATGGGCGCACATGCAGAAATCGAGAGTAATACGGTGATTTGCTATGGCGTTGAGCAACTGTCTGGTGCTCAGGTAATGGCAACTGATCTGCGTGCTTCTGCCAGTTTGGTATTAGCGGGCTGTATTGCTGATGGCGTGACTATTGTTGACCGCATTTATCATATCGATCGCGGTTATGAAGGTATCGAAGATAAATTGCGTGCTTTGGGTGCTAAAATCGAGCGCGTAAAAGGCGAATAAGCTTTTTCTCATCGCCCCATAAAAACAGATGCCAGCCGGTGATTATCGGGCTGGCATTTTTTTGCGACCTATACTGATCAAAATGATTATGATGCTGGCTGTTGTTGGCCAAGGACTTCGTTTTGATCCAATTCTGTGATGGTGATTTGTGCCGTAATTTGCTGGCCATTACGTAATAATAAAACCGGAATTGTGGTGCCAGGGCGAATTTCAGCTACCTGATCCATAGTTTCAATCACAGATGTTGCAGGCTTATTATTAACGCTAAGAATGATATCGCCCACTTGTAAGTTAGCATTCGCAGCCGGGCCATTTGGCGATATCTTGTTCACTTTAATGCCGTGGATTCGATCGCCGCTATTACCGCTGGCATTGAATGGCGGATATTCTTCGCCGGTAATTCCAATATAGCCACGAATAACTCGGCCATCACGAATCAGCTTTTCCATCACTTTGGTTGCGAGCGCTGTCGGAATGGCAAAACCGATACCTTCTGGCGTTTCACCATTACTGCTTTTATCAAAGGACAGCGTGTTAATCCCCATCAATTCACCCAGCGTATTGACCAGCGCACCGCCGGAGTTCCCTTGGTTGATTGAAGCATCTGTCTGGAGAAAGTTTTGTCGCCCGGAATCACTTAAACCAATGCGTCCTGTGGCGCTGATAATCCCTTGCGTGACGGTTTGACCGAGATTATAGGGGTTACCAATCGCGAGCACGACGTCACCAATATGTGGCGTGCGATTAATATTAATGGGAATGACCGGCAGGTTT
This sequence comes from Yersinia canariae, assembly GCF_009831415.1. Lineage (NCBI taxonomy): Bacteria > Pseudomonadati > Pseudomonadota > Gammaproteobacteria > Enterobacterales > Yersiniaceae > Yersinia > Yersinia canariae. The sequence goes on along the minus strand of NZ_CP043727.1, from coordinate 4,151,460 downwards.
ACCGCATCGATTTTCAAAACAGCTAAATCAGTCAGATTATCTGAACCGACTAGCAATGCTTCTGATATACGACCGTTTTGTAATGCGACAATGATTTGTTCAGCATTATTGATAACGTGTTTATTGGTGAGGATATAACCCTTATCACTCATGATTACGCCAGAACCCAAAGTGCGAATGGCTAACCCTTCCTGAGTCGGGCTTAGGCTACGGTTATAAACATTAACAACGGCAGGGGCCGCTCTGCGCACCGCCTGGTTATAACTGGCGGGAGCCTCTTCATCTACGCTATTACCATTGCTGGAAAAGAAATGGCCGGGGCTACGGAGCATAGGGATTGCAACCAGTAAGATACCGGCAACAATTAGCCCCAAAATAATAGAACGCAATAGCTTAAGAAACATGAAGTTTAAGGCGTGAATGAATAGGTAAGCGGAGGATAGCATGAGTTTGGCGGACACAGCATTGTGCTGTGTCCGATTTTTCTGCAAATTAGCGGATTAACAGATAAATATTCTCTTCACCACGCACAATGTTCAGTGCAATAACCGCAGGTTTAGCTTCAATAGCTTTGCGTAACTCGGCGATATCTTTCACTCGCACACGGTTTACGGCAATAATTACATCGTCTTTTTGCAAGCCCGACTGTGCTGCCGGTGAGCCTTTGGTCACGTTTTCTACTTTGACGCCCTTGCTGCCACCTTTGATTTCACCATTGCTCAGGGATGCACCCTGTAATGAAGGTGATAGGGTATCTGCACTGGTGGATGTTGGGCTGCTGTTCTCCAGTGTTACCGTCACTTCAAGCGGTTTGCCATCACGTAACAAACCGACTTTAATAGCTTTACCCGGGCCGGTAGTGCCCACTTTGGCGCGTAACTCCGCAAAGCTGCTGATAGGTTTACCTTCCACGGAAACTAATACGTCACCCGCTTTGATACCGGCTTTAGATGCCGCTGATTTTGGCAACACTTCACTGACAAAAGCCCCGCGCTGAGCATCAATATTAAAGGCTTTCGCCATGTCAGCGGTCATTTCACTACCACGAATACCAAGCAGGCCGCGTTTCACTTCGCCAAACTCAATTAACTGCTGGCTGAGGTTTTGCGCCATGTTGCTTGGAATGGCGAAACCGATGCCGATATTACCGCCACCCGGCGCTAAAATGGCGGTGTTAATCCCAATCAATTCGCCGTTCAGGTTAACCAGCGCCCCTCCTGAGTTGCCGCGGTTGATAGAAGCATCAGTCTGAATAAAGTTTTCTAACCCTTCCAGATTCAAGCCACTGCGGCCCAGTGCAGAAATAATACCGGATGTTGCAGTTTGCCCCAGACCAAATGGGTTCCCCACGGCGACGGCAAAATCACCGACACGCAGATTATCGGAGTCAGCTATTTTAATAGCTGTCAGGTTTTTGGCATCCGTTAGCTGTAACAACGCGATATCAGTTTGCTCATCGCGCCCCAGCAGTTTGGCATCATATTCACGGCCATCATTGAGCTGAACACGGATTTTATCCGCGTTATTGATAACGTGGTTATTGGTCAGTACATAACCTTTTTCCGCATTAATAATGACGCCAGACCCCAAACCTTCAAAGGGGCGATTGCTCTCTTTACCTGTTGGCGCATTTGGGCCGAAGAAGAATTTGAACTCTTCTGGCAAACGCTGTTGCTGTACTTGAGTGCCTGAGACATGAACACTGACAACGGCGGGTAACACTTTCTCCAGCATTGGCGCCAGACTTGGGACTGCTTGGCCCGCTACTGCCGCAGGAAGTGCCGCTGCGTTCACCATAGGAACAGATGCGAGACCTAAGCCGACACTCATTGCCAGCGCACTAAGAAATAATGATTTTTTCTTCATTGATTTAAACTCTCTCAATACCTAACGGTGAATGAATAGGGGATGGCTGCGACAGGTCCGTTATTAATTCAGACTCTGAATGAGCTAAAAAATTCACTTATTTCAAAAGGCTACTGCTGTTCTAAAAATAAGCACCCTAAGATACCGCTTGATATAGGGGTTAGGATAAAGCAATTCAAGGAGAGGTAAGTATAGAAGTGTAAATGTGCTGACTACAGCAGTGCGAGGCATGCTGTAGTCAGCTTGATATTTATGTGCTTAGTCTCGGGTCTGATGTTCCGGACGCAGTAAACCGGATGCCCCTTCGGAGTAATCACGAGGTGGCATTTTGACCGGTGCCTGGTCATTATCGGCTTCCGATTCTGTCAGACGATAGCGGAACGGGTTATCTTGCAACGGCAAGTCCGGTAATAAGTTATTGGAGCTTTTCGCCATATGCTGATAAAGCTGGCGATAGTCGCGAGCCATGTTATCCAGCAATTCGGCACTGCGGGCAAAATGCCCAACCAGTTCCTGACGGTATTCTTCCAGGTCTGTTTTGCTCTTCTCCAGCTCATTTTGCAGCACTTGCTGCTGACGCAATTTACGGTTGCCAAAGCGCATAGCCACCGCGCCAATTACAATACCAACAACCAACCCAATAAGCGCATACTCCCAGGTCATGATGACTCCTTTTTTGACTTCATTGTTCAGCAGGGCTTTTTCACTTAATAATACCCACTATAACCGTTAACCTTGTCTGAGTGGAATCCTGATGCAACTTTGCTTATGGTTATCAGGCTTTTTTCGCAGTAGCAGAGTCGGTAAATGCTGCGATTGCCCGATAAATCAGCAAGAAAGCGCAGCGAAAAGTAGATAACTATTTTATCAGGGATTGTTGATAAACATGCAACCGAGTTCACCTATAGCACTTTACCAGCAGGCACTTGATGTCGGCGACTACCAACCTGATGATGTACAGCGGCGCACCGTCGCCCGGCTGGACACCATTTATCAGGAACTGAATCAACGCCAGAACTCCCCTGCGGCGAGTGCCGGTATTCGAGGGCATTTGGGCCGTTTATTGGGACGAAGTGCCCCACGCACGCCAATTCGCCCGGTTCAGGGCCTATATATGTGGGGCGGTGTGGGGCGGGGTAAAACCTGGTTGATGGATATGTTTTTCCACAGTTTGCCGGGCGAACGTAAGCTCCGGCTGCATTTTCACCGTTTTATGTTGCGGGTGCATCAGGAGCTAACAACGCTGCAAGGTCATGAAAATCCATTAGAAATCATTGCTGATGGCTTTAAGGCGCAGACCGATGTGCTGTGTTTTGATGAATTCTTTGTTTCAGATATTACTGATGCCATGTTGTTGGCGACATTACTCGAAGCACTGTTTGCCCGTGGCATCACTTTGGTTGCGACGTCAAATATTCCACCGGATGACTTGTATCGTAATGGTTTACAGCGCGCCCGCTTCTTGCCGGCCATTGAACTCATTAAGCAATATTGCGACGTGATGAATGTCGATGCCGGTATTGACTATCGTCTGCGCACTTTGACTCAAGCAAACCTCTATCTGACCCCACTAAACCCGCAAACTGAGCAGGCAATGGCAGATATTTTCATTAAGCTGGCGGGCAAAGAAGGTGAAAGGGCACCGGTACTGGAAGTTAATCATCGGCCTTTGCCAGCCATTTGCTCGGCGCAAGGCGTGCTGGCGGTCGATTTCCATACATTATGTGAAGAGGCTCGCAGCCAACTTGATTACATCGCGCTGTCTAAGCTTTATCACACCGTATTACTGCACAATGTCCACAAGATGGCGACGCAAGATGAGAATACCGCCCGGCGTTTTCTGGCATTAGTCGATGAGTTTTATGAGCGGCGAGTGAAATTGATCATTGCAGCGGAAGCATCAATGTTCGAGATTTATTGCGGCGAGCGGCTTAAATTTGAATATCAGCGATGTTTATCGCGATTACAAGAGATGCAAAGTGAAGAATATCTCTCTTTACCGCACTTGCCGTAAAAGTAATCTGCGCCGCAGTTATTCACTTTATACGCGCTAAAATGCTATTCTGTGACGGGCGATTATTCTTCGCCCTAACTTAACATGTTTAATTTATACCTTTCTCGCCAAAAACAGTTCGATCTTTGACGTCGACTTCTCTATAATCTTGCGACCCCACGTTACAACAAAGTTTTTTTCCCAGAACTTTGTATAGTGCCAGCATTGGCTATTCGAAGGGGTAGGTTTGCTGGACTGATGGTCGTGTGAGCCTCAACTGTTTTTGAACGTTTGGGTGTTCACCAACGTGTAACTTATTAATTGGGTAAGCTTTTATAATGAAAACTTTCACAGCTAAACCAGAAACTGTAAAACGCGACTGGTATGTTGTTGACGCGAATGGTAAGACCTTGGGTCGCCTCGCTACTGAACTGGCTAGTCGCCTACGCGGCAAGCATAAAGCGGAATACACCCCGCACGTTGATACTGGTGATTACATCATCGTTCTGAACGCAGAAAAAGTTGCTGTAACCGGCAACAAGCGTACAGACAAGATTTATTACCGTCACACCGGTCACATCGGTGGTATCAAACAAGCGACCTTTGAAGAGATGATTGCCCGCAGTCCTGAGCGTGTGATTGAAATCGCGGTTAAAGGCATGCTGCCGAAGGGTCCGCTGGGCCGTGCAATGTATCGTAAACTTAAAGTTTATGCAGGTACTGAGCACAATCATGCGGCACAGCAACCGCAAGTTCTGGACATTTAATCGGGATTATGGCAATGGCTGAAAATCAATACTACGGCACTGGTCGCCGCAAAAGTTCTGCTGCACGCGTTTTTCTTAAGCCGGGTAGCGGTAAAATCGTTATTAACCAACGTAGCCTTGAAGTTTACTTCGGTCGTGAAACTGCCCGCATGGTAGTGAATCAACCGCTGGAACTGGTAGACATGGTTACCAAGTTTGACATGTACATCACTGTTAAAGGTGGTGGTATTTCAGGTCAGGCTGGCGCTATCCGTCACGGTATCACCCGTGCACTGATGGAATATGACGAGTCTCTGCGTGGTGAACTGCGTAAAGCTGGCTTCGTAACGCGTGATGCGCGTGAAGTTGAGCGTAAGAAAGTGGGTCTGCGTAAAGCACGTCGTCGTCCACAGTTCTCCAAACGTTAATTTTTTGCCTTTATGGCATCATATTAATGGTAAAAACCCGGTGTCTCACCGGGTTTTTTTATTTGTTTGAATCGCTAAAAGCACTCTCCCACCATTTTATTCATTATATTTTTGCCGCTAAACCGTTGTCTGATAGACAATTATTGATGAAATCGTAGCGCCACCCCCACAAAACACACAAAATCTGGTAAACTATCACTCACTTTTGTGCCTGTTCGGCGAACTGTTAGCGTCCGTGTATCTCCCTGGCTGAATTATTATCTCGACCAAGGATTATTTACGGCAGCAACTACCTGGATTACGAACCGGCGGTAAAACGACTCAGGATAGCAACGTCCACCGTGGGCTATTCGCATTGTTTTCTAGATAATCTTGGAGGTTTTCATGGCTGTCGCTGCCAACAAACGTTCGGTAATGACGCTGTTTTCCGGCCCGACCGACATTTTTAGCCATCAAGTACGTATCGTACTGGCGGAGAAAGGTGTCAGTGTTGAGATTGAGCAGGTTGAAGCTGATAACCTGCCGCAGGACCTGATTGACCTCAATCCTTACCGTACAGTGCCGACTTTGGTTGACCGCGAGCTGACTCTGTATGAATCCCGCATCATCATGGAGTATCTGGATGAGCGTTTCCCTCACCCACCATTGATGCCGGTATACCCTGTTGCTCGTGGTAGCAGCCGTTTGATGATGCACCGTATTGAGCATGACTGGTATTCCCTGCTGCACAAAATCGAACAAGGCAATGCCCAAGAAGCTGAAGCAGCACGTAAGCAGTTACGCGAAGAACTGCTGTCTATCGCTCCGGTGTTTAATGAAGCTCCTTACTTTATGAGTGAAGAGTTCAGCCTGGTCGATTGCTACCTGGCTCCGCTGCTGTGGCGTTTGCCAGTATTAGGCATTGAATTCACTGGCGCGGGTTCTAAAGAGCTGAAAGGCTATATGACACGTGTGTTTGAGCGTGATGCATTCCTGGCTTCTCTGACTGAAGCTGAACGTGAAATGCGCCTGCAAACCCGGGGTTAATTTTTATGGCGACGTCTGATATGTCTCCGCGCCGTCCTTACCTGTTGCGCGCATTCTATGAGTGGCTGATTGATAATCAGCTGACGCCACATCTGGTCGTAGATGTGACTCGGCCGGGTGTTTCGGTGCCGATGGAGTTTGCCCGTGATGGGCAAATTGTATTGAATGTGGCACCGCGTGCGGTGGGTAATCTGGAATTGGGTAATGAGGGGGTGAGCTTCAATGCCCGTTTTGGTGGTGTTCCCCGTCAAGTGACTGTCCCTATGGGGGCGGTGATGGCAATCTATGCGCGTGAAAATGGTTCAGGCACCATGTTTGAACCTGAAGAAGCTTACGATTCTGATGCTGATGGTCATTTTGTCGGCATGGAAGAGGAAGATAACGAAACTGCGCCGACAGAAAGCTTGATGCTGGTAACGGATGATACTCAGGCCCCACAGGGCGATGATGGTAACTCACAAGATGATGAGCCGCCGCAACCGCCACGCAGTGGTGGTCGTCCAGCATTGCGAGTTGTTAAGTAGTCGCCTTCATTTCCCGGGCAAAGTGTTAGTAGGGCGGCTTTGGCCGCCCTAATTATTTATATCGCACCATGACTATTAAGATAACTTTTTCAATTCGGCCAGGCAGCTATCACGTTGGCTCATCATGTCACTATTTCTGATAGTTGACAGAGTATGAGTAGCACGCTGCTGGAAATTGGCTTTGGCAGCACTGTCTTTAGCATCGGCGGGTGCAGTGCAAATCTCTGATAATGTAAGAGTTTTACTGTCGCTTACCGCTTTTAGCACTGCCGCTGGGTTATAAATGAGTGCAGAAGAGAGTGCTGATTTTACCCCCGCAGTGAAACTCGCATTTCCACCATCGACCAGTTTAGGGGCCATGGCAATCCAGTTGTCATCACCCAGCTTAATATTATTCTCTACAGCGGGCAGTTGCCCAGCCTTCGCCAACTCTGCCACTACAGCACGCGCGCCACGGGCTTCAATGTTATAGCCAACTTCTTGATAATTAAGAGACATTGCTAATGCGCTGCCACTAAGCGCCAGCAATCCGCCAGCAATGAAAAGTAAGTGAGATTTCATAACAGATAATCCTTTCTTTAAAACAAAGCGTAACAAAACAATATGTACCGGAAAATAGCGGTGTGAGGCCAGGAAGTATTAGTCTAAAAGCATAATTCAATATGAACTCGGCCTTTACTATAGCGCTTCATGATTAAAATGTGACAAATAAGGCCAATTGAGATTGTTACAAAATCTTGAGTGAGTAGGGATATGCAGTGGAAAATAGCAATGAAAAGGGCTGGATAACCAGCCCTCGACTTATTTGGGTATAGATGGATTTGACTATCAGACTTCCAGATAACTCATGATGCCTTCTGCGGCTTTGCGGCCTTCAGCAATGGCTGTAACCACCAAATCAGAGCCGCGAACAATATCGCCGCCCGCAAAGATTTTTGGATTACTGGTCTGGAAAGCATTATCAGTGCGCTCCGGAGCCACGACACGGCCCTGTTTATCTAATGCTACATCGTGAGCGGCCAACCATTCCATGCTGTGTGGGCGGAAGCCAAACGCCATCACCACGGCATCTGCGGGCAGAATATGCTCTGAACCAGGGATCTGCTCAGCCACACTACGGCCTTGTGCATCAGGCGCGCCCAGTTGGGTTCGAACCATCTTCACACCACAAACTTTGCCATTGCTGTTTACTTCAATGCTCAATGGTTGCAGGTTAAATTTAAATTCTACCCCTTCCTCGCGGGCATTTTTCACTTCCCGCTTGGAACCCGGCATGTTGGCTTCATCGCGGCGATAGGCACAAACCACGTCGGTAGCCCCTTGGCGAATGGATGAACGCACGCAGTCCATTGCAGTATCACCGCCACCCAGCACCACCACGCGTTTACCTTGCATGTTGATATAAGGTTCGTGAGGCGCGGCCTCATAGCCCATCAACTGTTTGGTGTTGGCAATCAGGAATGGCAGCGCATCATACACACCAGATGCATCTTCGTTTTCTAGGCCACCGCGCATTGATTGGTAAGTCCCCACACCGAGGAACACCGCGTCATACTCTTTCAGCAGCGTATCCATGGTGATGTCTTTGCCAACTTCAGTATTCAGTTGGAATTCAATCCCCATCTCGGAGAAGATTTTGCGGCGCTTAATCATCACTTCTTTTTCCAGCTTAAAGGCCGGAATACCAAAGGTCAGCAGACCGCCAATCTCTGGATGACGGTCAAACACCACCGCCTGAACACCATTACGCGCTAAAACATCAGCACAGGCCAGCCCTGCAGGGCCAGCACCAATGACCGCAACACGTTTACCGGTTGGGTAAACATGGGACATATCAGGTTTCCAGCCCATTTCAATGGCTTTATCACTGATATAGCGCTCGATATTGCCGATGGTGACCGCACCGAATTCGTCATTCAGAGTACAAGACCCTTCACACAAGCGGTCTTGTGGACACACACGGCCACAGACTTCCGGCAAGCTATTGGTCTGGTGAGCCAAGTCCGCCGCTTCCATAATCCGCCCTTCGTTGGCCAGTTTCAGCCAGTTAGGGATGTAGTTATGAACCGGGCATTTCCATTCGCAATAGGGGTTACCGCACGACAAACAGCGGTCTGCCTGTGCTTTCGCCTGTGTTTCCGAGAATGGCTCGTAAATCTCAACAAATTCAATTTTACGGATTTTCAGCGGCTTTTTCGGCGGATCTACGCGCTGTAAGTCGATAAACTGATAAACATTCTGACTCATTTCAACCCCTTACTGCGCTTGAACCCGCAGCTCAGCTGCGGAACGGCTACGGTGGCCCAACAGTGCTTTCACATCGCTGGATTTCGGTTTAACCAAAGCAAACTTGGTCACCCATTCCGGCCAGTTAGCCAGAATCTCTTCACCACGGCTAGAACCTGTCAACTGAACATGTTCAGTAATCAGGCCGCGCAGATGCTCTTCATGGATTGCCAGTTGGTCGACATCCAGAACTTCGACCAGCTCAGGGTTAACACGTTTACGGAATTCACCGTCTTCATCAAGAACGTAAGCGAAACCGCCGGTCATACCGGCACCGAAGTTAATTCCGGTTCGGCCCAGTACGCAGACAATACCGCCTGTCATATATTCACAACCGTTATCGCCGATACCTTCAACTACAGTAATTGCACCGGAGTTACGTACTGCGAAACGCTCACCGGCGCGGCCAGCGGCGAATAATTTACCGCCAGTGGCACCATACAGGCAGGTGTTGCCGACAATGCTGGCTTCATGACTGCGGAAGTTGGAGCCGACTGGAGGGCGTACCGCGATGCGGCCACCGGCCATACCTTTGCCGACATAATCGTTGGCATCGCCCGTCAGGGTCAACTCGACGCCACCGGCATTCCACACCCCAAAGCTCTGGCCGGCAGTCCCGGAGAAGTAAGCTTTGATAGGGTCAGTTGCCAGGCCTTGATCACCATGTTTGGTGGCAATCGCGCCAGACAATGCCGCTCCCACTGAGCGGTCAGTGTTGCGGATATCGAAGTAAAACGTCTTGCTGTGCTTGGCTTCAATGTGCGGCTCAGCTTGCGCCAATAACTCTTTGTTCAATAAGCCTTTATCGAACGGAGGGTTACTTTCGGTGCAATGCAGGGCTTTGCCCGGATGTGGCGTTGCTGTTTTCAGCATTGGCGACAAGTCCAGTTTGTTCTGTTTGGCAGAGATGCCATCGAGTTCAAGCAGCATGTCGGTACGGCCAATCAAATCAACCAGTTGGCTAACACCCAACTCAGCCATGATTTCACGGGTTTCACGGGCGATAAACTGGAAGTAGTTCACCACACGTTCCGGCAAGCCGTGATAATGGTCGCGACGCAGCTTTTCATCTTGGGTTGCTACGCCGGTTGCACAGTTATTCAGGTGACAAATACGCAGGTATTTGCAGCCCAGCGCCACCATTGGCCCGGTTCCGAAACCGAAGCTTTCGGCCCCCAGAATCGCGGCCTTAACAATGTCGACGCCGGTTTTCAGGCCGCCATCCACTTGCAGGCGGATTTTATGGCGCAGGCCATTGGCAACCAGCGCTTGCTGAGTTTCCACCAGCCCCAGTTCCCACGGGCAACCGGCATATTTCACCGAAGACAGTGGGCTGGCACCGGTGCCGCCGTCGTAGCCCGCAATGGTAATTAAGTCGGCATAGGCTTTCGCCACACCGGTGGCAATGGTGCCAACACCTGGCTCTGAAACCAGTTTCACTGAAATCAGGGCTTTCGGGTTAACCTGTTTCAAATCGAAAATCAGCTGTGCCAAATCTTCGATTGAGTAAATATCATGGTGCGGTGGTGGAGAAATCAAGGTCACGCCCGGCACGGAATAGCGCAGTTTGGCAATATACGGCGTGACTTTATCACCCGGTAATTGGCCGCCTTCACCCGGTTTCGCACCTTGGGCTACTTTGATTTGGATAACATCAGCATTGACCAGATACGCCGGTGTGACACCGAAACGACCGGAGGCCACCTGCTTGATGCGGGAAACCTTATTGGTGCCGTAACGCGCGGGGTCTTCACCGCCTTCACCGGAGTTTGAGAACCCACCGAGGCTGTTCATGGCGATAGCTAATGATTCATGGGCTTCCGGGCTCAGTGCGCCGATGGACATTGCTGCAGTATCAAAGCGTTTAAACAGTGATTCCGCCGGCTCAACTTGATCGACTGGGATCGGAGTGCCTTGCGGTTTGATAGCCAACAGATCGCGCAAAGTTGCAATTGGGCGTTCATTAACCAGCTTGGCGTAAACCTGATAATCACTGTATTCACCACTGTGGACAGCAGTTTGCAAGGTGCTGACCACATCCGGGTTATACGCATGGTATTCGCCGTTGTGGACAAATTTCAGTAATCCGCCCTGATCCAGTGGCTTACGTTTCAACCACGCGCGTTTAGACAGATTCTGTAAATCCTGTTGGAAATCACTGAAACTGGCTCCGCCGATGCGGCTGACTACACCTTGGAAACACAGGTCTGACAGGTCACGATGCAAGCCAACAGCTTCAAACAGTTTGGCGCAGCGATATGAGGCTACAGTCGAGATGCCCATTTTGGACATGATCTTATACAGCCCTTTATTGATACCATTGCGATAATTAAGCATCACATCGCGATACTTTTTATCAATTGCTTGGGTATCAACCAATTTAGCCAATGATTCATAAGCTAAATAAGGGTAAATCGCGGTCGCACCAAAACCGAGTAATACAGCGAAGTGATGTGGATCACGGGCACTGGCGGTTTCAACAATAATGTTGGCGTCGCAGCGCAGGTTTTTTTCTACTAAGCGCGTCTGAACTGCACCGACCGCCATAGGCGCGGGAACCGGCAGGCGGTTAGGCGCAATAGCTCGGTCTGACAGCACTAACATCACGGCGCCATCTCGCACTTTGCGCTCAGCTTCTTCGCACAGTGCCAATACCGCTTGTTCTAAATCTGTCTCAGCCGGATCAAAAGTCAGATCCAACCGATCCGCGCGGTAATGCTCCCCTTCCAATGTTGTTAATTGTTGGAAATCGGAAAACAGCAAAATGGGCGATTTAAAGCTCAGTCGGTGCGCCTGGCCTTCGGCTTCACAAAACACGTTCATTTCGCGGCCGATGCTGGTGGCCAGTGACATGACATGGGCTTCACGCAGCGGGTCAATTGGCGGGTTGGTGACCTGAGCAAACTGCTGACGGAAATAATCGTAAATAATACGCGGGCCGCTGGAAAGCACGGCAAACGGGGTGTCATCACCCATTGAACCTGTTGCTTCCTGACCAATTTCACCCAGCACACGGATGACTTGATCCAGTTCTTCGCTGCTGTAACCGAACTGCTTCTGATAGGTTTCCAGCTGTGAGTCATCTAACTGACGATTACCCACCTGATCTTCTGGCAAATCTTCAAATGGCACCAGGCGCTTAACGTTCTTTTCCATCCACTCTTTATAGGGATGGCGGCTTTTCAGATCATTATCTGTTTCGGCGGAGTGCAGGATTTTACCGCTACGGGTGTCAATGACCATCAATTCGCCCGGGCCGACGCGACCTTTTTCAATCACTTCATCGGGCTGGTAATCCCAGATGCCGACTTCAGAGGCGCAGGTGATGAGTTTATCTTTGGTGATGACATAGCGCGCTGGGCGCAGGCCATTGCGGTCAAGGTTACAGGCAGCATAGCGGCCATCTGACATCACGATCCCGGCAGGGCCATCCCATGGCTCCATATGCATGGAGTTGAAATCAAAGAAGGCGCGCAGGTCAGTGTCCATATCCGGGTTGTTCTGCCAGGCCGGTGGCACTAACAGACGCATAGCACGAATCAAGTCCATCCCGCCGCTGAGGAATAGCTCCAACATGTTATCCAGTGAACTGGAGTCAGAGCCGGTCTCATTGACGAAAGGAGCGGCATCCTGCAAGTCGGGGATTAATGGTGTTTTGAATTTGTAAGCACGTGCCCTGGCCCATTGGCGGTTACCGGCGATAGTGTTGATTTCGCCGTTGTGTGCCAGATAGCGGAATGGCTGAGCCAGTGGCCAGCGCGGCACGGTGTTGGTTGAGAAGCGCTGGTGGAACAGGCAGATTGCCGACTCCATGCGCAGGTCAGCCAAATCAAGATAAAAACGGGGCAGATCCGCAGGCATACACAAGCCTTTGTAGATCGTGACCAAGTTAGAGAAGCTACAAACGTAGAAATCTTTGTCGTTTGCAATGCGTTTCTCAATACGGCGACGCGCCACAAACAGGCGGCGTTCCATATCGCGTGGACGCCAGCCAGCAGGGGCGTTCACAAAAATCTGTTCAATCCGAGGCAGGGAGGAGAGGGCGATTTCACCAAGAACATCAGGGTTGGTCGGCACTTCACGCCAGCCGATAATCGACAGCGTTTCGTTTTGCAATTCTTCTTCTACAATGCGGCGGCTTGCCTTGGCGAGTTCTTCGTCCTGACTGAGAAATATCATGCCGACGGCATAGTTTTTGGCCAAACGCCATCCGCGTTCTTCTGCGACCATCCGGAAAAAGCGATCCGGTTTTTGTAATAGCAGGCCACAGCCATCGCCGGTCTTGCCATCAGCAAGTATCGCGCCACGGTGTTGCATGCGGGCCAGTGCGTGTATAGCGGTACGCACGACCTTATGGCTAGGTTCGCCTTCTATGTGGGCGATTAGGCCGAAACCACAGTTGTCCCTCTCAAGGGATTTATCGTACAACATATCAGTGAACCTCCCCAGGCTCTGCGAGACTCTCACAAACCGACTCCAGAAGGACATATTTGCATCAGGCGGGGTAAGCTGACAGGCGCGTATTTCGCGGCAAATCTGCTTTTCCGCCCTCCGGAAATGGCCTCTTGTGACGGTTCTCACAAGTGGTATAAGACTTGTTTTAAGAGGGAGTCTTAAATTACTGCATAATTATGACTAGACGTTTGCCCGTCTAGAAAGCTTCCAGCGGACTTCCAACTTAGCGAGAAAGAATACTCAGGTCAAATATAGGCTTAAGATATATCTTTAAGGTGATAAGGGGGGTTATCACAATGAAAATTATGGATTTATCGGCGTTTTTACCCTGTTGGGCGCTTCGTGGTGTAGATACCAAAGTGTGAGCTGTCTCACTATAGTGCAATCGACAAATCTCTGCACCATGCTAGTGCTGACGGGGATTGTAGAGTGATGTGCTGTGTGTGTTATATTTTCTGGTGTTTAACACTATTTTTCACTGAATTGTAATAGAAGCGCTAAGAGCTTGGTGGAAATAAGAAAATTTAATCATCGGTCAAGTGATTTTATTTGCATTTATAGTGAATGGTTATGCGCAGTTGCACCCAAGGGCATGGGAGTTGATCTCTGTCATCGCGAATTGTATCGCTAGCGGGTAGCCTTAAGCTCTTTTTTGACAGGCAGTGCCAAGATTATGCAGTTGCAGAAATTAGTCAATATGTTTGGTGCGGATTTACAGCACCGCTATGGCGAAAAAATTCATAAACTCACGCTACACGGCGGGTTTAGCTGTCCTAATCGCGATGGAACTCTGGGGCGCGGCGGTTGCACCTTTTGCAACGTGGCCTCATTTGCTGATGAACAAATGCAGCAGCAGGGTATTGCGCAGCAGTTAGCAGAACAGGCAAAAAAAGCCAATCGGGCAAAACGTTACCTGGCTTACTTTCAGGCATATACCAGTACTTATGCAGAGGTCAATGCGCTGGCGACGATGTATGAGCAAGCTTTGGCCGAGGCTGACATTGTTGGTTTGTGCGTCGGAACCCGACCCGATTGTGTGCCGGATGCTGTGTTGGATTTATTGAGTGGTTATCATCAGCAAGGTTATGAAGTCTGGCTGGAGCTGGGGTTACAGACCGCGAATGATAAAACTCTTAAACGTATTAATCGCGGCCATGATTTTGCTTGCTACCAGCAAACTGCTCGCCGTGCCCGTGCCAGAGGGTTGAAAGTGTGCTGCCATTTGATTGTTGGCCTGCCGGGTGAGGGCCAAGTGCAGGCAATGGAAACACTGGATAAAGTGGTAGCAACTGGCGTCGATGGGTTAAAACTGCATCCGCTGCATATTGTGGACGGCAGCACCATGGCCAAAGCATGGCGAGCAGGGCGTTTGTCAGAGTTGATGCTGGATGAATATGTGATAACGGCCGGTGAAATGATTCGCCATACCCCCGCCGAAATTGTCTATCACCGGATTTCTGCCAGTGCCCGTAGGCCGACACTGCTTGCGCCATTGTGGTGCGCGAATCGCTGGACTGGCATGAATGAGCTGAATAATTATTTGCTTGAACACGGTGTGCAGGGAACTGCCATTGGGGATGACTATAGTTATGCTTGAAACAAAGTTTGGCTAAACGACAGAGTTGCTCGGGGCTCGCCTGTCAGGGTGCGCTCCGGCGATGCGCGCACTTGTATTCGAAATGAAGAGTGACTCCAACAACACACTTCCCCTTGGTTTGGCTTGATGGCGTTATCTGCCGTTTGCTTATTATTAGCCTGTATAAAATATTGTTTCCCCATCTCCCACCATGATTTGCAATCTTTTCCACACTTCTGAGGAAGCCATCTTATCTCTTGCTGGTTTTGCGGTATGATTTATCCCCTTCGTGCTTGAAATTGTAGGGGTGTTAGCTGCGCGCACTTATCCGAATCACTGACTTGAGTAAGCTTGTCGGGGTTCGCTTGCTGGCCACCTACCTGCAATTTCAATGACTTTAGGAGCAGATTTCTTGGGGATATCCAGAAACACAGACAGAGGTTGCTATGAAGCAAATTAGGGTATTAGCCCAGTACTACGTTGATTTAATGGTTAAATTAGGGCTAGTTCGCTTCTCCCTGTTGCTGGCATCTGTGCTGGTGTTGCTCGCCATGGTGGTTCAGATGGCGGTGACATTCGTATTGAGTGGCTCGGTGGAAACCCTCGATCTGGTGCGTTCTATTTTCTTTGGGCTGCTGATAACGCCTTGGGCAGTGTATTTCCTGTCGGTGGTGGTTGAGCAATTGGAAGAGTCGCGCCAGCGCTTATCCCGGTTGGTGGATAAGCTTGAAGTGATGCGTTATCGCGATTTGGAGCTGAATAAGCAACTGACGGAAAACATTGCCCAACTCAACCAAGAAATTGTCGAGCGCGAAAAAGCAGAAAAAGCTCATTTGCAAGTGGTTGATAAACTGAAAGAAGAAATGGGCCACCGCGAGCAGGCGCAAATTGAATTGGGCCAGCAGTCGGCTTTATTGCGCTCTTTTTTGGATGCTTCGCCGGATTTGGTTTATTACCGTAATGAAGACAATGAGTTCTCCGGCTGTAACCGGGCAATGGAACTGCTGACAGGCAAAAGTGAGAAACAGTTGGTCGGCTTGACCCCAAAAGATGTCTATGCGCCGGATATTGCCGAGAAAGTTATGGAAACCGACGAGAAAGTTTTCCGTCACAACGTTTCTCTGACTTATGAGCAGTGGTTGGTGTATCCCGATGGCCGTAAAGCTTGTTTTGAATTGCGAAAAGTGCCGTTTTATGACCGAGTGGGTAAACGACATGGGCTGATGGGGTTTGGGCGCGATATAACTGAGCGTAAGCGCTATCAGGACGCGTTGGAAAATGCCAGCAGGGATAAGACGACTTTCATTTCAACAATCAGCCACGAGCTGCGTACGCCGCTTAATGGCATTGTTGGTCTGAGCCGTATCTTGTTAGACACTGAATTAGACAGCGAACAACTGAAATATCTGAAAACCATTCATGTCAGTGCTATTACTCTCGGGAATATCTTCAACGATATTATTGAGATGGATAAGTTGGAGCGGCGTAAAGTTCAGTTGGATAATCAGCCAATTGATTTTACTGGTTTTATGGCGGATTTAGAGAACCTTTCTGGTTTGTTGGTGCAACCGAAAGGGCTGAAATTCATTATGGAACCGCAGTTACCCTTGCCGGAGAAAGTGATTACCGACGGTACCCGCCTGCGCCAGATTTTATGGAACTTAATCGGCAACGCAGTGAAGTTTACCCAACAAGGTGAAATTGTGGTGCGGGTTCGGCGTGAGAGTAATGACCGCTTGATTTTCGAAGTGGAGGATTCAGGAATGGGGATCCCTGAAGACGAGCAGGACAAGATTTTCGCCATGTATTATCAGGTGAAAGACAGTAATGGTGGCCGCCCGGCAACCGGTACGGGCATTGGGCTGGCGGTGTCTAAACGCCTGGCGCAAAGCATGGGCGGTGATATCACCGTGAACAGTATCCAAGGGAGCGGTTCATGTTTTACCCTGACCATTAAAGCACCTGCCGTGCAGGCCGCGTCCAGCGCGCCATCCGGCGATGAGAACCCGCTCCCAGCTCTTCACATACTGCTGGTGGAAGATATCGAGCTGAATGTCATCGTCGCGCGCTCCGTGTTGGAGAAACTCGGTAACAGTGTTGAGGTGGCGATGAACGGCCATGACGCCCTGGCGATGTTCAAACCAGATGATTTTGATTTAGTGCTGCTGGATATTCAATTGCCTGATATGAGTGGGTTGGATATCGCCCGCCAAATTAGGGCCGATTATGGGCAGCAATCCTTACCGCCATTGGTGGCCTTGACCGCCAACGTGCTTAAAGACAAAAAAGAATATTTAGATGCCGGGATGGATGATGTGCTGAGTAAGCCGTTATCAGTTCCTGCGCTCACGGCCATGATTAAGCAATTCTGGGATCATAAGCCTTCTTCTGCTGGTAAAAAACAGGAACATAAAGTGATGCAAACCCATGAATCGTTACTTGATACTGCCATGCTGGAACAATACATCGATTTGGTTGGCCCGCAATTAATTCATCAAAGTCTGGAAATGTTTGAACAAATGATGCCGAGCTATTTGGCGGTGTTGGATTCAAACATGACGGCGCGGGATCAAAAGGGTATTACGGAAGAAGCACATAAGATTAAAGGGGCGGCCGGCTCTGTTGGCTTGCGCCACATCCAGCAGCTTGCACAGCAAATTCAAACACCAACACTGCCAGCATGGTGGGACAACGTGCAAGATTGGGTCGATGAATTAAAATCAGAATGGCGCAATGATGTTCAGGTGTTACGTGAGTGGGCGGCAGAAGCTGAAAAAAAATAACCCCGACCGAGGCCGGGGTGCGCGAATACTGCGCCAACACCAGGGAAATCGTTAACCTGCGATACCCGTAGTACTTCAAGTTGCATATATGTTGGCTGCCTTCGTTCACCCCAGTGACTTACTTATGTAAGTTATTGGGAATTTACTTAGTTGCCGCCTTTCTGTAACTCGAATTATTTAGGGCATAATAATTTCGATTTCGAATGGATTCGCAGGTTGTAAGGATTCGTCCATACATCATACAAGCAATAACATAGCAAATGTAAGCGCTCTTGTTACAAGATTCATTAAAATATGTGATAGAGATTCGTCTTTGTCACTAGAACGAGTTAAGCAATTGACAGAGTGAGAAAAGGAGAGGTGTGATGAAAACAGTCGGCGTAGTGCTGAGCGGATGTGGTGTTTTCGATGGCACAGAGATACATGAGGCTGTCTTAACTATATTGGCGTTGGATCGTGCTGGAGCACGTGTTGTATTTTTCGCACCAGATAAGCCGCAACTCCATGTTATTAATCATCTTACCGGTGAAGAATCCACCGAGCAGCGGAATGTTTTAGTGGAATCTGCGCGCATTGCCCGTGGCCTAATAAAACCGCTTTCTGTCGCCAATTCAGAGGATTTGGATGCCCTTATTGTCCCTGGTGGCTTTGGGGCAGCGAAGAACCTCAGTGATTTTGCTATTAAGGGTTCTGAATGCGTTATCGATCCAGATTTATATAAGCTAACTCAATCAATGCATAAGGCGAACAAACCAATTGGGTTTATGTGTATTTCTCCCGTTATGTTACCGAAGCTATTAGGTCAACCTGTTCGCCTGACCATTGGTAACGATCCCGATACCATTGAGGCGATTGAAGTTATGGGAGGCGAGCATGTTATTTGCCCTGCTGATGATGTCGTGGTTGATGTTGAAAATAAAGTGGTCACAACACCGGCCTACATGCTGGCAACATCAATTTCTGAAGCAGCAAAAGGAATTGATAAGCTGGTCACGAAGGTGTTGGATTTAACCGAATGATCTCCGCCCGACGTGGATTAAATTGGCTTTGGTATTGGGGAAAACGGGCCGTTATCGGCATTGTTGCTCTGTGGTTGGCCGGTATTTTGATTTTTGCTTTCCTGCCAGTTCCGTTTTCCATGGTCATGATTGAAAGGCAGCTAGGGGCCTGGCTGACCGGCGATTTTTCATACGTTGCGCACTCTGATTGGGTGCCGATGGATGAGATTTCGCCTTATATGGCGCTGGCGGTAATGGCTGCTGAAGATCAAAAATTCCCCGAGCATTGGGGTTTTGATGTCGGCGCTATAGAGTCAGCATTAGCCCATAATCAGCGCAATCAAAACCGTATTCGCGGTGCGTCGACTTTATCGCAACAAACTGCCAAAAATCTGTTCCTGTGGGATGGGCGTAGTTGGCTGCGTAAAGGGCTAGAGGTCGGATTGACCGCCGGCATTGAGCTGGTCTGGACTAAGCGGCGTATCCTGACGGTTTATCTGAATATTGCGGAGTTTGGTAACGGTATTTTTGGTGTAGAAGCGGCTGCTCGTCATTTCTTCAATAAACCGGCCAGTAAACTCAGCGCATCAGAAGCGGCCTTATTGGCAGCTGTTTTGCCTAATCCGCTGCGTTTTAAGGTTAATGCGCCATCAGGTTATGTTATTTCCCGCCAGCAGTGGATTTTACGCCAGATGCGGCAATTGGGGGGGAAAGAGTTTTTGCAGGGAAACGCATTAGATTAATGGCTTGAGGTTAGGGATAGATAAAAAACGGGCTTAGATTGCTCTAGGCCCGTATCAATTTGATTTATCGTGTTATTTATCGTGAAAAAAATTTATTTCACGAGAGTAAACGCGGTCGTGACATGCTTGACGCCACTGACCTGACTGGCTATCTGAGCGGCTGATTGCCCTTCTTGCTGAGTCACCAGACCCAACAGGAATACTTCGCCATTCTCCGTGGTCACTTTCACATTGGAGGATTTAACCGAGTCCGCAGTCAGTAGTTGTGACCGCACTTTGGTGGTAATCCAGGTATCCATTGATGCTGTGGTCAGATCGATTGGTTTACCCAGACGCATCTCGTTATACACTTCTGTCGCGCCATCAACACCGGCCGCAATTTGCTTGGCGCGGTTAGACAGTTCAGCCGTTGGCGATTGCCCAGTCAGCAAAACTTTCCCTTGATAAGCAGTCACGACAAAACGTGTTTGGCTTTTTATCTGCTGATCTTTGCTCAGCGCGTTGACGACTCTGGCCTCAAGTGTGCCATCGTCTACCTGAGTGCCGACAGAGCGAGGGTCTGTGGCAGATTTTGTTGCCACCGCTGCACTGCCAACAACGACAGCACCGACACAACCTTGTAATAGCAGGGCGCTAAATAGCATGGCAAAAATATAACCAACCTTCATTCGTGCTCCTTTAATCGTCCTGATGAGGAAAAAGAGTGTTATCAATTAAGTCACACAAGCAATTCACTGTGAGCATGTGTAATTCTTGAACCCGAGCGCTACGGTGCGAAGGTATGCGGATTTCAACATCCTGCTGACCTAACAGGCCAGCCAGTTCACCACCATCATACCCAGTAAGCGCCACAATGGTCATATCTCGGGTGACTGCCGCTTCGACCGCTTTCACAATATCACGGCTATTACCACGAGTCGAAATCGCGAGCAAAACATCACCCGCATGACCGAGCGCGCGGACCTGTTTGGCATAGACTTCATCATGCAAACGGTCATTGGCAATAGCGGTGAGAACAACATTATCAGCATTTAAAGCAATAGCTGGCAGACTAGGCCGTTCTGTTTCAAAACGGTTTATCATGCTGGCCGCAAAGTGTTGCGCGTTAGCCGCAGAAGTCCCATTACCGCAGCAGAGAATTTTATTGCCGTTGAGCAGTGACTGAACCAATGTCATTGCTGCACGGGATATGGCATCAGGCAGTGCCTCAGCCGCGGCAATCTGGGTTTGAATACTTTCTGTAAAGCAACCTTTGATTCTATCCAGCACGTTGATTTAACCCACTTAATAATATAATAGCCGGCATAAACCGGAGAAAAATCATCAATCCGTATTGAAGGCGTTTGGCAGCCATTCTAACTGACTACCGGTGATGGCAAAAACATCAAAACGGCACGGTGTTGTGGCAAAGCAAGCCCCTCGTTGTGCCAGCCAAATGGCGGCGGCCCGGAGTAGCCGCTGTTGTTTGCTGTAAGTGACGCTGGCAGCAGCGCCACCGAATAGGGCATTGCGACGAAAGCGAACTTCAACAAATACCCAAGTTGCTCCGTCGCGCATGATAAGGTCAATTTCACCGCTTTGATAGGTGACATTTGCCGCCTTAAACACTAAACCAGCCCGTTCGAGATAGACGCGGGCTTGGTTTTCGTAGTGTTTGCCAGTATCCCTTTGGTTCATATTTCCTTCATCCTTGAAGTTGCAGGGGCGTCACCCGAATCATTTTACGCCGCCGGTACTACCATGCCTTGGCGGTATTGCAGCCAAGGTAATTTACGGGTGATAACACAATCGGCTGATGCTGTTAAATCACCGGTGGTGCCGCTGACCTGGAAACCTGGAATTTGGCGCATTTCAGCAAAATGATTCGATAATGTCCATGCATCAATACCCATGGCGTATAAACGCACCAGCGAATAATCGTTGGAATATTTAGCCGCTGCTTGTTGCATTAATGCAGGGTTCGAGCCTGCCATTAATGGGATATCACTAAACTGAATGCCTTCCATCTCCAGGCGGTAGTCCGGTCCTGCACCTGCCTGATAGCTGCGTGAGCTGGCAAACAGCGCAGGTTTGCTGCGAGTACTGGTCGCCATATCAATCATTGGCTTAATCAGTGTCAGCTCAGCAGGGGTTGCAATGATATACACCGCATCAATGTTACCACCGGCAGATGTTGAGACGACCGGTGCATCAACTGGCGGCGCAGGGATAGTCAGGCCAGCAATAGTCACAGATGCGGGTGCCGCAGCCGGTGCGCTTGAAACACTAACCGGCTGGCCAGTTAGGCGGATGCCTGCGCCACTGTTAATAGCTTGTTTCAGTTCAGCCGTGGAGCCGAAGTTTTGCTGTAATACCGTCTGTCCGCCTTGTTTCTGCCACTCTTCTGCAAAAGCTTTGGCGACGCGATCACCAAAGGCACCACGAGGGGTCAGTAACAGCGGCATTCTCTTTTCCTGACTCCATAAATGATGCGCAGCATCGCGGGCTTCATCTTCTGGAGACAGGGCAAAGTAACAGATATTCGGGCTGTTGGTGCTGACTTCTGGCTGATTCAACGCCAGAATATTAAGTGTGCTCGGTGTCGCACTCAGTTGCTCAACTTCCGGTTTCAGCAACGGCCCCACCACTAGTGTGGCGCCATCTTGCTGGGCTTGTGCCAATAGGGCAGCAACCGGCTGAGTGGTGGTGTCGTAGATTTTTACTTGGGCATTGCTGGTGGCAACCGGGGCTGCTACTGGCGCTGGTGTGGCGACATCCGCAACAGGAGCCGCAGTGGCAACATCTGTTGGCGTACTTGCCGCTGTTGCATCTGGTGTTACAGGCGCAGGGGCGTTGACTGGCAAGCCATTCTGGGCGGCAGTAAAACCTTGTTGGATAGCATCGGCAAAGACTTGTGCCGGGCCACTTAATGGCAGTAACAACGCAATTTTCGCCGTAGAAGCCTGGCTGAAATTACTGATTTGCGTTAATGCCGCTGGCAGATTTTTCGCCGCCGGATTTTGTGGGTAACGGTTTTGCCAATCTTTAATAGCAGCTTTCAGCATGTCAGGATCTTGCTTGTTATCCTGATAAACATGCAGTAAATCCAGCCAGCCTTGCAGCACGTTTTCGTCGGCGTTAATCACAATGTTATTCAATTCTTGTGGTGTGAGCTGCGCCAGTGCTTGCCAGGTGCCATCAATATTATCTTGATGCGCTTTGTCTTTTAGCAGGGGTTCTTGAGCAATGAATGCGCGCACCAGTGGCAAGGTAGCTTTACCCTGATTGGCAGCGATTTGTGCTTGATAGAAGCGAACTTGTTGATTTGCTGAGAGTTGTGTTGCATCCAGCTTGCCAAGAATGTCGGCAGCCGCAGGATTGTTTTTCTGGGCAACCAACAGTTCTGCAGTCAGTAATTGCTGTTCCTGGCGCTGTGCGTCACTCAGATTAGCAGGCAAAGTACCAAGCTGTTCTGCTGCCTGAGGGGCTTTCCCTTCGCGTAACAGGGCACGAATGGCAAGTAATTGCCAGTCAGCCTTGTTATCATCACTGCTCTGTTGCAACTGTTGCAGATAATAGTCAGAGTTAGCGCTTGCTTCGTCCTGTATATTGACGGGCGGTGGCGTCTGTGGTGCTCTGCCTGAACAAGCTGCCAGTATCAACGCAGCCAGGACAACAGGGACAAACCCTGCTTTGGAACGAACGAATGTTGAGGAAAGCATACTGTATCCAGTGATGTTTTTTTCAAGATGCTCAATATTAAATCGGTAATTCGGATGAAACAATGAATCAACACGATCGAGCAGTGATTTCTGCATCTACACTTTATGTGGTACCTACCCCAATCGGTAATTTAGGGGATATTACCCACCGGGCGTTAGAGGTACTGAAAAGCGTTGATTTGATTGCGGCAGAAGATACACGTCATACAGGGTTGCTGTTACAGCATTTCGCGATCAACGCCCGCCTGTTTGCACTTCATGACCATAACGAACAACAAAAAGCCGATCATTTACTGGCAAAACTGCAAGAGGGCCAGAGTATTGCGCTGGTTTCAGATGCAGGTACGCCACTTATCAACGATCCGGGCTACCATTTAGTGCGCCGCTGCCGTGAAGCTGGCATCCGCGTCGTGCCATTACCGGGTGCGTGTGCGGCGATTACAGCACTTTCAGCCGCCGGTATTGCCTCAGATCGTTTTTGCTACGAAGGCTTCCTGCCAGCGAAAACCAAAGGACGTAAGGATACTCTGCAAGCGCTGATTGAGGAACCTCGAACACTGATCTTCTACGAATCAACCCATCGCTTGTTGGAAAGTTTACAGGACATGGTAACCGTACTTGGCCCACAACGCTATGTGGTACTGGCCAGAGAGTTGACCAAAACGTGGGAGTCCATCCACGGCGCGCCCGTTGGCGAGTTATTGGCTTGGGTTCAGGAAGTAGAAACCCGCCGCCGTGGTGAAATGGTCTTGATTGTCGAAGGGCATAAAGTACAAGCCGATGATGCAATACCTGCTGCGGCCTTGCGCACTTTAGCGTTGTTGCAAAAAGAGTTACCACTGAAAAAAGCGGCGGCTCTGGCTGCTGAAATTCATGGCGTAAAGAAGAATGCGCTTTATAAGCACGCACTTGAACAGCTAGATGATGTTCAAGTGCAACAGGAAGATGACATTCAATCATAATGCCATTATAATCCGCCGCGGAGTTGACTAGACAGTCGCCGCTTCGCTGCCGTCCCTTTCGGGGGAGACAGGTGAAGGGGAGGAAAGTCCGGGCTCCATAGGGCAGGGTGCCAGGTAACGCCTGGGAGGCGCAAGCCTACGACAAGTGCAACAGAGAGCAAACCGCCGATGGCCCGCGTAAGTGGGATCAGGTAAGGGTGAAAGGGTGCGGTAAGAGCGCACCGCGCGGCTGGCAACAGTTCGTGGCATGGTAAACTCCACCCGGAGCAAGGCCAAATAGGGGTTCACATGGTACGGCCCGTACTGAACCCGGGTAGGCTGCTTGAGCCAGTGAGCGATTGCTGGCCTAGAGGAATGACTGTCCACGACAGAACCCGGCTTACCGGTCAACTCCACTCCTCTTTAAAAACAATGAGTTGGTGTGTTCCGTCTGCATTTCACGTTAAGTGGGATACATGATGGGATACACCAACTTTTGTACTCTTCCTTATACGCTTCGCCGCAACGGTATTTTCTACCTCAACTTCTGTTTATCGGATAACCGCTTTTTTAAGTCCTCTTTAGCTTGTGCTGAGACAGTTAACGCCAAGTGACATTGATGATTATTCACTAGAAGTTCAAACTGAAATCTATGGAGAAGCCCATAGAACCAAATTTGAGGCTAGCGAAGCGTCTGGGAAGCTCGGGTTGTTTTATTGAAGCGCAAAAAGACAAAACCGGGCTTAATTGCCCGGTCTGTTTATTTGTGATTTTTAGTCAGAATTAGAAGTTGTATTTCACCCCTAACATGACGGCGGTGTCACTGTAGCCTTTGTCGCCCAATTGTTGGCCAACATTGCCCCAGACATTCAGTTGCTTGTTCAATTGCCCCTCAACACCCAGTTTCAACTCTCCGATATTTTTCGCGCCGGCCTGCTTTACATCCACCGCGTTCATATTGGTGCCGAAGTCTTTGGTATTGTGGATCCAGTTCGCTTCCACAAACGGCTGGAACTCGCGATCCTTGCCATTATCACTTTCGTGGTGACCTTTCATATAAGAACGCACACCCAGACGGGTCTGAATATTGCCGTCGCCCTGACCGCTCACCTGAGTGCCATTGGCTTCACGGTGCTCGTCTGCCTTCACTCCCATCCAGGTTATCTGCGCTTTGGGCTGGATAAAGTAGCTTTCGTTCTTCGCTTTGTTTTCACCGATTTTGAAGGTGTAGCCACTCTCGACCGAAGCGGTTATCCCTTTCGATTTGTACTCTTCCGTCGCCAGACCTTCGCCCTTCACGGTGTTGTTGAACCAGCTGTATTGCGCCCAACCGTCGACATACAATCCGGATTTGTCTTCATCGTTGGCATACCAGGTGCTGTACACACCGGCGGTGTAGCCATCAACAGAACCGTCTGACTGGTAACCAGATGTCGAGCGCGTATTGCTCTTGCTGTTACCGTAACCGGCCATAACCCCTAAATGTAGGCGATTCAGGTCATTATTGCTCCACTGCGCGATATCGCCGCCCAGTTGCATGACATAGCGGTTACTTTGGGTCTTCAACTGCCCGCTGGTATCACGTGAGCGGTTGTGTCCGCCTTCATTTCGCAACCACATGCTGGTCACTTTCTGCTCGCCGGTCAGTGCGTCGATATATTGAGTTTCCCCTAAACGATCGTGCAGACGGGTGACAAACATGGTGTTAGCTGCCGCGAGGTTAGCCGTGTAACTTCCCGCTTCAGGACGTTTGGTTTCTTCACCTGGATTGACCGGATTTTCTGGATCAACCGGATTCTCTGGGTCAACCGGCAAATTACTCAAGCTGGTCAGATACCAGTTAGTGGCATTTTGCCCTACACCACGAACCAGAGAATAGTCATACGCCCCCGCCACGATACGGCCACTTTTGACAAACTCGCCGTCAGACAAGCCGTTCACTTGGATAAGTTCAATGCCGTTTAGGGTTTGTGCACCGCTGCCACCGAGGTTATCTACCCATACATGCGTATTGCCGCTCGTATTGCCGTTAATCACCAGTTTATCGGTAGGAGAGTTATCATCGTACAGATGGCTGTTGAGCATTAACTTACCGTTGTTACTCGTGTAATCGCCATTAATGGTTAAAGTGCTGAATCCCGAACCTACGCGAGTCGAGGGGGCGACATTCGATGACGATAAAATACCCGGCGCGATTAATCCGGCATTTTCAACATTGCCGTTAATTATACCGCCACCACCCAACATACCTAACTCGGCAATATTAACCTGGCCGCCTAATACATTATTCACAATCAGACGACCACCAGAAATCTCAGTTTTACCGGCAAAGTCACGACTATCACTGGTCAATGTGGTGGTACCTGCCAACTGGTTAATCGTGCCATTACCGTCAATTACCGCAGCCAATATATAGTCGCCGGTGTTATCTGTATGGTTCAGGTTAAGAATACTTTTATCCGCGGTGAACAGCTGAATAGCCGGAGCATCAAGAAAACCTGCGGCATGAGGCGCACTGATTTCAGTACCACCAATATTAATAACGTTTGTGCCGGTACTTGCCAGACTAGAATTATAATCTCCATAGCCCACACCAATCGCCTGACCGACAGAAACTTTACCACCGTCATTAATGGTTAATGCTCCGCTAGCGTTGCCCCGGCCAATAAATAAATTTTCACCGGCATTCCATTCTGAACCTTGCCCGGTCACTAGCACACTATTTTCCACATCATTTTGCTGATCAGCCAGATAAGAAGATGCGGTACTCAGTACATTAACTTTAGCGCCGTTAGACACTGACATTTTGCCTGATGCGGTATTACCAATATAAACATCACCAGTAATATTCAAGGTCGAGCCAATGCCGTCGACCACCACCACTCCACCGCCACGGTTATCACCGTTATATCCGCCAATCAGTAAACTGTAATCATTATATGAACTATGAGCATTTACGGTGCCACCATTGGTAATATTCAGATAGCCTTTGCCATCACCGCCGACGGTAAGATTACCCGCTATATCGATCAATGAGCCCTGACCGTCGACTTCAGCAATACCGGTGGCGCTGAGATGGTCAGCTAAAACTAATCCTCGACTGGCATTTTGCATATACATTTTACCGCCGTCGATAATCTGTAACTCACCGTAGCCGTATAGTCCAACATAAAGAGATGTATTAGCCATAGTTAATGATGCATTATCGCCAGTCACCACTATTTTGCCACTGCCATTAGTTCCACTTGCGCCACCGACAGCAATAACATTAGTACCGACCATCGTTAGATGACCATTATCTGAAATGGTTAATTGAGCATTATTATTGAAGGCGGGTGCCAGTTGAAGCTGAGTAATAATGGATGTGCCATTACTAAGACTTACCGAACCATTATTAATTATCGGCGAATTGGTGGTGTCTGGTATCGTATTTGGCAACCAGTTATTACCCTCAAACCAATTATCAGAGATTGAACCATTCCACGTTCCGGCTAAAGTCGATGAGCTTAGGCTGATTAATAATAATGACAGCGTGATGTTATTTAATTTTAATGTAAGCATTATATTTAATTCTCACTCTGAAAATATATATAAATAGCCGAGCAGGAGAGAAATATTATTTTCCTAAAAGGCTTTAGAGGCTGATAACGTAAATTACCTTCAGTTTATAGTGTTCATATATAATCACGTTATTCAGATATTTAACCTAGAGATCAGTACTTTCCTATTCGTTTCAACAAAAATGGTTTTTATAATAAGGTAACTCGTGCCGACGGTATTATCGTTTTGTTTAGAAATATACTTATCGTCCGTTTCGGTACGAGTGGGCTTCTGACTAGTCTTTTAGCCGAAACGCACCTTCGGCTTATTATCATCCGATTTTTGCAACAGTATCTTTTCAACTAGCTAAGGCTGGAGATAATATTTTATATGAGACACATATGAAATGAGATGCCGCCCAGACTTCTGTAGGAAATTTCAATAAGAAATTGCCTAAGCCTACAAGTCGATTGTATCGAGGTTTTGTGGAAGAACCGATAAATTTTACAAATTTGCTGGTATTACAATGGGTTGCGAGTGTGTGTGTAAGCGCAATTCTCCAGATACCCGCATAGTCCGTCAGTTTTATTAATTCAGTGCCTTTATGATTAACGTAGACCGTGGATCTAATACCGAAGTCACCTAATCGAGCAATAATCATCGAGGTGGTGACAACAGCCTTTAATTTGGCTGGTCAATTCCATTCATTCCATAAAACCCCGCTTCGGCGGGGTTTTTGTTTGTGCTAGCGCTGATAACGCAAGGCGTCGACAAAGAGAGAGAATGCGGTGGTATGCTGCTTGCGGCTGGGGTAGTAAAGGTAGTAACCGGGGAAAGGCTCACACCACTCTTCCAATACTCTCATTAAGTTGCCGCTGGCAATCTCCGCTTTCACTGAATCTTCTGGAACCATGGTCAGGCCAAAGCCAATGACTGCGGCATCAATGCGTTGGCGTAAACTATTGAAAGTTAACTGTCCGTCAACACGTACTTTTAACTCGCGCCCTGCTTTTTCAAACTCCCAAGCATACAGGCCGCCCATTGTTGGCAGGCGCATATTGATACAGCGATGATTTTGCAGGTCGGCTGGTGTGGCAGGAACGCCATATTTAGCCAGATATGAGGGCGAGCCGACCACGGCCATACTCATATCTGGCCCAATCCGTACCGCGACCATATCCTTTGCAACCTGTTCTCCCAGTCTGATCCCCGCATCAAAACGGCCTGCAACAATATCAGTCAAAGTATTATCGACGGTAATTTCTACTTTGATATCAGCATGTTGGGTGAGGAAAGATTTCAGTACCGGCCAGAGCACAGAGTCAACAGCATGCTCGCCAGCGGTGATTCTAATATTTCCCGCAGGGCGCGCCCGCATCTCACTCAGCGCATCCAGCTCGCTCTCAATTTCTGCAAAACGTGGTTCGAGGCTATTTGCCAGCCTTTCACCGGCTTCAGTCGGCGCCACACTGCGGGTGGTGCGGGTCAGTAAGCGAAGCTCAAGCCGCTCCTCTAGCCCCCGGATAGAGTGGCTTAAGGCTGATTGGGAAACCCCCAGTTTTGCTGCGGCTTTGGTAAAGCTACGTTCTCTGGCAACCATTAGAAATGAAATTAAATCGTTAAAATTCTCTTTTAACATTTTGGTTTCCGCTTGTTAGCACTGAGGTTTTCGAGTTTAACTTAATTTATGAGTTGAATTCATATACCCATGCACATTTCCCCCTCTAATACTTCGTATAAGCATTTGCTACCTTTTCTGCAACCGATATTCATTTAGTGAATACCTTGTGGTGGTAAACAATGACAAACAGGAGCAAAGACAATGCAAAAGCGCACACTCGGCCGCAGTAATCTTGAAGTGTCAGTAATGGGCTTAGGCTGCATGGGAATGAGCTTTGGTTATGGCCCGGCAACCGATAAACAGGAAATGATTTCATTACTGCGCAAAGCCGTGAGTCTTGGTGTGACATTTTTTGATACCGCAGAAGTCTATGGGCCATACACCAATGAAGAGTTGTTGGGGGAGGCGCTGGCCCCATTGCGAGATAAAGTGGTGATTGCCACCAAATTTGGTTTTCAGGCGGATCCGAATGGCGGGCCAAGATGGGTGGGTTTAAATAGCCGGCCTGAGCATATCAAGAAGGTTGCAGAGGCCTCTCTCAAGCGCCTAAAAACAGATGTTATTGATCTGTTTTATCAACATCGTGTCGATCCAAATGTGCCTATCGAAGATGTGGCTGGTGCAGTGCAGGATTTAATTAAAGAAGGAAAAGTTAAGCACTTTGGTTTGTCTGAGGCGGGGGCGGCAACTATTCGTCGTGCCCATGCGGTCCAGCCGGTCACCGCGCTACAAAGTGAATATTCTTTGTGGTGGCGAAAACCAGAGCAGGAAATTATCCCAACGCTAGAAGAGTTGGGGATTGGTTTGGTGCCTTACAGCCCGCTGGGTAAAGGTTATCTGACCGGTAAAATGACGGAATCAACTGAGTTTGCCAGTGATGATTTTCGCCGTAGCTTGCCGCGTTTCACCCCAGAGGCATTAAAAGCAAATCAGGGGCTGATAACCTTGATTCAGGATGTAGCACAGCAAAAAGGGGCGACACCGGCGCAAATCGCGCTAGCTTGGTTACTGGCGAAAAAACCGTGGATTGTGCCAATTCCAGGGACACGTAAGCTAAGTCGGCTGGAAGAGAATATCGGCGCTGCCAACCTCGAGTTAACTGCCGAAGATCTTCAGCAAATCGACAGTGCTGCTGCAAAAGTGACATTAATAGGGGAGCGTTACCCCGAAGCGCTGGAAAAACTGACCGGACTTTGATTTGTCACCTAAACACCCT
Source organism: Yersinia canariae (assembly GCF_009831415.1). Lineage (NCBI taxonomy): Bacteria > Pseudomonadati > Pseudomonadota > Gammaproteobacteria > Enterobacterales > Yersiniaceae > Yersinia > Yersinia canariae. The sequence continues at coordinate 4,121,017 of NZ_CP043727.1, read as the reverse complement.
CAGGAATCACGGTGAAATGGCTCGCAGCGTCTACAGTTATGTTGTCCATATTAAGTCCAGCGGCGCTTGCGTCATATTCGAGCCGTCACACGTACCGCCTGGCATACTCATCCATTGGGCCAAACTTGAACAAAGCTGCCGTGGTCAAAAATGATGTCTCCCGGTGCAATGAGTCGCGAGTTGATGGACAGCATCACTGAAGCTGATGTCGCGGCAGGCATTAAGCTATTTTATGACGAAGTATTATTTTGTCCGACGAAACAAGAACTTTGATGAATATCTGCATATTTTTAAACGCTCATAATACCGGAGATACACCATGACAATGAAAGTACTCGGTTATGCTGCCACGTCAGCAAAAGTTCCTCTCGCCCCCTTTGAATTTACCCGTCGCACGCCTCGGCCAGATGATGTGGTGATGGAGGTGCTTTATTGCGGTGTTTGCCATTCAGACTTGCATCAGGCGCGTAATGACTGGGGGTTTAGCACGTATCCTATTGTGCCCGGTCACGAAGTGGTTGGCCGCGTTACGGCGGTAGGTAAGAGTGTCACAAAATTTAACGTCGGCGATTTTGCCGGAATTGGCTGTATGGTGGATTCCTGTCGTCACTGCCAGCCCTGTTTACAGGGATTGGAGCAGTATTGTGAAGAAGGTAATGTGCAAACCTATAATGGCATTGACCGCCATGACCATACCCCAACTTATGGCGGTTACTCGCAAGTTATTGTTGCATCGCAAGATTTTGTATTGAAAATGCCCGCAGGTCTGGATTTGAAAGCCGCTGCGCCGCTGCTGTGCGCTGGCATTACCACCTGGTCACCATTGCGTCATTGGAAAGCGGGTAAAGGCAGTAAAGTGGCGGTAGTGGGTCTGGGGGGGCTAGGCCATATGGCACTAAAACTGGCCAATGCGCTGGGCGCTGAAGTCACACTTTTTACCCGCTCACCCAGCAAAGAGGCTGATGCCCGCCGTTTGGGCGCGCATCACATTGTTTTATCTACCGATGATGCACAAATGGCTGCGGCCAAAGGGCAGTTCGATTTGATTATTGATACAGTGCCTTATGTACATGATATCAATCCGTATATGCCGACATTGAATCTCGATGGCACACTGGTGTTTGTCGGTTTCTTGGGGGATATTAGCCCAATGGTGAGTACATTACCGATGATTTTAGGGCGGCGCTCGGTGGCGGGGTCATGCATTGGCGGTATTGCGGAAACACAGGAAATGTTAGATTTCTGTGCTAAACACGGCATTGCTTCTGATATAGAGATGATTAATATTCAGGACATTAATCATGCCTACGAACGTATGCTGAAAAGTGATGTGAAATACCGCTTTGTGATTGATATGGCGTCATTGAAGCCGTAAGAGATACATGACTGAAAGTGTCATGCCACTGTTAATGTGGCATTTAAACAGTGACCGGGCGAATACCCGGTCATTCTGGTAAATCAATAAGCAATGCCCGCAGTGGCGTTTGTGCTTTAATCACTAAATGCTGTTCTTCCTGCACAAAAGCCCCGTCGCCGCAGGTTAAGCGCTGAGCTTCACTCACTTGCGGGCCTTCCACTTCTACTGTCCCGTGAATAGATTGCAAATAAGCTCTGGGGCCATGCAAATCAATTGTATATTGTTCACCCGCAGCTAAATCCAAATGATGAATCCACACTTGCTGGCGCAACTTCAGACTACCTTGCTCACCGTCGGGGGAAGCCAATAACCTTAATGGTTGGGAACACAGTGACATCCGTTGTGCGGGCTGACTTTCTTGCTCGGGGCAAGCATTGAGCCATAGCTGAATACGGGTTAATGGTTTATCCGGACTCAGATTATGCTCGCTATAGCTGACACCGGGTTGCGTAGAAAATAGCAGCACATCGCCGGTTTTGCCGCGCACATGGTTACCCAGACTATCCCGATATTCGGCTTCACCTTGTAAAATCAGGTTGAGAATATCAACTCGTGGATAAGTTCGCGGCTGGAATGATGCCCCCGGTGCTAATACTTCCTGATTCAACACGCGCAGTGATGCGTAACCTAACAATTTCGGGTCAAAATAGTGGCCGAATGAGAAAGTATACCGAGCCTGTAGCCAACCAAAGTCAGCTTGCCCGCACTGTTTTGCTGTTCTGCATGTGATCATGATTGCTCCTGTGCCCGTCATCTTTCAAGTTGCAAGCACTCAAACACCAATGACTTTGGCATAATTTGTCGACATTAATCTGTAAACAAATGGTAAGCGTCTGGACGCCAGATTGTTAGCCAGTTAATCTGGTCACTATATTCAAATTTCCTGATTGAGAAAATGATGGGAAAAGATCGGGCGCTAACGTTAGAAGCATTGAGAGTGATGGATGCCATTGACCGCCGGGGCAGTTTTGCTGCGGCAGCTGATGAATTGGGGCGGGTGCCCTCGGCGTTGAGCTACACCATGCAAAAGCTTGAAGAAGAACTGGATGTGGTGTTGTTCGACCGTTCCGGGCATCGTACCAAGTTTACCAATGTCGGGCGGATGCTCTTGGATCGCGGGCGAGTGCTGCTGGAAGCGGCCGATAAATTGACTACTGATGCCGAGGCATTGGCGCGGGGTTGGGAAACCCATATCACTATCGTCAGTGAGGCATTATCCCCAGCATGGAAACTGTTCCCGTTGGTTGACCGGTTGGCGCTGAAAGCAAATACCCAAGTGTCTATTTTCACTGAGGTATTAGCAGGGGCATGGGAGCGACTGGAGCAAGGGCGGGCAGATATCGTGATTGCCCCAGATATGCATTTTCGGGCATCTTCGGAAATTAACAGCCGCAAGCTGTACAAAGTCACCAGTGTTTATGTGGCCAGCCCTGACCATCCCATCCATCTGGAGCCAGAGCCGCTGTCAGAGCTAACGCGGGTGAAATACCGGGGCGTCGCAGTAGCTGATACCGCCCGTGAACGGCCGGTTTTGACCGTACAATTGCTGGATAAACAGCAGCGGTTAACTGTTAGCACCATCGAAGATAAGCGGCGGGCGCTGTTGGCCGGTTTGGGTGTGGCGACCATGCCGTATGAAATGGTCGAAAAAGATATCGAAGCAGGGCGCTTACGGGTTGTCGGGCCAGAGTACAGCCGCGAGGCCGATATTATTATGGCCTGGCGGCGCGACAGTATGGGGGAGGCTAAGTCGTGGTGTCTGCGCGAGATCCCCAAACTGTTCGCTAATAAGTAAATGGCTGCTGTGTGTTAACCCGTTAGCTAAGCAAAACGGATATCTCGACCATGTGGCTCCAGCAAATTTTGCTGTGGGCCGATGGAAATAATCCCGTAAGGATTAATCGTGGCGTGGCTGCGGTAATAGTGACTGCGGATATGGGCAAAATCCACTGTTTCGGCAATCCCCGGCATCTGATAAATATCGCGCAGGAAACCATATAGATTAAGGTAATCGCTGATCCGGTGTTTATCACATTTGAAATGAGTGACATACACGGGATCAAACCGCACCAGTGTTGTCCATAAACGCAAATCGGCTTCGGTAAGTTGGCTGCCCGTCAGATAGCGGTGTTTCCCCAAAATCTGTTCCAGTTTTGCCAATGCATCAAACAAGGCGTTAACGGCCTCATCATAGGCAGCTTGCGTGGTGGCAAAACCGGCTTTATACACGCCATTATTGACCTGGTCGTAAACCCATTCATTGATGCCATCAATATCACTGCGTAACGCGGTGGGGTAATAATCACCCGCCCTGGCACCTACGCCATCAAAAGCACTATTGAACATGCGAATGATATCGGCTGATTCATTGCTAACAACAGTTTGCTGTTGTTTGTCCCATAACACCGGGACCGTGACACGCCCGCTATAATTAGGATCAGCACGCAGATAAAGTTGATAAAGATAATCGAGATGATAAAGAGAATCGCCAGTGCTCGCGGGGAAATCATCGCCGAATGTCCAGCCATTCTCTTTCATCAGCGGATGTACCACAGAGACTGAAATCAGTGATTCCAGGCCCTTCAAAGTGCGCATCAGTAAGGTTCGATGTGCCCATGGACAAGCTAAAGAAACATACAAATGGTAACGCTGTGCTTCAGCTTTAAAGCCAGCTTTGCCTTGTGGGCCCGCCTGACCGTCAGCAGTGACCCAGTTGCGAAACTGTGAAGTACTGCGTTTGAAATGGCCACCGGTAGATTTGGTGTCATACCAAACGTCTTTCCAGACGCCATCGACAAGTTGCCCCATTTTATACCCCTCTATAAAAAACACGCCCCATCGAATGATAGGGCGTCGTGAATTAAAATCGCATATTCATTTTTGCTACTGCGCTTACCATTTCTTACCCAGCAGGCGGTCGATACTGAAACCACCCGGGCCAGCAACGGCTAATACAATGTAACCGCCAGCGATGGTCAGGTTTTTCATGAACATCAGTTGGTTAGCCCCTTCTGCAAAGTTCGTGTGGAAGATCAATGCGGTCAGAATAGTAAAACCGGCAGTGAACAGCGCGGTGGTGCGGGTCAGGAAACCAAACAGAATTGCCAGGCCGCCGCCAAACTCTAACAAAATCGTCAGTGGCAGGAAGAAACCAGGGACACCCATTGCTTGCATATATTGTTGGGTACCTGCATAGGCATCACCCATTTTGCCGTAACCGGCAACAATAAACAGAATTGGCATCAGAATGCGTGCTACCAACAGGCCAGTATCTTGTAATTTGTTCATCGACGACTTCTCCAAAAAGTGTTTTGTATTAATGCCCGGCATCTGCTGGCGTTAATTATTAATCAAAAAGTTTATATGTGATTGTTTGCCAATGTCTTTCTGCAAACGCCCTGACTTGATGAGAGAATGTTAATCGAGAAGTTGATAAGTTGTTAGCAAGTAAAACTGTCGTTTTTCATCAAAAAAACTGAAGTGACAGAATATAAAAGCCTGTCTATGGAGAAGTTAAGAGCAGGCATTTGAACAAATATAAGATAATTGCGATGTGCCAGTGCAGCAGAATGGGGGGTTAACGTAAGAAAAAAGTGCTACGAAACAATTGGATAGTACCCCATGCGCTGACCGCTCTTCGTGACCAGCGGATTAACTTACTGGGGTGGCGAATACCGTATAGCGCCACCAAGCTTGAGCCAACCATCAGATATTTTCGCATACTGACGATCTTCACCCAGCCACGGTCATAAGGTGCAGTCACTTCAATCCAATGCGCGGCGCTGTTTGCGAGATCCAGACGTTGTTGCTGGATCTCACGTAACAATGCCGCCTTTTCTTGTGCTAATTGACGGCGACTCAACGCTCTTTCTCCAATAATTCGCGGTCCGTTTCCAATTGCTTGCGAGTTGAGCCCAGCAGTGTGGAATGGCGCGCTTTGGTGAGTGTCCAGATAACACCGATTATCGCCAGCGCTAATAGCACTGCCGTTGTCGACCCCAACGCGATTAAACGATAGGCAGGATCAATAGCCCATATCACTAACACCAGGAGACTCATCAAACCGAAAGCGGTAAGCAGCAGAGTGATCCCCGCCATCATTAGCAACTGAATCAGTGTTGCCTTTTCCTCTTCCAGCTCAATAGCTGCCAGCCGAACACGGGTTTCAACCATGCCAACCACGATGGTGGCGATGCGGTGAACAGTATCTAGGACCCCTTTACCGGGGCCCTGAGTTTGAGGAAGTTCAGCCATAATCAGCGGCGAGACAACAGAACGCCTAGCACCACGCCGACAGCAGCACCAATGCCTACGCCAGCCCAAGGGTTGTCATGGACATAGTTGTCAGCTTTATCAGCAATTTCTTTGGTTTGGGCGGCGATTCTATCGCTAGTTTCGCTCAGACGTTCACGAGTATCTTTCAACGCGCTTTCCGCTTTGGCCCGTAGCTTATCTAACTCAGCTTTTGGCTTATCGGTCGAAGATTGCAGCACTTCTTCCAAAGTATCCGCAAGTGACTTAAGTTCAGCACGTAAATGTTCAGAGGTTTTATCTTGTGGCATGTAATAGCTCCTTAACATAACTGAGGTGAATACCTAATCTAGTGAATTTTTTGCGAACTTGAAAGGTTAATAATCCTAATAAGTCCCCAATAGCCCACCATGTTTGTATTTAAACCCGGAGTTGCTACTTCTGTGCCTGAGCTTGCTTTAACTCAGCTTGAGCTTCCGTTAACTTCTTCTGTTTATTAGCAATTTTCCCAGCATCACCTTTTTGCTGAGCGTCTTTGAGTTCTTGTTTACGCTCAGCAACTTTGCGCTGCTTTTCATTAATTTTTTTCTGCCGCTCGGCTTTCAGACTTTCAACAGTACAATTGCTTTTCACTTCTTTCAAGGCTGTTTCCAGACCTGCGGCGCGGCGAGTGTTGCCATGCTGTTTGGCATAATCAATCTGCTGTTGGATTTCTTTGGCTTTGGTGTCGCATTCATTCGTTTGGGCGACACTGGAAAACGCAATCATCGGTAAAGCCAGCAGAAGAATGGCCCGTAGCGAAAAAACGGTACGTAACAACACAGTACGTAACAACATGGTATTGCTTCCTTTTACAGCATGAATCAGGGATGAAATAGGTTGCTATGAATGACTAAGCATAGCGCTGAATTATATGATACCCAAGTTTACTACGGAATTTTTTATAGATTAATCATATATCAGCAGAATAAACGGGTGATTACGAAGGCTAAACGACGGGGAGATAACTCCCCGTGGGGCAGATTACCCTACATTTTGCAGGTTATTTCTGAATGCGGGCAATAAGCGCTGACGTTTCTTGGACTCACTGGAGACAATAACATAACCGCTCGGCAAGATATCCTGCAAAGCTTTGATGGCTTCTTTTTGCTGCTCCGGAGACTCAAGGCTAACCACCAGACTATCATTCTCAGGAGTGATACTTTTGATACGAATCCCGCGTTGATCAAGATGTTGATACAGATAAAATCCATCAGGCAATGATAACCCTTGCTGATTAGGCCGGATTTTTAGTGCGCTTTCTGTACGCATAATGATGGGCGTAAACAGCAGCGTTATCAGCAACAAAAGTGTCACTGGCAGGATAAGATAGTGCCAGACTGGGCGGCCAAAACGGCCCCTGAGGTTAATCACTCTGACTTACCTTTGTCATTGCTGTCATTCGCGGGAGCGGCACTTTTCTTACGCCAAAGCACATATAAAGAACCAAACAGGCCAATCACCAAGAGTGCCAGGGGCAGCAACATCAGGAAGAACATCACTTCATCTTCGTATTTCAGAAATACCGGTGTTTTGCCAAAGGCAAAGCCCATTGTGGTGAGGATCAAAACCCACAACAGCCCACTCATCCAGTTAAAGAATTGAAAACGCGCATTACTCAGGCCAGAAAGGCCAGCGATTGTGGGTAATAAAGTCCGCACGAATGCCAGGAAACGGCCGACCAATAATGCAGATAATCCATGGCGGTGGAATAAGTTATGTGCGCGCTGGTGGTAATGGGCTGGCAGATGGGATAGCCATCCTTGCACCACTTTTGTATTCCCCAGCCATCGGCCCTGAATATAACTGACCCAGCAACCAAGACTGGCTGCAGTGGTTAATACTACTATGGTCACGGGGAAACTCATGGCACCTTTCGCAATCAACACCCCGACCAGAATCAGCAGGCTATCACCCGGTAAAAAGGCCGCAGGAAGTAAGCCATTCTCCAGAAAAAGTATCAGGAATAGTAGGATGTAGATGGCCCAGACCAATGACGGGTTCGCCAGTGTCTCGTAGTCTTGTGCCCATAAAGCATGTAAGAGTTCTTTAATGATATCCATCTGGTATTCCTAAAACGTCATTGTTTGTTGTATGCATCGTTATGGATATAAACACGATCATAAATATATCTGATGGCTTTTCGTGTTTAAGCGATGGTTTGGATAAATGTACCAGAGCAAACCAATTCGCTGATATCTAGAGGTAAATTTACTTCTTGGTGCGATGCTCAGAATTACGACAACAGAGAAAGCATCACGCCATAAGGTGGTAGGTAAGCATCCCGCTATATTGAATATTACTCTCTTTCCAGCCTCCCACACGATTTTGCTGTGTCGATGCATAGAATATCCAATTGGAATACTTCAACAGGGGCAATGATTGCCGTGGTTGTTTATAGATTTCATCCGCACGATGACTACGGAAATGGGACATAGCCAGATGTGTGCCATGCCAAATGTTATTGGCGAATGATGGGTTGGCTGAACCGGCAAACTTAGTGGCGCCCAACCGGTTTTTTATGGCGGTTTTTTTGGCTGGCATACCCATTAGACGCCATTGCGAGTAAAAGGCTTTCTTTTGCAGGCGCAGGTATGACGAAAATACATTGACGGATGGCGAGGTGCCGCTGACATAGTGACAGTCAAGCGCAGGTGACGCGATACCAGATGCGGGAAGCGTGGACGATAGCAAGCTGCCGGAAGCCGAACCGACCCAGCCAGACACTGCAATAAACAGAGCAAACAACCAGCGCATGTATTTGCGTTTCGCTCCCAAAGCATCCGAATAAAAAAGTGCTGCCACTTTAGCAAAATAGCGGGATATGAAACAGGGAAATATAGATGCTAATCGAGTGTTTTTTAAGCAATAGTTCAAAAACAGGCCTGACACTGACATTTGCTGACAGAACTCGACATTTACTGACCACAAAGCAGCATAATCTTACTCCAGCGCACTTAAAGCGCCGGAGTTATTAAGCCGTATTTGTGACAAAACTTACTCATGGGGCTCACTGGTAGAAGAGCGCTGCCAGCAGCACTTGTCGCCAGGCTCAGTTACTTGAGTGACTCACTTGGTTGCTGCTTACCGGTAATGCTGACACCAAGCTCTTTGGGGATGTCGAGGTGAACCACTGGGTTTTCAGTAAATAGGTAGCGGTCGACATTAAACTCGAAATCATCGGTAGTCGCGCGGAACAGCATTTGTTTGGTATTTTCCAAATGTTGCCACATGGCGAGCTTACTGGCGTAGGGATCTTTGCGCATCAGTGCTTCAAGGATCCTGTCGTGATCCTCGCACCAACTCTCGATCGATTTATCATCGATATGTTCATGCAGTTTGATCCAGTACGGGTTATGTACCCGCTGGCTCCACATTTTTTCGACGATCGTCGCCATAGCCGTGTTTTGCGTCGCCAGCGCCACTTGTACATGGAATTTCAAATCCCACTGCGAGTCGCGAAAACGATCTTCTTGCCGCGCATGTTTTTGTATCTCGATTAATTGCACGATATCTTGCCGAGTCACTTGCGTGGCGGCAAATTCAGCAATATTACTCTCGATCAACTGGCGCGCCTGTAACAGCTCAAAAGGGCCTGCGGTGGCGAACTCAATACCATGATTGGGCATGACCAAATGCTTTTGTTGATTCGACATCACATGGATGCCTGAGCCTTTGCGCACTTCGACATAACCTTCCACTTCCAACATGATAATCGCTTCACGGACCACGGTGCGGCTGACATTCATTTCTTCGGAAATGTAGCGTTCTGCGGGCAATTTATCGCCCACCGGATAAACTCCGGCTTCGATGCGCTGCTTTAACTCTGCGGCTAACTGCTGGTACAACCGTCTGGTTTCTGTGAATTCCATGATTAAGGCTCTTGGATCCATTGAGGCCGCAAATTTTGCGGCTCATTTTGTCTGGAAGGCATGATATCTCGTAGGAGATACAATTGGACTTGTTATACCACTTATCCCTATTGGGTTCTAGTTATTGCTATCACAGTTGTGATGGAAAATATGCTGTAAATGCGGGAGAGAGGGTGTAAAAAAGCCCGGCAAGTTTGACCGGGCTTTGAGTGTCTTTAGCTTAATAATTGTAGCTTGAGTTAGTTCTGTCCGGCTGGGGATTGTTGTACCGGAGTGGCATCGGGTTCAACTGCCGAGCGGTTTTGCAGTACCGTCCAGATGACGACTACCGCCAACACGTCAAACACGGCCAGTGCGGCAAACAGTGGGCTGAAGCCCATGGTATCTGCCAATGCACCCACAACCAGGGCAAACAAGGTACTGGCCGTCCAGGCCGCCATACCCGTCAAGCCGTTGGCGGTTGCCACTTCATTACGACCAAAGACGTCAGAAGATAGCGTAATCAGCGCCCCAGACAGTGATTGGTGAGCAAAGCCCCCAACACACAACAGCGCAATCGCCGCGTAAGGGCTGGTGAACAGGCCAATGGTCCCCGGCCCAATCATTAATAAGCCACCCATTGTCACAACTAATTTGCGGGAAACAATCAGGTTAACTTTGAGGTGTTTCTGGAATAACGGTGGCAGGTAACCACCGAGAATGCAGCCCAAGTCGGCAAACAGCATTGGCATCCAGGCAAACATTGCAATTTCTTTCAGGTTAAAGCCATAAGCTTTGAACATGAACAGTGGGATCCACGCGTTGAATGTCCCCCAAGCCGGTTCTGCCAGGAAACGCGGGATCGCAATACCCCAGAACTGGCGGTTACGGATAATCTGCATTGCAGACATCTTTTTGGAGTTAGCAGTCGAGTGCTGCGCTTCCTGGCCACTCAGGATGTACTCACGTTCTTCATCAGATAGCTTTTTCTGATCTTTCGGGTGTTTGTACAAAATTAACCAAGCAATGGCCCAAATCAGGCTGAGCACACCGGTGATAATAAATGCCATCTGCCAGCTATGCATCACGATAGCCCACACCACTAATGGTGGTGCTATCATGCCGCCAATGGAAGAACCCACGTTGAAATAGCCTACAGCAATGGAACGTTCTTTTGCCGGGAACCATTCACTGGTGGCTTTCAGACCCGCAGGGATCATCGCCGCTTCAGCAGCACCTACCGCACCACGTGCAATAGCTAAACCGCCCCAGCTGCTGGCCAATGCAGTGCTCATACAGAATATGGCCCACATAACAGCAAACATGGCATAACCCACTTTCGTCCCCATCACATCCAGAATATAACCGGCTACCGGTTGCATCAGGGTATAAGCGGCTGAATAAGCGGCGATAATATAAGAGTATTGCTGAGTCGTGATATGTAACTGCTCTTGCAACGTTGGTGCAGCAACGGCAATAGCGTTACGTGTTAGGTAACCTAATATGGTGCCAACGGTGACCAAAGCGATCATGTACCAGCGTAAGCCTTTAATTTTACGCATCATTTATAACTTTCTCCCAGTCTTAGATTACTGCCATGAAACGCCGCCTGTCGTGATGTTTCATGGCGCAATTTGGTCCAATCCGACATCGCTGTGCATGCGGTGGTACCTGGCTTTTCTTATTCATGAGTTGAGGCTGGCGTGCTGTCGATAGCTTCAACTACTTTGGGGATCCCTCCCTATTGAGGCCATAGTGCTGGTACGGCGCTCACTCTTCTGTATTCCCATTGAGGTCAAATCAGTGCGTTTGCATGAACATTGCGAATGAGATGACTGATGGCGACGCAACAATAACTTGTCATACAGATTTAAAAGTTGAGTGATATCACAAAAACCACTTTTCAATTAGGGAATAATAGAACTCAGCAGACTTAGTGCCGCAAGGGACTAAATGGACTATAAATGTTGAGTATTTGTTCTTTTTGTTAGCTTTTTGCGATCTCTATCTATAAAAAAGTACTGGACGATAGATGAAATTGGTGTGATAACTTCGCGATAACAGAAAGCAGTACTCTATATGTACTCAAGTGAGGAACCTAATATGTCGCAGTTTTTGACCGAAGACTTTTTGCTCGACACCGAATTTGCCCGTCGTCTGTATCATGACTATGCAAAAGATCAGCCGATCTATGATTATCACTGCCATTTACCCCCAGAACAGATTGCAGAAAACTACCGCTTTAAAAATCTGTATGACATCTGGCTGAAAGGTGACCATTACAAATGGCGTGCTATGCGTACTAATGGTGTGGCAGAACGTTTCTGTACAGGTGACGCTAGTGACCGCGAGAAGTTTGATGCTTGGGCTGCAACGGTTCCTCATACTATCGGAAACCCGCTGTATCACTGGACTCATCTTGAGTTGCGCCGCCCATTTGGTATTACAGGTAAGTTATTGTCCCCCGCCACGTCAGACGAAATCTGGCAACGCGGTAATGAATTACTGGCTCAGGACAGTTTCTCTGCGCGCGGCATCATGCAGCAGATGAATGTTAAAATGGTCGGTACTACTGATGACCCGATTGATGACCTGCGCCACCATAAAGCGATTGCCGCTGACGGCAGCTTCAATATCAAAGTATTGCCAAGCTGGCGCCCGGATAAAGCCTTCAATATTGAAGCCGCAGGTTTCAACGACTATATGCAACGTCTGGAAGCTGCCGCTGACACTTCTATTAGCCGTTTCGCCGATCTGTGTACTGCGCTGAATAAACGTATGGACCACTTTGCCGCCCATGGTTGTAAGGTGTCAGACCATGCGTTGGATGTTGTCGTTTACGGTGAAGCAGATGAAGCGACTCTAGACAGCATCCTTGCTCGTCGCCTGGCCGGTCATCAGCCAAGCGCAGAAGAAACAGCACAGTTCAAGACCGCTGTATTGCTGTTCCTGTCTGGTGAATATCACCGCCGCGAATGGGTGCAGCAGTATCACATCGGCGCACTGCGCAACAACAACAGCCGCATGTTCAATCTGGTAGGGCCAGATATTGGCTTTGACTCCATTAATGACCAGCCATTGGCGCAGCCTTTATCCCGCTTGTTGGATGCACAGGGCCTGCGTAATACATTGCCAAAAACTATTCTTTATTGCCTGAACCCACGTGATAACGAAGTGATCGGCACCATGGTGGGCAACTTCCAAGGCGAAGGTGCTGCCGGGAAAATGCAATTTGGTTCTGGCTGGTGGTTCAACGACCAAAAAGACGGAATGCAACGTCAAATGACCCAATTGGCACAGCTTGGTTTACTGAGCCGTTTTGTCGGCATGCTGACTGATAGCCGTAGTTTCTTGTCCTATACCCGCCATGAATACTTCCGTCGCATCCTGTGCCAAATGATTGGCCGTTGGGTCGAAGACGGTGAAGCGCCAGCGGATATTGAACTGTTGGGTTCCATGGTGAAAAACATCTGCTTCGATAACGCCAAGCAATATTTCGCCATCGAACTGTAATCACTGAGCTATTTCGGTGATGAATATCTAACAATAATTTCGGGGCTGAATATCAGCCCCGCATAACATTAACTCTTTGTTTAATTAACGCCCGGCTGTATGCGTTATGAGGTGAATCTTGATGCAAACTTTGAACCGTCGTGACTTTCCCGGCCGTAGCCATCCTGACAAAATCATTCAATTCGGTGAAGGTAACTTCCTGCGCGCCTTTGTTGACTGGCAGATTGATCTACTGAATGAACACACTGATCTGAATGCTGGGATCGTGGTGATCCGCCCGATCGACACTGATTTTCCGCCGTCACTCAGTACGCAGGATGGCCTGTATACTGCGGTGATCCGCGGTCTGAACGAACAGGGTGAAGCGGTGCGTGAATCCCGCCTGATCCGCTCGGTTAACCGTGAAATCAACATTTACCGTCAGTTTGATGAATATTTGGCGCTGGCGCGTGATCCTAATATCCGCTTTATGTTCTCGAACACCACCGAGGCCGGCATTGCCTGGAATGAAGCGGACCAATTCAGCGATGCGCCTCCAAGCTCTTTCCCGGCGAAATTGACGCGTTTGCTGTTCGAACGTTTTGAGCATTTTGCCGGTGCTGCGGATAAAGGCTGGGTGCTGCTACCGTGCGAACTGATTGATTATAATGGCGAAGCTTTGCGTGAGTTAGTGCTGCGTTATGCCAGCCATTGGCAACTGCCTGCGGCATTTACCCAGTGGTTGACTGAAAACAACACTTTCTGCTCAACATTGGTTGACCGTATTGTGACGGGTTACCCACGTGATGAAGTGGCTGCGCTACAAGCTGAACTGGGTTATCAAGACAGCTTCCTCGACACCGCAGAATACTTCTATCTATTTGTTATCCAAGGGCCAAAAGAATTAGCCCAAGAGCTTCGTCTCGATAAATTAGATCTGAATGTGCGGATCGTCGATGACATCAAACCCTACAAAGAACGCAAAGTTGCCATTTTGAATGGCGCGCACACCGCTCTGGTGCCAGTGGCTTATCTGTCTGGGTTGGACACTGTCGGCCAGACCATGGATGATGCGCAAATCAGCAGTTTTGTCGAAAAAACCATTACCGAAGAGATTGTTCCGGTATTGGATTTACCTGAAGACGAGTTGTTGTCATTCTCTCAGGCGGTATTGAGCCGTTTCCACAACCCGTTCATTCAGCATCAGTTATTGTCTATTGCCTTGAATGGCATGACAAAATTCCGAACTCGTATTTTGCCTCAATTGCTCACTTATCAGCAGCAGCAAGGCAAATTACCGCCACGTCTAACCTTCGCACTGGCTGCTCTGATTGCCTTCTATCGTGGTGAGCGTGATGGCCAAACTTACCCGCTACAAGATGATGCTCACTGGCTGGAACGCTATGCAACACTGTGGAATGGTGTAAAACACGGCGATGTTGCGCTGGCTGAGTTGGTTAACAGCGTGCTGTCTGATGCCAACCATTGGGGACAGGATTTGACCGCCGTGCCGCAATTGGCAAATCAAGTGACAGAACAACTGCAAACCATCATTGAACGCGGTATGAGAGCTGCAGTCGCGGCCTACAGCTAAGGTTTAACTATGCAAAGTACTATAAAAATTCACCCGTTAGATAATGTCGCCGTCGCACTGCAAGACTTAGCTGCTGATGACACTCTCGAAATTGGAGAGTTCAGCATTAAGTTAGCTCAGCCAGTGGCTCGTGGTCATAAATTTGCCTTAACAGCCATTGAGCCTGGGCAAATGATCGTTAAGTATGGCCTGCCGATCGGCCATGCTTTAACGCTGATCCAGCCGGGTGAACATATCCATTCGCAAAATGCTAAAACAAATCTCAGTGATCTGGATGAGTATCAATACCAACCAGAATTCAGTGAGTTACCACCACAAATGGCGGATCGCGAGGTACAGATCTATCGCCGCGACAATGGCAATGTGGGGATTCGCAACGAACTGTGGATAATTCCGACGGTGGGTTGTGTGAATGGGATTGCCCGCCAGATCCAGCAACGTTTCCTGAAAGAGACAAAAGACGCGGAAGGTATTGATGGCGTCTATCTGTTCAGCCATCCATTTGGTTGTTCACAGCTGGGTCAGGATCATGAAAATACCCGAACTATGTTGCAAAACATGGTGCGCCACCCGAATGCTGGTGCTGTGCTGGTTATTGGTTTAGGCTGTGAAAACAATCAAGTAGATGTTTTCCAGACCACGCTGGGCAAGGTTGATGAAGAACGCGTGCACTTTATGGTCTGTCAGCAGCAGGACGATGAAGTTGAAGCCGGTATTGAGCATTTGCATGCTTTATATCAAGTGATGCGCAATGACAAACGCGTTCCAGGCCAGTTGAGTGAGCTGAAGTTTGGTCTGGAATGTGGCGGTTCTGATGGGTTATCTGGTATCACCGCTAACCCATTATTGGGGCGTTTCTCCGACTATGTGATTGCGCATGGCGGAACCTCTGTTCTGACAGAAGTCCCGGAAATGTTCGGCGCTGAGCGAATTCTGATGAGCCGTTGCCGTGATGAAGAGACGTTTGAAAAGACGGTCAGCATGGTCAATGACTTCAAACAGTACTTTATTGCGCACAACCAACCTATTTATGAAAATCCATCTCCGGGTAATAAAGCCGGCGGCATCACTACGTTGGAAGAAAAATCTCTGGGTTGTACCCAAAAAGCGGGTCAGAGCAAAGTGGTCGATGTGTTGAAATATGGCGAGCGTTTACAGCGCCCTGGTCTGAACTTACTCAGTGCGCCGGGCAATGACGCAGTCGCGACCAGCGCATTAGCGGGGGCGGGTTGTCATATGGTGTTGTTCAGTACCGGTCGTGGCACACCATACGGCGGTTTTGTGCCGACAGTTAAACTGGCAACCAACAGTGAACTGGCGGCTAAAAAGCCTCATTGGATTGATTTTGATGCCGGCAAACTGATCCACGGCACGTCAATGGATACATTGCTGACAGAGTTTGTTGATTTGATAGTCGATATTGCTAACGGCAAACCGGCGCGCAATGAAGTGAATGATTTCCGTGAACTGGCGATCTTTAAAAGCGGTGTAACCTTGTAAATACTGTGTCTTTTGATTAATATGAAACGGTGTTTTATTTTTTATGAATAAGACGCTATACCCAAAATAATTGGCGTCGCAGGTGATATCCTGCGGCTTCAAGAGTGGCGGGTAGTGCCGTTTGATTATTAATTTGTACGGTAATCGTACATCAGGATCCCCCCACCATGACTTTCTATTGGTTTGCTCAAGCCGTTGGTGTACTGGCGTTTTTTGTCGGTATCACCATGTTTTTTAATCGCGATGAACGGCGTTTTAGACTTCAACTTTCTGCTTACAGCGCCATTATTGGCTGCCATTTTTTCCTGATGGGGGCCAGCGCCGCCGGCAGCAGTGCGATGCTCAATGCACTGCGTAATCTGGTGGCAACCAAAACCCGTAGTAACATTGCGATGCTAATATTTATCGCCCTAACGCTGGCTTTTGGCCTATGGCGTATGCAACACGCAGTGGAAATATTGCCGATTTTCGGCACAGTTATCAGCACTTGGGCGCTATTTCGCACCACTGGCCTGACAACCCGCTGTGTGATGTGGGTGTCCACGGTGTGTTGGGTTATTCATAATGTTTGGTTGGGATCTATTGGTGGGTCATTGATTGAAGGCAGTTTCTTGCTGCTTAACGGCTTTAATATTATCCGCTTTCGCCGCCTGCAATTAAAAGGAATAGACCCTTTTCAGGTAGAAAAGAAAGCCGGAAAAGAAGAAGTTACCCCATGAAAATGGGGGCCAAATAGCCCCCATCTCCTTTAGGCTAAAATCTAGACGCTTTTACGGCTCGCCAGCGGGTCAGGATTCGCCAGTCTGGCATCGTCGGCCTGACAAGCTGCGGCGGTAAAGATGACGTCAGTTGAGGAATTCAGCGCAGTTTCAGCTGAATCCTGCAATACGCCAATGATGAAACCAACCGCAACCACTTGCATGGCGATTTCGTTTGGAATCCCAAACATGCCGCATGCCAGCGGAATCAGTAGCAATGATCCACCGGCTACACCAGATGCCCCGCAAGCACAAACCGCCGCCACCACACTCAACAACAGCGCTGTTGGTAAGTCCACTGTGATGCCTAGGGTATGAACTGCCGCCAATGTCAGCACGGTGATAGTGATAGCCGCGCCGGCCATATTGATGGTAGCGCCCAAGGGGATAGAAACTGAGTAAGTATCTTCGTGCAAGTTCATCTTCTTGCACATTTCCATATTCACGGGAATATTTGCGGCTGAACTGCGGGTAAAGAATGCGGTAACCCCACTTTCTCGCAAGCAGGCAAACACCAGAGGATAAGGATTACTGCGGATTTTCCAGTATACAATCAATGGGTTGACTATCAATGCCACCACCAGCATACAACCAATCAATACGACCAGCAGGTGCGCATAGCCTAGCAACACACCAAAGCCAGTTTCTGCCATGGTGGACGCCACCAGACCAAAAATACCCAGCGGTGCAAAACGGATAACCACACGCACGACCACGGTCACAGCATCAGACATATCATTAATCAATGCTTTAGTGGTATCAGCGGCATGGCGTAGCGCGATACCCAGACCGACGGCCCAGGCTAGAATACCGATATAGTTTGCATTCAGCAGCGCATGGATTGGGTTGGCAATCACACTGTTTAGCAAGCCTTTCAGCACGTCAACAATTCCACCCGGCGGAGTAATATCCGCATTCTGAGTGGCCAGCACTAATGTCGATGGGAACATAAAACTGACGGCAACCGCTATCAGTGCTGCAGAGAAGGTGCCCAACAGATACAAAAACAGAATAGGGCGAATACTGGTTTTTTGACCTTGCTTATGATTAGCAATGGAGGCCATGACCAGCATCAAAACCAAAACCGGGGCGACAGCTTTTAAAGCGCCGACGAACAATGTCCCCAATAAACCCACCGCCAGTGCGGCTTGAGTGGAGACAAGCGCTAAAATAATCCCGGCAATCAAACCGACCAGAATCTGCTTAACCAAACTGCCGCGGATAATAAATCCGATAAAGCCAGACTGTGTTTTTTCCATAGTTTCCAGTGATACCTCTTCCCAAGTCTTATTATTAGTCAATTCACACATGAGCCGGAACGGGGCTCAGTGCTGAGTTTCCACACCTGTAACTTAATATTATTTGTAACTGGGTATGTTTGCTTTGACAGTATAAGGGAATCTATTGAGCAGGAAAGAAACAATCAGCAAAATCCAATGTGGATCAAACTTGCATAACATTTCATTTACATTTGTGTGATGGCAATAACATTTGGTTGTTGGCGAAATAAGCGAG
Organism: Yersinia canariae; assembly: GCF_009831415.1. NCBI lineage: Bacteria > Pseudomonadati > Pseudomonadota > Gammaproteobacteria > Enterobacterales > Yersiniaceae > Yersinia > Yersinia canariae. The sequence goes on along the minus strand of NZ_CP043727.1, from coordinate 4,102,600 downwards.
ATAAATGCGGGGCATTGATTGCCCCACATAATATATTGTATCGCGATGCTAACTATTTATGGGCAGTTTTATCTGCTGCTAAACGCTTGTCTGCACGATGATTTGCCCACGCATTAATTAACAATGTCAGGGCCAGAATGCCCGCAACCACACCTAAGGAAATGCCAATAGGGATATGGAACAGGTCGATAATCATCATTTTGACACCGATAAACACCAAAATTACGGATAGGCCGTATTTCAACATGGAGAAGCGCTCTGCCACGTTTGCTAACAAGAAATACATCGCACGCAGGCCTAAAATCGCAAACAGGTTAGAGGTCAAAACAATAAAGGGATCCGTGGTGACCGCGAAAATCGCTGGGATGCTATCCACAGCAAAAATCACGTCACTCAGTTCAACCAGAATTAATACCAAGACAAGCGGTGTAGCATAGAGCAGGCCGTTTTTCCGCACAGTAAAGCGGTCGCCATGCAGTTCGTCAGTCATGCGCAGATGATTGCGAATCCACCGCACCAATGGTTTTTCACCAATGGGCGTGTTGTCTTCTTTCGCCAATGCCATCTTGATGCCGGTAAACAGTAGGAAAGCGCCGAACAGATATAGAATCCAGCTGAATTGTGATACCAACCAGCTTCCGGCAAAAATCATGATAGTTCGCAGCACGATCGCGCCCAATACCCCATAAATCAGTACTCGGCGCTGCAAATTGGCAGGAACAGCAAAATAGCTAAACAGCATCAGCCAGACGAAGACGTTATCGACGGCGAGTGCTTTTTCAATTAGATAGCCAGTCAGGAAAGCCAGCGCCTGTTTATCGGCGATTTCGCGGCCCATTGTTTCGGCCAAATACCACCAGAAACCGGCGTTAAACAGTAAAGATAAACTCACCCACACCAACGACCAACAAGCCGCCTGGCGCAGTGTCATGGTTTGTGAACCACGACGCCCCTGCAACAATAAGTCGATGGCGAGCATAATTGTCACAACAACGGCAAAACATCCCCACAATAAAGGAGTACCCACGGTATTCATCATTAGGAACCTCATAAAAACAAAAACGGCCAACGTCGGAAGACGCCAGCCGCTATGTCTGAGCTGCAAGCAAACCTCGCCTTCCGGCAAGGTCTCACTTACAACTCTATTAATGTTTACCCGTCATCTTTCAAGCTGTATATGCGTTGGCTGCTTTCATTCACCCCCAGTCACTTACTTATGTAAGTCATTGGGAATTGAACCAATTTCGCTTTCCTGCAACTTGAATTACTTTGGGTATGGAAGTATCTAAACAGATACCCATACATTAATGAGGTTGCCCGGTAACCGGGTGCTTTCGCACCGTAATGACGGCAGACCGGCAATGAAGTTACTCCCCTTTGCCGCGCAAAAATAATTGAAAACGGTTCACAGGTCAATCACTGAAACAAAAAATTAACTTAATGCGGGCGGTTGGGAATCAGCAGGGAAGATAACACCGGTTTGGCGGCGGATATCTGTCTGGATTCGTGACGTCAGCAATGACAACTGCAAGCCATCATGTTCTACCTGTTTATTTTCGACCAAGTTAGCAAAAACCTCAGCTTCATACAGCATAGTATTAATATGCTGAGGCTGCGTCAGGTCTTGTGAGTGGCTGCCGCGAGGGGTAAAGGCCACGGACAAACATTCAGAGATACTTTCAATCACTAACGACCCAGCTTCGCCCTGAATTTCGCTGGGAATATCAGATTGACTCACTTTTGAGTGGATAATGACCACATCAAAATCACCATAATTCAGACAAACTGTGCCATGGGCATCAACACCGCTCGGCAATAAACTCGCACTCGCGAGCACTGATTTTGGCGCTCCCCATAATGCCAGGGCACTGGCAAGGCAGTAGTAACCAATATCCATGATTGAACCATTAGAAAATGCAGGATTGAAGGTGTTTGGGTTTTCACCATTCAAATAGCGCTGATAACGTGATGAATATTGGCAGAAATTGATAAAGGCTTTACGCAATTTACCCACTCGCGGAAGAGACTGTTTTAATTGAATAAAGTTAGGTAAATAGGCCGTTTTAAAAGCCTCGAATAGCACCACTTCATGCTCTCGGGCGCAGGCGACCAAGGCTTCGACTTCAGCCAGATTTGAAGCTAGCGATTTTTCACAAATAACGTGTTTTTTGTGACTGAGGAACAGTTTGGCTTGAGGATAGTGTAATGAGTTTGGGCTGGCGATATACACGGCGTCAATCTGATCGCTTGCTGCCATTGCCTCAAGGTTATCAAAGTATTCAGTAACGTTATAATCATCACCAAACTCTTTGGCTTGCTCTATTGAGCGAGAGTAAACAGCCGCCAATTTCATTTTGCCACTTTCATGAGCAGCATCTACAAAGCGAGCAGTAATCCAATTAGTGCCAATAACAGCGAAGCGAATCATAGTGAACTCCATTCCTACAGAAGAAAAACACATTGAACCGCCCAGAATCAACGGATTGGTTTATTGCCCTTGGGCATGAAAATCAAAGGCTAGTAAATCGCGCCAAACAGATCCAAATGTGTCAGATAGAGGCGTGTATCAAATTCCAACTGATGATATTGCGGCTCCATATGACAGCACAAACTGTAGAACGCTTTGTTGTGATCTTTCTCTTTCAAATGTGCTAATTCATGCACCACAATCATTTTCAGAAAAGCTTCAGGAGCATTTTTGAATACCGTCGCGACACGGATCTCAGCTTTGGCCTTTAATTTACCGCCTTGCACTCTGGAGATGGCCGTGTGCAGGCCCAGCGCATGCTTCATGACTTGAATTTTACTGTCATAAGCAACCTTACTTAGCGGCTGAGCATTACGCAGATATTGGTTTTTTAAATCAACCGTATATTGATACAGCATTTTATCTGTATTGTAATCATGAGGTTGCGGATAGCGCTGGAGCAATACATTCCCTAGCCGCTGTTCAGTGATGAGTTGATGCACTTGTGATTGTAGGTGTTCGGGATAACCTTGCAGATAGGTTAGTTCCGGCATATGCATTTGCCCTAGCTGGGTTTTGTGTATCATTGATGGTGATAATAGCTTTTTTCAGTAAGTTAGACAAAAGACGATTATTTAAACAAAAATAGCCAACTTAAATTGGCCTCGGTGGGGATATAGAATTTCATCGTTTAAGCACAAGTGACCCATATCAGCTCACGATGATTACGCTTTGCTGATATGGGCGGTTTTTAAGGTTTACTTGCTAAATTGGCACTGGTTTAAAAACAGTAGTTTGCCCCCAGAGTGGCTTGCATATCGCTGTAGTTATTCCCACCTAATTGATGGCCTAAATGAGTCCACAACCGCAAGTTGCTGTCGATATTCGCTTCAATACCCAACTTGAAATCAGCAATATTGCTGTTTCCTTGTGGAGTAATATTCGTGGTACCAAACCATATCCCTTTGTTATTGCTGTTATGAATCCAATTAGCTTCAAAGGACGGGCTGATTTGCAGGGTTTTGTTAGACGATAAGGTGTCAATATCCAATTCTAATGCGGTGCGGATACCTAATTTAGTTGCCACGGCACTGCTTTCCGCCATCATTACCTGGGTTCCTGCGCTTTCTTTATATTGCACTCCGCTCATACGCTGCCAAGAAACTTTTGCTTTAGGCTGGATAAATAATCGAGTATCTGTATTTTCGACCAACTGAATTTTGTAGCCCGTTTCCAGTGCGCTGGTAAATACATGAGACCTATAGCTTGAGTTTGATGCTATTTGGGATGTTTTAACTTGATTATTAAACCAGCCATATTGCGTCAGAAGGTCAATATAAGGCCCGAGTCGGGTCTGATTGTCGGCATACCAGATGTGATATAAACCGAGATTATAACCATCAACAGAGCCCTGAGCCTTGTGGCGAGGGGAGGTAGAATGGCTGTGGTTGGTGGATTTACCCAGGCCACTGGTTATGCCTAAAATCCCCAGGTCACTTCCGTCACTGCTCCATTGACTCAGAGTTCCGCCCAGTTGGATAGCGTAGCGGTGACTTCTTGTTTGTAGTTGGTTATTACCAGAGTTAAAGCGGTTTTTAGCGCCTGAGGTATTGAGCCACATGCTGCTGACTTTTTTCTCGCCGGTTACTGGGTCAATGTAGTGCGTTTCTCTCTGACGATAGTGTAAGTCATCTGTAATAAACATCTGTTGAGCTGCTATTTGGTTAGCTATATAGCTACCGGCTTGCGGAGTGTGGCTAATAACCAGTGCTGGTTTAGATACTGGTCTAGATGCCCGTTTAGGAGTTGGTTTAGGCGTTGGTTTAGATACTGGTTTAGGGGTTGTTTTAGGAGTTGGTTTAGATGTTGTTTTATCCTTCGGCGACACAGTTACTTTTGGCGGGCTGGCGAGGACTGGCTTTGCCATATCTTCTACATTATTAGTAGGTTTGCTCACTGATAGGGCTTTAGGAGATTCCTTAGCCTCTTTTGCATTAGTAATCGTCATGTTATTGCCATTTATTTGTTGAGTCGGTGCGTTACTCGCGATTTTATCAGCACTATTTAACCCAGCAATTTTGCGTGCCGCGACGACTGTTTGCAGCAGTCCCCCTGGTGTTTGAGCCAGTTTGTTTACTTGCTGCCCAGCGGCTTCCAAGGCTGGCATCACTTCAGTATCAATTTGATGAATATGTTGTAGCGGTGGCTGTATTGATCTAATAAACTCGGATATCTCAGACAAGCTATTGACCATCTCGGGCAAGTCACTGAACATCTCAGCCATTACAATTGCAGTTGCTGCAACGTCAAGGCTACTGGTGTTTTGAGCGGTCGGTATGGCCGGTATATAGCTAAACTTATCTGCGTTATTTAACCCAGTAACCTCGTGCGCCAAGGCGGCTTCTAAGGCTGGCATCATTTCAGTATCAATTTGATGAATATGTCTTCCCGATAGATACCTTGATTTTAATGCAATTAACTCAGCTTGATAAGACAATTTCTGATATGCCTCAGGCAATAACTTAGATATTGCAGACAAGCTATTGCCCATCCCATCTATAAGTTTCTTCGGAGGAACATTAAGGCCACTGATGCTTTGAGTGGCAGGCATTATATCGCTAAACTTACCTGCACTATTTAACTCAGTAATCTCCTGCGCCACAATAGCTGTTTGCTGCAGTGCCTCTTGTGTTTTGGTAATACTTTGCGCTTTACTATTAATCTCAGCCAGCACGTCATCAAAACTGTCAGCCCAACTGGCATTGCTGCTTAATACTAATAACAAAGCGCTAATGGTCTTGGTACAAAGTTGCAGTATTTTTTGATTTTTATTTAGATGAAAAATATTTAATATATACATTATTGGGCTACCTTCCTGGTAATTAATATCTAAATATTATTAGTGATGGTTTATACTTCTCCATTCAATAAAAATTGACTTGGTATAAAATGGAATATTCTGTTTTGTTAACGAATTTTAATAAGAAATTTATTATTTAATTGAATTGATGAATGAGTCATAATATAAACTTAATAAGTTATCGACGTTTGTCTGGCTGGGTATTTTATGTTGAGCTAACGGGAATAGTAGCAATTGATAATGAGTTAACATGAAAGTAAGGCTTGGTAATGGTTGATATCGGCGTAAAACATGCGATTCATCCAACTATCTTGAGCTGTTTTTCAGCTTGTTTTCCCAGTAATGCCCCAGACATTTCTCTCTTTTTGCTGGTGCTGGTTTCGATTAAATGGCATTTAAGCAAAAAAACATTTTACTGAGCGCCCATTTTAGGGGATAAACAGCCCAAATTTATTATTCAGGAGCGGTGATGAGCCAACTCTTACTGGGGACGCAAAGCCTTGAGCTTGAGCGTTTTCCCCCACAAGAAAATTCCAGCACCTTACAGGCGTGGGAAGCAGCAGATGAATATCTGCTAGAAAACATTGACTTAAGCCAAATTGATGGTCGCCCAGTGCTGGTGTTTAACGATCAATTTGGTACGTTGGCCTGTGCTTTACATGCTTATCGTCCATTTAGTGTCAGTGACTCTTATATGAGCCAACTGGCAACGGCGCATAATTTGCGTTTAAACCATTTGGATGAAGATGCTGTCACCCTGCTGAGTAGTGTGGATGCCTTGCCTGAGGCCCCTAAGCTGGTGGTGATTAAAATCCCTAAAGCCTTAGCGTTGCTGGAGCATCAATTGCATGCTTTACGGCGTGTTGTTGCGCCGGACACCGTGATTATCGCGGGTGCAAAATCCCGCGATGTACACAATTCGACCCTGCAATTGTTTGAAAAGATTCTGGGGCCGACCAAAACAACATTGGCATGGAAAAAAGCACGTCTGATTCACTGTGAAGTCGCTGATATTCCACAGGCCGCAGCACCGGAAACCACTGATTGGCCATTGGCAAATACCGAATATGTTATTCATAACCATGCGAATGTATTTTCTCGCAATAATTTGGATATCGGTGCGCGCTTCTTCATGGAAATCCTACCCTATGATGTGGAAGGTAAAATCGCCGATTTGGGCTGTGGTAATGGGGTCGTTGGCTTAATCGCACTGGAGCAAAACCCGTTAGCAGAAATGGTGTTCGTCGATGAGTCTTACATGGCGGTGGCGTCCAGCGAGCTGAATATCACCTATAATCGCCCACAAGACTTGTCGCGCTGTGAGTTTATGGTGAGTCACGGCTTAGCGGGTGTGGAGCGTGAGAGTCTGCAATTGGTGTTGTGTAACCCGCCATTCCATCAACAACATGCGGTCAGTGACCACGTGGCCTGGCAGATGTTCTGTGATGCTAAACGTTGCTTGAAAGTGGGCGGCGAGTTGATGATAGTCGGGAATCGTCATCTGGATTACTTCCACAAACTGAAACGTTTGTTTGGCAACTGTGAAACGCTGGATTCCAACCAGAAGTTTATGGTGCTTAAAGCGGTGAAGACGGCCTCATCGCGCTCTGAAGGCGGCGGTAGCGGCAGTCTTGATATGTCGTATAGTGATTTTTAATCGTAGTATCACAGGGGGCTTCCACCTCCTGTGATGCTGCTGATAAAGCCAAATGAAGGGGAAACGTGCCGTTGGGCTTGCGGTTAACCCTTCATTCACCCGGCTATAAATCACTTTGTCATTAATCTCGGCAATGTTTTGCTTATTTCCTATTTATATTGCCAATGCCAGACGGGTTCCTTGATCAATTGCGCGGCGAGCATCCAGCTCTGCGGCGACGTCAGCTCCGCCAATCAAATGCACGGTTTTGCCCATATCCAACAACGGCTGGTGTAATTCCCTACGTGGCTCCTGACCCGCACAGATAATAATGGTATCGACGGGCAGACAACTGACCTGTTCTGCACGAATGATATGCAAGCCTTCATCATCAATACTTTCGTAGCTGACACTGTTGAGCATCGTGACGCCACGCATAGACAGGCTGGCGCGATGTATCCAGCCAGTGGTTTTCCCCAATCCCTCACCGACCTTACTGGCTTTTCGCTGTAATAGAAAAATCTTGCGCGGCGATGGAGGAACTTTGCCTCCCTCCGGGGATAATCCCCCGCGATGAGCTAAATCTCTATCAATGCCCCATTCGTGGCTGAATGCGCGGCTATCAAGGCTACTGGAGTCGCCCGATTGACTGAGATATTCAGCAGTATCAAAGCCAATTCCGCCCGCACCAATAATGGCTACTCGCTCACCCACGGGCTTTTTGTCGCGTAATACATCCAGATAAGTCAGAACTTTGGGATGGTCGATACCCTTAATGTTGGGCAAACGCGGCTGAATACCACAGGCGAGAATTACCTCATCAAAATCAGCCAGTTGCTGTGGATTTACTGGCGTATTTAGCTGCTGAATAACACCATGGAGATCTAATTGGCGGCGGAAATAACGCAGTGTTTCGTAGAACTCCTCTTTGCCGGGGATCTGCTTGGCAATATTAAACTGACCGCCAATATCGGGTGCGGCATCAAATAATGTGACCTGATGACCACGACTGGCGGCCGTGACGGCAAAAGCCAATCCGGCAGGGCCAGAACCGACTACGGCGAGGCGCTTTGGCACCACCGTCGGTAATATTGGCATTTCAGTTTCACGGCAGGCGCGGGGATTGACCAGACATGACGTCAGTTTTCCGTCGAAAATCTGATCCAGACAGGCCTGATTGCACCCAATACAGGTATTAATTTCATCAGCCCGATTTTGAGCTGCTTTTTGAACAAAAGCGGCATCGGCGAGGAAGGGGCGAGCCATCGACACCATATCGGCACAGCCGTCGGTCAGGACTTGCTCTGCTACTGCGGGGTCATTAATCCGATTGGTGGTGATAAGCGGAATATTCACTTTTCCCATCAATTTACGGGTCACCCAACTGAATCCGGCGCGTGGCACCATGGTGGCGATAGTCGGAATTCTGGCCTCATGCCAGCCTATGCCGGTGTTAATCAGAGTCGCCCCGGCGTGTTCAACAGCCAGAGCCAACTGTTCAATCTCATGCCAACTGGAGCCTTCCTCCACCAAATCGAGCATAGAAAGACGGTAAATTAAGATAAAATCAGGCCCGGTAGCCTGTCGGACTGCCCGTACGATTTCTACTGCAAAACGCATTCGACGAGTAAAGTCACCGCCCCAATCATCATTGCGGTGATTAGTTCGGGCCGTAAGAAATTGATTAATTAAGTACCCCTCAGAACCCATCACCTCGACACCATCATAGCCGGCTTGTTTGGCTAATCGCGCGCAGTTTGCGAAGTCTGCAATGGTTTGCAGCACTTCATCGCCACTTAATGCTTGGGGAGTGAAAGGGTTAATCGGCGCTTGGAGTGCTGAGGGGGCGACTGGCTGTTTTTGATAGCTATAGCGGCCAGCATGCAGAATTTGTAGTGCTATTTTGCCGCCAGCACAATGCACGGCATCCGTTACAATTTGATGGTGCGGCACTTGTGTGGCGTCATTTAACACTAATGCGCCCTGATAAACGACGCCCTTTTTATTGGGGGCAATACCGCCTGTGACAATCAGGCCGACTCCTCCAGCCGCCCGCTCAGCATAGAACGCGGCCAGGCGTTGCGGGCCATCGGGTAACTCTTCCAGCCCGGTATGCATCGACCCCATTAAGATGCGATTCTTCAGGGTAGTAAAACCAAGATCTAACGGGGCGAGCAGATGAGGGTAAGCTGACATTGCAGTCTCCATTATTGTTATTTCTCTCCGCCATAGCTGGTTTTGGCAAGTGGTCGGATGAGATTTTTTTATTCAAATTTAGACGGTGCAGTGCCGCTTGGGAAATCACAATGTGCTGATTGTGATAGCCGTCATGAATATGGCATTGGAGGAGAGAGTGGAACCTTGATGTATTAACCGAAGGAGTTATGCATGTAGGGCATATTTCCTTCGGTTATGTGGAGATTGGCTATCAATGTGGCTGTCTATTATTTACCAAACATTTATTCATCAAACATTTAGTCGCCAAACACTCGCAGGCGGTGACCGTCGGGGTCTAACGCCACAAAAGTATAGCCGAAATCCATCTGTACGGGAGCTTGCAAGATGGGAAGCCCGCGCTGTTGCCAGTCATGATATAGCGCTTGTACAGCGGCTTTGTCGGTGAGGGCGAAAGCTATCTCGCTGCCGCCGCCAGTAGCCGTTGCGGCTGGTTCAACAGTATGTTTCGACCATAACCCCAGCATTACGCCTGAATCCAACGCAAACATTGCAAAGGTTGGGTGAGACTCAACCGGCTCTTTCGCCAGTAGGTTCGCGTAAAATGCAGCGCTATTTGCCGGGCTATCAACATAGAGAATAATGAAATTTGGATCTGCCATATAATTACCCCTTTACAATCAATTTGATAGTTTCTTGTTAAGCGAATATCGTTTAACTGAGTTCTATCCTAGCGAGTCATACTGACAGTTTCTGTCAGTAGTGATTATTGATTTACTGGGGGATAAAAATTTATTGTTTTGGTGAGCCAGAGAGTAACGATTGGTCGCTGATACCTTCAGCTTCGCGCCACTGTTTTAATAACAAATGTCTTCGCTGGGGATAACGTTGGTCGGTAAGTGTAATAGCACTAATGCGGTCAGCTCGGAAATTACGAATGGTTTGGCGTAATTCACACCAGGCAACGACCACGCGTACCTGTTCAAAAAAGCCAATGGCAAACGGCCAAATGCGACGGCAAGATTCAACCCCTTTGAGGTCGCGATAGGTTATATCGACTTTTCGCTCGGCACGGATAGCACGGCGCAAGAGTGGCAATGCCAATTCGCTGTCTGGCATATGGCCAGCCGGGCCAATTAACAGCGTTGAGGCATCCAATTCATCACGTAGATCCGCGGGTAGAACAGCGGCAATCTTTGCCAGAGCATTACGTGCTGCTGAGCTTAGCTGTGTATCGCCACGATAACTGACCCAGCGCGAGCCTAATACCAGCGCTTCGATTTCCTCTTCAGAAAACATTAATGGCGGCAGCATAAAGCCGGGACGTAACACATATCCCAAGCCGGGTTCGCCTGTAATATCAGCCCCTTGCTGCTGTAAGGTGGCGATATCGCGATAAAGTGTTCGCACACTAATAGCCAGTTCTTCCGCCAGCGCAGCACCGGTGACAGGATAGCGATGGCGGCGTAAAATTTGAATTAAATCTAGCAGACGCTGGCTGCGGGACATAATGACTCTCATCGAGAATTAAACGCTAACTATAACATCTTCATGTGGCGGAATTTTATTCAGTAGTAGCAAAACTAGAGAGTCATGGATATTTTTCTCTGTAGTCGGCCGATAAGTTTTTTGCCGTAAAGGCCAGTCACCAGCCCGCTAATAATTAATACCATTGCGACAATTTTCCCTGCTGGAATACTTTCATTGAAAATCATCACAGAACCTAACATACCGAAAATCGGCACTAACAGGGATAACGGCGCGACCACAGAAACAGGATATTTGGTGAGTAATGAATTCCAGACCCAATAGGCAAATAACGTATTGGGATAAACCTGAAATAAAATAGAAAATAGTGTGGTTGTAGTAAAGTTATCAGCCAATTCAGTAAACCCACTCGGCCCATTAAATAGATAACTCAGTAAAAACAGTGGAATAGGGGAGAACAGACTTGACCATACCAAGAAGGAAAATACCTGTTTAGTATTGGATTTTTTAATAATGATGCTGACCAATCCCCAGACGACTGCACCGCATAAGACTAATGCCAAACCAATTAGTGTCACGGAACCGTCGCTGATAAAAATGATGCTGCTTAATCCTAAAAGCGCGATGATAATTCCCAAAAATTGATATTTTGATAGGCTTTCGTGGAATAAAAATGCGCCAAGAATCATAGTGAAAAATGCACCAAATTGCAGAACTAAAGATGCAATTCCTGCGGATACACCGGCTTTGATACCTAGATTGACAATACCCCATAGGCCAATACCAAATAATAAGCCGTATCCTATTATATAACCCCATGAAGTATCTGGTTTCTTAATGAAAAAAACTGCCGGTAAGGCGCACAGGGAAAAGCGCAGACCCGCTAGAATAAATGGATCTGCGGTAATTAGACCGAGTTTGATGATAGAGAAATTTACTCCCCAGATTGCAGTAATCAGCAGAGCAATTAATAAATCAGTGAGTTTCACACAACCTGCCTGTATTTGTTGGAAATTAATTAAATTGTTGTAGTGATATCACTGTGGCAGTTAGCGAGGTGAGTATCAATAATTGTTCGGGAACATGAAAATATTTCCGGGGAAGCGGTATTGCAGCCCGCAATACCGCTTGGGGAGGAGCGTTATGATTGGCGTTTATATAAACTCGCGACCATAAAGCAGCTAAATGAGCTGAATAACATCTCAATCCCGACCAAGGTAGTGACCATGGTTATTGACATCAATGGCCCGGCACTTACCAGTAAATAGGTAATAATCAGGTCCAATATACCCAGTAAAATTTGTAGCCATGCGCCCGGTAACCCCCATGTTTTATAGCCGGTTATCAGCCGCAATACCCCACCAAAAGCAAATAATACCGCTAGGACAATCGCCAGGCTTATCATTCCTACCGCAGGATTAGTAATAAACACATAGCCCATCACGAGATATGCCACGCCCAGTAAAATACCAATAATCATTGGCCAAAGATTATGAGAGCGGTTGGCTATCATCCCGACTATCATCGCCACCCCGCTGAGCAGCAGCAGAATACCGATAATCATACTCAGGGCGGCCCCGGAAGCTAACGGGTTAATAAGACAAAAAATCCCACCTAACAGCAGCAGCACAGCAATAATTTGCATTATAAGTCGTTGTTTTTTTAAGGTTCCTTCATCAAGGCTTACGAGATATTTCCGATCTATATTCAGCATAATGATTACTCCTCTAAGATCTGAACTCAGTTATCGATAACTAACATGAGTATAGGTCGAACAATAGATACATAAATAAAATTTATGATATTCAATTGATTACGCTGTGGAATGATTCCTGTACGTCAGATGTAAAAACAGCATTGCAACGGCACTTATCATCGCGCCAAGAGCGCAGACACCTAACCATCCAGCATATGCATAGATTAAGGTGGCACTGATAGCTCCAATGGCACTGCCGATTGAATAGAACAACATGTAGCCCGCGACCAAGCGGCTTTGAGCATCCGGACGTAGTGCAAAAATAATGCTTTGATTCGTGACATGTACGGCTTGAACCGCAAAATCCAATATCACTACACCGATGACTAACCACCAGAGTGAGTGGGGCAAAAATGCTATCGGTAGCCAGGAAAACAGCAACAGCGCCAGAGCAATTTGTGTTGTTTTCAGCCCCATCCCGCGATCGGCTAACTGCCCGGCGTGGCTTGCAGCTAATGCGCCCGCGATACCTACCAGCCCAAATAAACCCACCTGACTGTGTGACAAAGCATAAGGTGGGCTACTCAAGGGAAACACCATTGCGGTCCATAGCACACTAAAAGCCATAAATATCAGTAATGCCAAAGCCGCTCGTATACGTAATTCGCGCTCACTGATAAATAGCCCAAACAGTGACAGCAGTAGCTGCCGATATGATGACGGAGCTGATTTAGCGCCGGGCGGCATGACGTAATAAAGAATCATCGCCATCAATAACATCATTGCTGCTGAGCAAAAATAAACTGAGCGCCAGCCGGCAAAGTCGGCCATTGCACCAGAGATAAAGCGCGCCAGCAGGATCCCCAGAACAATTCCGCTGGTTATCTTACCCACCACTTTCCCTCTTTGTTGCTCTGGTGCCAGTGTTGCAGCAAAAGCCACGACTACCTGCACCACAACAGCCATCAGGCCGATAATCAGCATTGCTATCAGTAACAGTGAAAAAGTGGGGGCAAAACTTGCGGAGATCAATGCCGCAGCAGACAACAATAACTGTCCAATAATTAATTTCCGGCGATCCCACAGATCACCCAGCGGCACAATAAATATCAGCCCCAAGGCATAGCCCACTTGTGTCAGAGTCACTACCAGGCCCACCGTCGACGGGCTAACATTGAGATCCCTCGCCATGATATCCAGCAAAGGTTGCGCAAAATAGACATTGGCAACTGCCATGGCGGATACCATGGCAAAGAGCAACACCATGATTGAAGTGAGACGCGGTGTGAGAGCCGTTTTTGCTAATGAATGAGTACGGCTTTTTGCTGATTCTCTTGCGATGGACATAAAATGCCTGACGTTCTATCTGGTTTCGAATTAAAACCACTTGATTGATTTTTAACAGAGGTGGTTTTAATATGCAACTAGTTTTTCCACTGCTGTATTAGAGGAATAAAATGTCTAAAACCAGTGAATATCGGGCAGAAGCAGAAGAGTGCCCTGTTGCCAGAGTGCTTGGCATCTTGGGTGACCGTTGGTCGCTTATGATTATTCGTGATGCTTTTGATGGAATCCGTCGTTTTGGTGAATTTCGTCGCAATCTTGGATTGGCGAAAAATATTTTGGCGGGTCGTCTGCGTGAACTTGTTGAACACGATATTTTGATGATTGTTCCTGCCTCTGATGGCAGTGCTTATCATGAATATGTGCTGACTGATAAAGGCCGCCAATTATTCCCGATCGTCGTCAGTTTGCGTCAATGGGGCGAAGAACATCTATTTTCTACTGGCGAAAAGTATTCTATTTTAGTTGATAATCAGAGTGGGCAACCTATCAGCAAACTGACTGTATCCTCACAGCAGGGTACGATATTGGATGCTACTGATTGCCATCGGGAAAAAGTGATTAAATGCTAAAGCATTGGCGGTGGAAATCGCCATAATTAATAAAATCTAGGTTACGAGAGGGTATTGCGCAAGCAATCTCTAATAAATTTCTTAATAAAAAAAATAATACGATAAGCATCTATTCTTAAAAGCAAACATATTGATATTTGTAGTGGCACAATTTTTTTCCAGTGCTAACGTTTATTAGCATGTGAAATCATAATAGTGTTCTATCGATATATTTTCTATGCTCAATAATAATTTTAATTTTTATAGTTGTTTGATTTCACTAACTTTTAATTGATCGTTTATCTCAATTAGGATAGGGGTAGGAAATGACTAGAAAATCTTTGGATGATTATCGCTCGGATTTATTAGACTCTCGCTTTGGTTCTAAAGCGATTCGTAATATTTCAGAAAATAAAGAGTTCCCTAAAGAGGAGATGCGCGAGGATATTGCTTTTCAAATCATAAGTGATGAGCTATTTCTTGATGGTAATGCACGACAAAACCTCGCCACATTCTGTCAGACGTGGGATGACGATAATGTCCATAAACTGATGGATATTTCGATAAATAAAAACTGGATTGATAAAGAAGAATATCCGCAATCAGCGGCGATAGATATGCGCTGTGTGAACATGATGGCTGATTTGTGGAATGCTCCGACTCCAAAGGGCGGGCAAGGAGTAGGGACGAATACGATTGGTTCTTCAGAAGCGTGCATGTTGGGTGGCATGGCCATGAAGTGGCGCTGGCGCAAAAAAAGAGAAGCCGCAGGTAAACCCACTGATAAACCTAATTTTGTCTGTGGCCCAGTACAAGTTTGCTGGCATAAATTTGCTCGTTATTGGGATGTCGAAATACGTGAAATTCCGATGATTCCGGGGCAGCTATTTATGGATCCACAGCGGATGATTGAGGCGTGTGATGAAAATACTATTGGTGTCGTGCCCACTTTCGGTGTGACTTACACCGGCAACTATGAGTTACCAAAACCTTTGCATGACGCATTGGATAAACTGCAAAAAGATACCGGTCTTGATATTGATATGCATATTGATGCGGCGAGTGGCGGTTTTTTAGCCCCCTTTGTTGCCCCTGATATTGAGTGGGATTTCCGTTTACCCCGGGTGAAATCAATTAGCACTTCCGGCCATAAATTTGGGCTAGCACCTTTGGGGTGTGGCTGGGTTATTTGGCGTGATGCTGCGGCCTTACCTGAAGAGCTGATATTTAATGTTGATTATCTTGGCGGCCAGGTCGGCACTTTTGCTATTAACTTCTCGCGCCCGGCAGGGCAAGTTATCTCCCAATACTATGAATTTATACGTTTAGGGCGTGAGGGCTATACCAAGGTACAAAGCGCCTGTTATCAGGTGGCAGAATTCCTAGCTAAAGAGATTGCCCCACTTGGGCCCTATGAATTCTATTGTAGCGGCGGCCCATATGAGGGTATTCCTGCTATTTGTTTCCGAATCAAAGAAGGGGCTAAAGTCGGGTATACCCTATATGACCTTTCTGAGCGTTTGAGACTGCGTGGTTGGCAAGTTCCAGCATTTACTCTGAGTGGAAAAATGTCTGATGTCGTGGTCATGCGCATTATGTGCCGTCGCGGATTCGAGATGGATTTCGCGGGGTTATTAATCGACGATTATAAATCCTCACTAAAATACCTGAGTGAGCATCCATCTCTTGGGGGCGAGGCGAGCCAGAATAGTTTTAGTCATACCTAAACTGGATAGTGATTTTTATTCTGATTATTAACCTTCAAGGTGGCGTCATGCCCATGAATAAGGTGGATAAATTATGCCGAATAATGTCTCCGGCACCGGTAAACCCGCTGCTCCAGTAAAAAAGCTGAGTATCGCTACACTGGCAATTATGAATATCGTGGCCGTTGTTAGCCTCAGGGGATTACCCGCAGAAGCTGAATATGGTCTGAGTTCTATTTTCTATTATCTCTTTGCCGCAGTATTTTTCTTAATTCCAGTATCATTAGTGGCTGCAGAACTGGCTACCGGTTGGCCTGAGAAAGGGGGGGTATTTCGCTGGGTTGGCGAAGCCTTTGGCCCACGTTTTGCTTTTCTCGCCATGTTTATGCTTTGGATTGAAGTGACCGTGTGGTTCCCAACCGCACTGACATTTGCCGCAGTCTCACTCGCCTTTATTGGCCCTGAACAACGATGGGACGAGGCCCTATCTGCCAATAAATTCTTTGTATTAGGAATAGTGCTATTTATTTATTGGCTAGCCACTTTCATTGCTTTTAAAGGGGTGGATACTTTCGCCAAAGTTTCGAAATGGGGCGGTATTATCGGTACCATTATTCCTGCGATTATTTTGATTGTGTTAGGCTTTTCTTACCTAATTGGCGGTGGAGCACCACAAATAGAATTAGCTTGGGATCAGGTGGTTCCTGATTTTTCTAACTTCGATAATGTGGTGCTGGCAGCGAGTATTTTCTTGTTCTACGCCGGGATGGAAATGAATGCTATCCATGTTAAAGACGTAGATAACCCTAATAGAAATTACCCTATTGCCATCATGTTCTCCGCCGTGGGGACTGTACTTATTTTCGTATTAGGTACTCTGGCGATTGCCTTTGTTATTCCACAGTCTGATATTAGCCTGACCCAGAGTTTGTTGGTCGCATATGACGATATGTTTAAGTGGGCTCATTTGGAATGGTTGGGGCCAGTTGTCGCTTTTGCATTGGCTATTGGGGTCTTGGCTGGTGTCGTAACTTGGGTTGCCGGCCCGTCTTCAGGGCTGTTGGTTGTGGCTAAAGCGGGTTACTTGCCGCGTTGGTGGCAACATACCAATAAGAATGGTATGGCGACCCACATTCTGTTGCTACAGGCACTGCTTGTTTCTTTGTTAGCGATATTATTTGTGGTGTTACCTTCTGTGCAGGCTGCGTATCAAATAATGAGTCAAATGACCGTTATTTTGTATCTTATTATGTATATGTTGATGTTCAGTGCTGCTATTTATCTGCGTTATAGCCAAGCGAATCGTCCACGTCCGTATCATATTCCTGGTGGGACAATTGGTATGTGGATCATTGGTGGCGCGGGGCTTATTGGCTCAATTCTGGCTTTCGTATTCAGCTTTATTCCACCCAGCCAAATCTCGGTGGGCAGCCCAAGAGAATATGTTGGCATTTTGATTGCCGCCACATTGTTCTTTGTCATATTGCCATTCTTGATTTATATCGTCCGCAAACCTCACTGGCGTGATGCTAATAGTGATTTCGCCCCATTTACTTGGCAAGCGGAAAATGGTCATCCGGGGATCCCAAGTACCTCGGCGATACATACTGGTGATGTTACCGCGGCGGCGGCAAATAAAGCTTCTCCTGCGGATACACCGAACAGTTAATACCCTTCCTCTATATGCAGGGCGGCTTCGGCCCCCTGCTAAATAATATTAAGTGTTGGAGTCAGCATTATGACTATTGACCTAGCTCGCCTGAATCAAGTTGTTAAGGATGCTTATTCGCAATATTCCACACTCGCTGGTGGGGAGAATGCCAGCTATATTCCCTATTTGGCCAGTGTTCCCAGTAAGTTGGCTGCGGTGGCAATTGTCACTGTCGATGGCGATATTATTTCGCAAGGTGATGCTGATTTCCGCTTTGCCTTGGAATCCATTTCGAAAGTTTGCTCTCTTGCTCTGGCGTTAGAGGATATTGGCCCACAGGCAGTACAAGATAAGATAGGCGCAGACCCTACAGGTTTGCCGTTTAATTCTGTGATTGCATTAGAACTGCATAATGGTAAGCCATTGTCACCGTTAGTGAATGCGGGGGCGATGTCGACAGTGAGTGCGATTAAAGCTAGCAGCCGGGAAGAGCGCTGGGCGCGTATTCTGGATATTCAACAACAGTTAGCGGGAGCGCCCATTGCACTGTCGGATGAGGTTAACCATTCTGAACAAACGACCAATTTTCACAATCGGGCGATTGCATGGCTGCTTTATTCGGCCCAAACCATGTATTGCGATCCTATGGAGGCCTGTGACGTCTATACCCGTCAGTGCTCAACCTTGCTCAATACCATTGAACTGGCAACAATTGGGGCAACTTTTGCTGCCGGCGGCATAAATCCTGTGACAAAAAAACAGGTATTAACAGCCTCAAATACGCCGTTTATTTTGGCTGAAATGACCATGGAAGGGATGTACGGCAGCTCGGGGGATTGGGCCTATACCGTGGGTTTACCGGGGAAAAGTGGTGTCGGTGGCGGAATATTGGCAGTAGTGCCGGGTGTCATGGGGATTGCCGCTTTTTCACCGCCACTTGACCCCATCGGCAATAGTGTTCGCGGCCAAAAAATGGTGGCGTCGGTCGCTCAGCAGTTGGGATATAACTTATATAAAGGCCGTTAGTCATAAATGGCCCTGCGATGCAGGGCCAAAATGGGCAGCTTCAAATCAACTTAAATCGATATCTTTGTGGCCAAAAAACCACGTCAGGGTAAAACCGGCTATATATGAGATAAGCAAACCGACCACATACACCAACATCCCAGCGAAAATCCCTTGGGCTGAGGTCATCAGAGGAATCGACACCAATCCAGAAGGGCCAAACACAGTATTTAGCCCCACGGCCAGCCCTAACCAGGCGACAAGACCAATAAAGAAGCCACCGACAGCGCCGCCTAAACAAGCGGTAATAAAAGGTTTCAAGCGCGGTAAAGTTACGCCATAAATCAGTGGCTCACCAATCCCCAGTAATCCTGGGAAAATTGCCCCTTTAATTTGTGTACGCAGGACAGAACCTTTCGTCGAGCGCGCATAAAGCGCCAGCGCTGCCCCGACCTGACCCGCGCCAGCCATCGCCAGAATAGGGAATAATGAGGTAAATCCTTTGTTATAGAGGGTATTTTAAAAAATCACCGAGAAGATAAATTTAGTAAAGGTTCTGTATTCTGCATTTATCCCAATACTGCACATCAACTTACCGCGAAAACAACGGTAGAATTTGTATTTTTATGCCCAGAATCGCATATTACCTATGACAGATATATGTTTGAAAATATTTTTAGGTAATGTGGACAGATAATCCACACATCAAACCACTTTCTGGATAAGTGCTGCATCGACTTTGCGTGCTTGATGATTTTACCGCTGCCTGCTGTTGTGCCAGACCTTAACCAATTCAAATAAATAACCTTTCTTAAAACCAGCCGGACAATAACACTTATCTCTTAACCACTGAGTTAAACGGATGAGTGACTACCATCATGGTGTACCGGTGGTCGAAATCAGCGCCGGCGATGATGAAGAAACCAAACTCTCGCAGACAGTTTCCAACATCATTGGCATCACTGACGAAAACGGTAAATACGCCGGTCTGAAAGCGCTGTTCACCGCTGAGGCGGTCGCTAGTGTTAAGCCACGTATTCTTGGGGGCCGGGACTAGACACCAAAGAGGTCGCCGTCGCACTGACATCTATTTTTTGATACCAAAATAAATAGCACAGTTACAGATTAAAAAATAAGTTCAGCAAGCAGCAGATTACGATTGATATGCAAAATGAGGACTTATGCGACTATTCACTGCTATCCATAAATTGGACTCCAGCCTCTCTGTGACAGCCGGTGAGATGTTAATTGGAGCCGACATAGCTTCTTCTTATCTAGGGGCAACTGGGCCGCGTAGGATTACCCTTTCTATAGCTTGTGTTAATGCCTGACGATGAATAAAGGCTGGGAGCTTTAGGGAGGTGGACTCTTTTTGCGCCTGTTTTAGGAGCATGACAGCTCGGTACACTTTGATGAGAGGAAAATGCTGTCGCCACTTTTCCGCCAATCATTTTTAAAAACAAAAAAGCCACTCGATTAAAAGTGGCTTAATGTACTGATTTAACAGCTAAAATTTGGTGGCCCCTACTGGACTTGAACCAGTGACCAAGCGATTATGAGTCATAAAATTGGTATGTTTTTAGTTGTTCGTCATTGTCTCTGCTTGTATTTTTAATTGTCTATAATCAATCAGTTATGAAGTTATTTTTGTTTCTGATTGGTTCTCTCATTTCCCCATTGTACTATCCTTACCTGACCCATTACCTGACCCAAAATGGGCATTGGGTCAGGTAACGCTTATCCTCAGAAAGGTAACCTCATGGCCGCTAATCTTACCGAGACTGCTATACGTGGATTGAAGACAAAAAGTACGTCGTACTACGTGTGGAGCAACAGTGCTCAACGTGGCACCGGCAGGCTTGGCGTTAAGGTTCAGCCTTCAGGCAGC